>CAJTSL010000027.1 GCA_910578845.1 uncultured Lachnospiraceae bacterium
TTTCTTATGTTTAAGTTTGTGCTATTCTTAGTGATGATAGGATTTATAACCGAGCAGTTAAAACCCTTATCACGAAGATAGCAGAAGAGTGGGTAATGATAAATTCCCGTGGATTCCAGGAAAATGTGACTTTCCAAAGAATACAGCTCTTCTGCTTCTTTTATTTTAGAAACAGCGGTTGTAAGGGAATGCATGCTATTGTGTAGGATTTTATAAGGTTTTCCTACGAATTGTTGGTTGGGAAGTGCGATAGACATCCAGGAGAAGTCAGCGCCGACATCAATACCAACAGAGATGAATAATTCATCAAGATTAAAGATAACTTTGTTTGACATAAGCAAAAGCTCCTTTCTGATAGGAATCCATTTCCAATCTGGCAGGTACACAACCTAGCGTGTTATTCGGGTATTGCCTTCCGGCTCCCAACCAGCTAAAACATAAACCCCTGTCGAATGGACTAATTGACTTTCTTGTAGGTATCTGCTGATAAATCAGCATCCCAAGGAGGCGGGCATTCTTTGTCCTATCCAAAGAGATAATACCTTATGCTTTATCTGGTGTCTATCAGGAACCGTCAGACATGATAATTATTTACGATAACATCTGATGAAGGAAGAACACCTTCTTCTGTTATCTGATTTTATAGAAACTTGTTAACCAAGTAGTCTTATTGACTACATCATTATTATACTAGGAGGCGCTATGATGAATACGACAGAAATTTCCAAAGAATATATTGTGACCGGGGCAGAACATTCTTCGACAGGGGACCAGTTGAAGTGGCTACAGGACGGATACTGGTATAAGGCGGACAGATTAGGATTTGAGAGCCTTGCAGAAGTGGTAGTCTCCCGCCTTTTACAATATTCTAATGTAGAAGAGTTCGTGAAATATGAGCCAACGATGATCACCTATGGCGAACGTACATATCGGGGATGTCGCAGCGAAAATTTCAAAGGTGAAAATGAAGAGATCATATCCTTGGAGCATTTATCAAAAAATTATACAGGATTTGGATTAGAGAAAACGTTAGGACGGATCGGTGATGTCAAAGAACGCATTCTCTATACAGTGGAATTGGTAGAGAACGTGACTGGATTAGAAGGCTTTGGCGCGCATTTGGCTAAAATGATAGAGTTAGACGCTTTTTTCATGAACACGGGACGCAATACCAGGAATATCTCTCTTCTTTATGACATCAAGAGCCGGAAATACCGTTTTTGTCCTATTTTTGATATGGGGGCGTCGTTTTTCTCTGACACGAAGGATACCTTTCCGTTAGAGAACAGTATGGTAGAATGCTATCATGCAATGGAGGCGCAGCCTTTTTCCCGCAGCCTTGATGCGCAGGTGAAAGCGGCGAGGGAGCTGTATGAGAGCCAGTTGAAGTTTACCATATCAGTGAGCGAGATGATCAATATGGTACGAGATATGATCAACGGCATGAGAAGCAATGTGAATTATCAGGCAGGAGAGAACAGGAGGATAGGCGAGATACTTCGATTCCAGACAAAGGTTTACCAGCAGATCTTCCAGCAATAAGCATGTTTTTGGCACCGGAGACCGGCATCCTAAAGGGGCGCAGGTTTCCGGTGTTTTCATGTCTCTTCCTGATTAGGAAAGCATTATTATTAGAAGATCCTGAAATTTTTTAAAAAAATATTGAAAAAATGAAGACATTAGGGAGCGGGTCCCGTTTTAATAAATGAAGATGTATGAAAGCAGAGGGGAGGCGAGGCATATTCATAAGGAAGAACAATTGACAGCGCTGATTGATTCTTACCAGAATCTTGTTTTTACGATTTGTTATAGGATGACCTCGGATTACTTTGCTGCCGAGGATTTGGCACAAGATACTTTCCTTTCTGCTTATGAGCATTTGAAGAGTTTCGACGGTAGTAATGCGAAAGCTTGGATTTGCAGGATTGCGACGAATAAGTGCATTGATTATATGTCTCATTCCGGCAGGCGGAGCATCCCGACAGAAAATCTTATGCTTGAGGATTGCATGAAGCGGAACCCGGTAGAAGAAACGCCAGAGAATATCTATATGGAAAATGAAGTAAAAGAAATGCTGTTAACAAACTGCAGGCAGCTTAGGCCGCCGTACAATGAAATTGCGCAAGCGTATTATTGTGAGGAAATGGATGTGAAAGAAATCGCCGCCAAACGAGGGCAGAAGATCAAAACGATACAGACGCAGCTCTACAGGGCAAGGGATATGCTTCGTAAAATATACAGAAAGGAGAATAGCGCATGAGTGATAGCAAACGGATACGGGGGATTGTGAAAAGGATTCCTGGCGATTCTGCCAATAGCAGGTTACAGAGCGGTATGCCGGGATGTTATCTCTCAGAAGAAGAGTTAGAGAAGTTGATTGCCGTGACGCAGGCAGAACCGTTGTTACGCCCGCCGAAGGAATTCAAAAATGATATTATGAGGCGGATATACAAAAGAAAGAGAGATAGCAAGAATTTCAAGTTATTGGCTTATAGTGTGAAAGTGCTTACGGCAACAGCCGCAGCAATTGGCATCATGCTCGTCATGCCGGAAAACATCCGTTCAGAAGACGATATGGGACATGGGCAGGAGAAGCTCGTGTACCGCCTGAATGAAAGAATGGATGACTATTGTAGTCAATTAAGCAATAAATGGGATCAAATAATTGGATTGGAGGATTATTAAAATGAGAAAGAAGAAGAACAGATTTTTATTATTTTGCTTTTCCTTTTTGCCAGGAGCGGGAGAGATGTATTATGGATTTATGAAAACGGGCGTCAGCCTGCTATCTTTATTCGCGCTTGCATTCATGGCGACATTTTATACGAATATGTCGTTGTTAGGGTTTATCATTATGATCATCTGGGTATATGGTTTTTTCCATGCCAACAATCTGGGGACTTTAAGCGATGAGGAATTCTATCGGCTCAAAGACGAGTATTTGTTTGGCATCAAGGAGAATGATATGGACTCCATTAAGGAATTTATTACCGGGAAATACCGGAAAGTATTTGCAGCGTTGCTGATTCTTGTGGGAGTCAGTATGTTATGGCAGACTTTTTGCAGGTTTCTGCGCTTTATCATGGGAAATGAATTCTATTATAAGTATATAGCGGTCTTTACAAGGGCAATCGGTACGGATGTGCCAAGGCTTCTCATCAGTATTGCGATTATCTGGGTCGGTTTCAAGCTGATTATGGGCAAGAAGAAAGAACTGGACATGATAGACGAGAAAGAAGAGGCGGCATGGAGAGCGGCAGAGGAGGTCAAACCACAAGGGACATGGCAGCAGCCGGCAGGAGAGATGCAGCCACAGGGAACATGGCAGCAGCCGACGAGAGAAGCACAGCCACAGGGGATGCCGCAGAGACCGTTCATGGCGCAGCCGGCAGAGGTTTGGCAACAGCCTGGCAAGGAATTGCCGGAAATCGTAGAGAAGGATACGGATGGACAATAGGATGAAGCGCGGAAAGGCTTTGCATATCGGATAGGACGGAGGAGTGTTATGTGCGAAATAGATAAGTGTGATAAGACGGTCGTGGAAGAGAAAGAACAGATCCGGACGCATCGGGTTGGCACGATCACATGCGGTGCAATGTTCATATTATATGGCGTGCTGCTTCTGGCACATATAGTATTGCCGAAGCTTGATTATAAGGTGCTCTTTGATTTATGGCCGATTGCCCTGATCTGTCTTGGCGTGGAGATTTTGGCAAGCTGCACGCGCAAGAACCAGGAGACCGGAAGAATTGTTTATGATTTCCCCGCTGTTTTGTTAGTGATGCTCATGGCGTTTTTCGTCATGGGCATGGCGCTAATCGTGTGATCAATAGATTTGTATTTGTGGCGGAGCGTCATAAACTTGCAAACTGAGCAGGAATGGGGGATTATGCGATTTTGATATCCAGGTCGTATTGGCGCTTTGATACATAGTGTCTGGAATATGATCATGATTGGTGGTATAATCCATGTGGGAGATGATGGACAGGAAAATGTTCTTCATCAGTCTATATTGGAAAAAGTAAAGAAATAGGGGAATGAGAGAATGGAACAGGAATGGGAACAGGCAAATGGGCACACAACACGAAGCATGAATGTGCTGCAAAAAGGGATCACCGGTAGTACGTTGAAGATGATTGCGATTATCGCAATGCTGGTCGATCATATTGGCGCAGTCATTTTGGAGAGGATCCTGGTCAATAGCGGCATGCCGGTCGTGATGTCGGGAGATAGCAGTGATATGATTCTGCAGTTTTTTGCCGAGAACATGGAGTTAACGCTTCTGTGGCTGGTGATGCGCATGGTGATCGGCCGGCTTGGCTTTCCGATTTTCTGTTTTTTATTAGTCGAAGGGTTTGGGCATACCCATAATATTTGGAAGTATGCTTCTAGGCTTTTGCTGTTTGCTTTCCTCTCGGAAGTGCCTTTTGATCTTGCGATTTACGGGATGCCAGTTTATATGGGATACCAGAATGTGTTTTTCACATTGCTAGTGGGGCTCCTTGTCATGATTGCCTACCGTAAGATTGCAGAGAAATTCGAGGGACAGCAGTTTGTGAGAATATTCCTATATGCACTTGCGCTCCTTGCGGGCATGATTGTCGCGGGGGTATTGAAATCGGATTATGGCGCGATTGGCGTCGTCTGTATCATGGTCTTGTATATGTTCCGTTACAATAAGGCACACCAGATGATTGCAGGCTGCGTTGTGTTCCTGTGGGAGGTAACGGCGCCGCTTGCGTTTATCCCTATTGCATTTTATAACAGGCAGAGAGGGCTGCGGATGAAATATTTCTTTTATATTTTCTATCCGGCGCACCTTCTGATCTTGTACCTGATTGCCCGTTTCTGTGGGATTGTGTAGGCGGGATAAACGAAAGCCTGGTAAAATCCTCCCAAGCGAAAAGAAAAAAATTTTTGATAAAATATGAATGGATTTTGGACTGTGAATCGTATTATAGATAAGACAGTAAGAAAATACATTCTATTTTGGAGGAAGCAGATATGAAGAAAGGAATTATTTTAGCGGGAGCCTTATCCATGGCGTTACTATTTTCGCTGGATACGATGAGTGTTTCGGCTGTGGAGACAACGGGGAACAAGAAGCAGGCTGCTACGGAGAGCGTCGTAGTGTGTGAGTTCTGTGATACCTATTGTTCATTTATTGATGAGGACGGCGACGGCATCTGCGACCATTATGTCGCAGGGACATGTGGAGGCGTCTGTGGCCAGGGTTATGTGGATGCAGATGGCGACGGGGTATGTGATAATTATGCGTCCGGGGCATGTCCGGGAAATGGCGGGGCAGGTTACGTGGATGCGAACGGTGACGGAGTATGTGATAATTATGCGTCCGGGGCATGCGTAGGAAATGCCGGACAAAACGGTAACGGCGGAGGCGGACGTGGAGGCCGTGGCGGTAACGGAGGCGGTAGAGGCTGCGGAGGCGGCGGACGCGGAGGCTGCCGGAGATAAGAAGCGGAGAAGCTTATGCGGTGCGAACAGGAGGTAAACAGAGCAATAGAGCGTTATGCTGATATGGTTCGAAGGCTTTGTACGATACATTTGAAAAATTATCATGACACTCAGGACATATTTCAAACGGTATTTTTGAAGTATGCCCTGAGTTCTGCTGTGTTCGAAAATGAAGAACATGAGAAGGCATGGATTGTCCGTGTGACGATAAATGCCTGCAAAGATTTGCTAAAAAGCTTCTTTCGTACGCATGTCATTTCTTTAGAGGAACTGACAGGATTGGAGGCCACGTTACCAGAGAACCATGCGGATGTCTTAGAAGCGGTGCTGTCATTGCCGCCAAAGTATAAAGACGTGGTGTATCTTCACTTTTATGAGGGGTATACGGCGCCGGAGATCGGGAACATCCTTGGGAAAAATGTGAATACCGTCTATACTTATCTGACACGTTCCAAAAATATATTAAGGAAGAAATTGGGAGGTGAGGGATATGAATGACAGGTTACGGGAAGCGTTTGACAGCATCCACGCGGAAGAGGGGCTAAAGGCGCAGACGAAAGAATTTATCGTCCATAAAGCAAAAGAGCATCGTGAAAGGCCGCAAAGAAGAGCTGCGTATCCCCAAATGGCAGCCGTGATAGCATGTTTTATGCTATTATTGGCTTGTTTCGGAGGGTATCGTTTATACTTTGTGCGGACATCGGTGATTAGCATTGACATCAATCCCTCTATTGAGTTAAATATTAACCGTTTCGGCAGAGTAATCTCATGGGAAGGCTATAATGATGAAGGATTAGAACTGGCAAAGGATTTGAATATACGGTTCATGGACTATTTGAGCGCGATTGAGGAGATCTTAAAGACAGAGAGCATAACGGCATATTTGGATAAAGATGAGGAACTGTCGATTTCTGTTGTCGGGAGAAATGAACAAGAAAGCAGGGAAATGTTTGCTAATGTTGAGAACTCTACGTCTGGGCATCATAATGTCGGTTGTTATATGGGGCATCATGAAGATGTCAATGCGGCGCATGCGGCAGGATTATCCGTTGGCAAATACCGGGCGTTCTTAGAAGTGCAGAAGATAAATCCTGATATTACGATAGAAGACATAAGCGGAATGACGATGCGGCAAATCAATGATCTGTTGAACGGACAGATAAGTGATTGGGAATGTCCCTATGGAGAGGATGGCACAGGAAGCAATGGCAATTGGCGTGGGCACCAGCATAGGCACGGTCAAGGGCAAGGCCAGGGCAGAGGCTGCGGAAGGAATTAGGCGGTGACAAGGCGGCAAAAGCAACGCCTTGGCCAGTCATAATTCTTCGAAGCCAATCCCGCGTTTGTCAAGGAAGCGCTTGATGGCATTATCCCATAAGATGTCTACGCTCTTATCCATGATGAAGGTATGAAATGCCGTTCCGGTTATCAGGGTAAGAACCGTGCCGTCATATTTAACCGTTAACACGAATGCTTTGATTTGCTGCGGCGTAATGCCCGTATCTCCTTCCTTTAAGATAGAAGCGATGTAATCCGGCATCAGATGCAGGATGAACTTAAACGCGCTTGGTGTTTTCGTGCCTT
The DNA here is from genome assembly GCA_910578845.1 of uncultured Lachnospiraceae bacterium. GTDB lineage: Bacteria > Bacillota > Clostridia > Lachnospirales > Lachnospiraceae > UBA3282. The sequence goes on from CAJTSL010000027.1 coordinate 7,060, forward strand.
TGATCAGGGAATGACAGATCGGGCGGATCTGTTTCCACGTACTGAAATCGTAAGGGCGTATCTCCTTATCATCCCATTCCTCGCTTGAATAGAATTCCCGGTTCTGATGACCGTCTATGAGGAAGGTATTATAGGTGCTGATAGAAGCCTCTTCCGTCAAAAAAGCATCAAAATCTCCCGAGGATAATAGTTTGCCCATGAATTGTTTGACATTGGTAATTTTCAGTGCGATCATATTTCTCTCCCCGTTTGACATTGATGCTTTATTTTTTAGAATGTTTTTTTGCGTGTAAAGCCTTTTCTTTCCATATTATAATGCTTTTTCCATGAGAATTCTACATAAAAATAGTAGATTTTTCTCATCGGCGCAAACTGTGATTGTGCCGCTTCTCATTGCACTTCTTCTTTCTGAAAGCGGAGCAGGCTTGCGACAATCCCCACGAAGCCCATTACCAGAATAATAAGTATTGCCACTTCTTTGGAAGCGCCTAATCCGGATAAGCGACCTGTTACAAGGAAATAGGAAGCGGCCCATGGGTAAAATCCCGCGATCCCTGAATTCGATAGGACAACATTGATCAAACTAACGGCAGCAATGGCAATCAGCGGCGTGACAAGGCCTTTCGTCCTGATGGCAAGGTAAAGAAAGGGAGTCTGCGTAATGCATAAGAATATCCCGCCCATAAGCATTTTGATAAGGAAGAACAGAAAGGAAGGAACAGTAAGCTGTGCCACCGGGATTATACAGTTGCATAATAAAGCTAGCACCAGAATTTCCAGCCATGAAGCCAACATAAACAGGAAAGTCAGTATTGCAAAGAAAAGCAATTTAGAGCTAAGGAATGTGACCCGTGAAACCGGGATCACAAAAATGTTTTTCAATGTCCCGTCCGTATATTCCCGGATGATTATCCATGCACCTAGAATAGTCATTACGATTGGCGCAAATAAAAGCATCAGGAACATAAGTGCATTGTCATAGAGGGTGAACACATCTATGACATGGTCAGGATTAGAAAGATAACTTGTAACAGCTTTCGTTATGACAAAGAAAGGAACGATCAGTGTGCCTAATGTGCCGATTAAAAGAATCTTTGAGCGCTTCAGCTTCATGAATTCACATTTTAATAATCTAAGCAATTCCCTCACCTCCGGTTATCCGTTTGAAATATTCTTCCAGGTTATCCTCACAAATATGCGCTTCCGAAACTTCCAAACCATGTTCAATAAAGCTGCCGACTATTTTCTGCACCGGTAGATTAAGACTATTTAGTCGGATATTGTGGTCGTCTTGCACCAAAAATTGTCCGGCATGGAAAACCTGTTCTAAAATCCTTGCAGCCTGCGCCGTATCAGATAGGCTAAAATGAATATATTTACCGTTTTTTTGTTCCAGTTTAGAAAGGCTTTCTTCTTCTAGCAGTACGCCTTTATCAATAATGCCGATATCATCTGCAAGTAACGAAATTTCGGACAATATATGGCTGGAAATGAGAACTGTTTTCCTCTTTTCTTCGCATAGACGGCGTAAGAATAAGCGGATTTCGGCAATGCCAATCGGGTCAAGCCCGTTAGTCGGCTCGTCAAGGATTAAAAGCTCGGGGTCGTGCATGATTGCTAGAGCGATCGCTAGCCGCTGCTTCATGCCAAGGGAATATTGAGAGATTACTTTTTTGTCGTCATAAGGCAAACCGACTAAATCCAGGGCGTCTTTCATGGCGTTGCGGTTCGGCACTCCCCGCAATGTGGCAAAAATGCGCAGATTATCCGTAGCCGTTAAATTGGGATAAAAGCCGGGCGCTTCAATGAGGCTGCCGATGCGCGGGAGCGTTTTCTTTTCATTCCCTGCCAAAGGCTTTCCCCAGATCCTGATTTCGCCATACGTAGGCTGTATTAGACCAAGGAGCATTTTCATTGTCGTAGTCTTACCGGCGCCGTTCCTTCCAAGCAGGCCATAGATTCTTCCTTTTGCGACATGGATGTTGAGGCCGGCGACGCTCTTTTGTGTACCGTACTGCTTTGTCAGATTCTCTGTTTCAATGATGTAGTTCATATGCAAACCTCCTGTCCTGTAAGGTATTCTATCACACCAACCTTGCATTAACCTTGCCAGAATCTTGCATTAACCTTGCAAATTTATAAAATATTTGCCTGTCGTCCACAATGTGTATTTACAGGACAGGCGCCTATTACCGGAGAGTCGGAAAGAAGAACTTCCATTTTTCTGCAAAAAAATGCAAAACGCTATTTACAGGGTGAAGCAACTCGTGTTATCATAAGTAGTAATGAAAACTACATGGAATAGTTGCGGAGGCCTTATTTTATGAGTTATAAAATCATAGTAGATAGTTGTTGTGAATTACCGGAGCAATATAAGAATGATAAAAGATTCCAGTTCGTGCCGTTAGGGTTAGAAGTAGGCGATTACCAGATTATGGATGACGAGAACTTTGACCAGGCGGAATTTCTGGCGCAGGTGGCAGTCTGCCCACAGTGCCCCAAGTCGTCTTGCCCTTCACCGGAGAAATATATGGACGCCTATCAAACGGACGCGGAGAATGTCTTTGCCGTAACGCTTTCTTCCCATTTAAGCGGAAGCTATAACAGTGCCGTATTAGGGAAGAGCCTGTATCATGAGAAGTACGGCGATAAGAATATTTACGTGCATGATTCCGAATCGGCGAGCAGCGGTGAGACGCAGTATGCGCTGAAGATCATGGAATTACAGGAACAGGGCCTCTCATTTGAAGATACGGTTAAGGAGTTAGAAGCGTTCCGTGATGAGATGAAGACTTATTTTATCCTGGATAATCTTGAGACTTTGCGCAAGAACGGCAGACTGACGGGTGTGAAAGCGATGTTGGTCTCGACGCTTAACATTAAGCCGATTATGTGCGGCAATCATGGCGTCATTGAGCAGAAGAGCCAGGCAGTCGGCATGAAGAAGGCAATTAGCAAGTTAGCGGAGATCATGGTGAAAGAGGTGTCGGGCATTACGGAAAGGACGTTGATGATTTCCCATTGTAACTGCCCGGATAAGGCAGAGTTCATGAAAAAAGAGGTGTTGGCGAGGGCAGAGGTAAAAGACGTGATAGTCATGGATACCGCGGGCGTCAGCAGCATGTATGCCAACGACGGTGGGATCGTGGTCACGATATAAGCGATGGAAAATGATATAAAAGGAAATTTGAAGGCGCAAGCTGTCTGGCTTGCGCCTGTTTCTCTATATAGGCATTTTGTTTCAACTCCGTGTTGCGATAGGAGAAGGCTGCCTAATTATCATCCAATAATTCACGGATATAGTTATACGCCCGTTCATCGTGAGCCTTCATCCGTTCAATCTGTCCGGCGAGCAGGCGGCGGTTCTCTGCTCTGGCTAGCTGGCGCATTTGAGCCTCACCCCGCTCCCAGCCGCCTAAGACAGGGATCATTTCTTTCCAGATGATTTCCGATATCCTTTCCAGTTCCCCGGCGGCGGCATTCAGGCGGGGAGCCATTGCCGGGTGCTGCTCTGCCAGTCTGCGTAAGTATTTTGCCCCGTGGCTGCGCCCGTCGGAGAGGCAGTCCATGGCATCGCCGTGGCACATCATGCGCTCCACCAGCAGCGGAAGGACGGCATCGGCCGGAAAGTCACGGTCGCATAACAGGGCGCTCTTCCAGGCGTCATAGGCCAGGAGGCCTTTGGCATAGGTTCCGCACATACGGCCTTCTAGAGCCTCCATAGCGTTTTGGAGCGCTTCTTTGGCAGTGAGAGGGGGAAGGCTTTCTGTGCCGGTGGCGATCAGAACGGTTGTGTCGGGATTCTCCCACCAGTCCTCGGTGAGAAAATAGCCGTTTTTCTCGAACCGGACGCTTGCCTGGTATTCCGGATATTCCTGGAACACATTCCAGCCCATCAACACTTTGCCGCCGTCCTGGTAGCCGGTTATAACGCAGGCTTCCGGCGGGCCTATGATGCCAAGGGCGATGACCGGGTATCCTGCATCGATCTCCTTGCAGATGAAGTCTATGTAATCTTCTTTTTTCGTATCCGGCATGCGGCGAAGGAACTGAAACTCCCGTTCCATGGCACGCATACCGCAACGGAATACCTTTACCGTATCGTCAAAAGTGAAGATAGCATCCACATTGCCGCCGTCCCAACAGGTGGTGTTCCAGGTAAGCCGGAAAGCGGCGCCACTCTCGGCCATGGCCCGGGTGTAATCAACGTGCAGGCCCAGATACTTGGCGCAGGATCGGATGCACATGGGAAAAGGGGTACACCCGTCTTGGCCATAGGCTACTTTTGGTACGCCGTATAAAATCGCATTGTTCTGTTTTTCCATTTAATTTCCTCTGCTTTCTTCTCTCAATTTGTCTGTCTAGGTAGTGTAACTGTCACTGCCACTGTCATCCTCCCATTTTCTCGGAAGCGCCACACCGTATACCCCTGCGCAGAGCCGAACCCGGGCAAGCACAGGAGCCTTGGCGCGAAACCGGGAGGGCGTATAGCCGGTATGGCGTCGGAATGCCCGGGAGAATACGGTTCTACCGGAGAATCCGTAATGTACGGCAATGTCAAGAATTGTTCTGTCTGTGTCTAGAAGCTCCTGGGCGGCATTGGCAATCTTGCGCTCCTGCACATACCGTGACAGTGGCTTTCCGGTGCACTTTCGAAACACATCTCTGATATGCGCCAGGGAAAAGCCGGTCTGATGCACAAGCTCTTCCATAGGAATTTCTTCCCGTACATGGCTTTCCACAAAAGTACACACAGACCAGATCAGAATGTAGTGATTCATATGGTTCGCTGCTCACCTCCTGTCAGTATTGCTTCGAAGCAGGTTCAGTATAACACAGTCCCGGATTTGTTGCGCAACGATTTTGAGGAATTCGCTTTTGGAATGATAATAGATAATTGTGAAACTAAGTTTTTGCAACTGCACAGTATACAAATAGAAGCGCCTCCAGAGGGAGTCGCATCTATAGACAAATCGTCGCAGGGGCGCTTTCGCTACATTGGCACACGTAGCGGCACATATGGCGCTACAATACAGCGCCTAAGTGCCGATGATGCCAAAGTACCCTGCTCGTGATCTTGTCTATTTTGCATAATTAGGTTTTGGGAAATAGGAGTTTCGCAAACGCCTAAAGCATGATGAGATACAGAGGATACTATGCTGAGACGGTAACAAGCCCTTATAGGACTAGAAAGCCACCGGCTAAGCCGGTGGCTGTGGTTTGCTAACAAGCAAAAATTATAAAAAAGCAAACTCGATTGGCGAGTACATCAGGATTAATACAATTGCAATCTGTATCACCAGGATCGCAGGCATGCCAAACACAAAGTACCAATGCCTCGTCTTATGATGGAAAAGATGCATTCCTATTGTGGTACCAAGGCTGCCGCCAATGAGCGCGATGACAAAGAGGGTGGATTCGGGTATGCGCCATACCCTCTTTTTTGCCCTCATTTTGTCAATGCCCATCACTATGAGCCCTGTCAGATTAACGGCTGTCAGATACAGAATAATATATGTGATGACACGCATGATAACCTCTCTATTAGTTTTGCCCTTCTGTTTCCTGCATTTTCATTGCCCTTACTTTGCTCGCAAGGCCGAAGAGATTGATAAAGCCTTCTGCGTCATGGTGGTCATATAGATCACCTGTCGTAAAGGATGCGATGCTTTCGTTGTAGAGTGAGTAGGGTGAAGTTGTGCCTGCTTTGATGATATTGCCTTTATAGAGCTTGAACTTCACTTCACCTGTGACATAACGCTGTGTAGATTCGATGAATGCCTGTATTGCCTCACGGATTGGCGTGAACCATTTCCCTTCATAGACGATCTGGGCAAACTGGTTGCCAAGGTTAGCTTTCAGGGCATAAGTCTCACGGTCAAGGATCAATTCTTCCAATTGCTGGTGCGCTTCGTACAGAATAGTTCCGCCAGGTGTTTCATAGACGCCACGGGATTTCATACCGACAACGCGGTTTTCTACGATATCGACGATACCGATACCATGTTTTCCGCCTAATTCATTTAAAACAGTGATGATCTCCGATACTTTCATTTTCTTGCCGTTTACGGAAACCGGAATGCCTTTTTCAAAAGCCATGGTAACATACTCGCCTTCTTCAGGCGCTTTTTCCGGGGTCGTGCCAAGGACTAGCAGATGCTCGTAATTCGGCTCGTTAGCCGGGTCTTCCAGTTCAAGGCCTTCATGGCTGATATGCCATAAGTTACGGTCACGGCTGTAGCTGCTATCTGCGGAGAAAGGCAGGTTAATGCCATGGTTACGGCAATATTCGATTTCTGCTTCACGGGAATCCATGTCCCACTTTTCATTTCTCCATGCTGCGATGATCTTTAGATCCGGGGCAAGCGCTTTGATGCCAAGCTCGAAGCGGATCTGGTCGTTTCCTTTACCGGTCGCGCCGTGGCAGATTGCCGTAGCGCCTTCTTTGCGGGCAATTTCAACTAATTTCTTCGCGATGACGGGTCTTGCCATAGAAGTGCCGAGCAGATATTTGTTCTCATAAACAGCATGCGCCTGCACACAGGGAACGATGAAATCGTCACAGAATTCATCTGTTAGATCTTCAATGTACAATTTAGATGCGCCACTTGAGAGCGCCCGCTCCTCTAAGCCGTCTAATTCCTCACCTTGTCCGCAGTTGCCGCAGACGCAGATGACGTCGTAATCAAAATTTTCTTTTAACCAGGGGATGATGACGGTAGTATCAAGTCCGCCTGAATAAGCAAGAACAACTTTTTCTTTCATAGTGATTCCTCCCAAATGTCCTAAAATGTGATTAAGTGATCATAGCTAAGTAGCTTCTTCAAATGTCCTAGAAAACAATATACAACAATCATCGGCAGAATGCAAGTGTAATTTTATGCAATTTACATTTATTGGAAGAACATATAAAATACTGAATAATTAGGAAAATACACTTGGTGGTTTAATGCAAAAAATGAATAAATATAAAAAAGTGTTGCATAATATGCAAAACAGATGTATGATTTATGCAAACAAAATTTCCTATACTATCATAAGAGAGTGTGATAGAATAGAAAAAGTGTATGCAATAATTGATGAAAGTGGCGCGCAGGGCAGCGCGCAGATAGGAGCAACATGATTAAAGTAGGGATTATCGGAGCGACCGGGTATGCCGGCGGGGAATTAGTGAGGATCTTAACAGCGCATAAGGACGCTGAGATTGTATGGTATGGCTCGAGAAGCTATATTGAAGAGAAGTATGCGAAAGTTTACCAGAACATGTTCCAGATCGTGGATGATGTCTGTATGGATGATAATATGGAGGAGCTTGCAGAGAAAGTTGACGTCATATTCACGGCAACGCCGCAGGGGCTTTGCGCATCGCTTGTTAACGATGACATTCTTTCTAAAGTAAAAGTGATTGACTTAAGCGCAGATTTTAGGATAAAAGATGTAGCAGTATATGAGAAATGGTACGGGATTACGCATCAGTCGCCGCAGTACATAGGAGAAGCGGTTTATGGCCTTTGCGAGCTGAACAGGGAAGATGTGAAGAAGGCGAGGCTGGTTGCGAACCCTGGCTGTTATACGACATGTTCGATCCTGACGGCTTACCCTTTAATTAAGGAAGGTTTGATTGATGCAGACACATTGATCATTGATGCCAAAAGCGGGACTTCGGGCGCAGGGCGTGGAGCTAAGGTGCCTAACTTATATTGTGAAGTCAATGAAAATATCAAAGCATACGGCGTAGCGAGCCATAGGCACACGCCGGAAATCGAAGAGCAGCTTGGATATGCGGCGGGAAGAAAGATTACTTTGAATTTCACCCCTCATCTTGTCCCGATGAACAGAGGGATTTTGGTGACGGCATATGCGACGCTCCTTCCCGGGAAAGGCGCGGACGGCAGCTTGTCATTGCCGGATTATGGTCAGATCAAGGCAGCATATGATAAATATTATCGGGATGAAAAGTTTGTCCGCGTTTTGGAGAAAGGCGTCTGCCCGGAAACAAAGTGGGTAGAAGGCAGCAATTATGTCGATATCAATTTCGTCATCGACGAAAGGACTGGGCGCATTATCATGATGGGCGCATTGGACAACCTGGTAAAGGGCGCGGCAGGAGCGGCAGTGCAGAATATGAACCTGATGTTCGGGTTGCCGGAGCACGAAGGCCTGGAGCTTGTCCCGATGTTCCCATAGAGGATTTGATAATACGGCGCCATTGTGCGAATCCTTAAAGGACGTATTAGGCGATTGTGAAACTCAAGTTTGAAAGCCGTGATCTTGTCTATTTTGTACAACTAGGTTAAAAAAATACGAGTTTCGCAATCGCTTAAATAAGACTTATAGAAAAAGGAGCATAAAGAACAAGATGGTACGGGTAATGACGATAGAAGATTATGATAAGGTGTACCGCCTCTGGACGTCGATCAAAGGATTCGGCATCCGTAGCGTGGATGATTCGAGAGACGGCGTGGAAGCTTTTCTAAGAAGGAATCCGACAAGCAGCGTAGTCGCGGAGGAAGATGGTGAAATCGTGGGATCTATTCTCTGCGGGCATGACGGAAGAAGAGGCTGCCTTTACCATGTCTGTGTAGCAAAGGATTATAGAATGCGCGGTATTGGTAAGGAAATGGTTGTTTTCTGCATGAATGCGCTAAAGGCGGAACATATCAACAAGGTTTCCCTGATCGCTTTTACGAAAAATGATATCGGCAATGCTTTTTGGAAGCAAATTGGCTGGACAAAAAGGGAAGATTTGAATTATTATGATTTTACATTGAATGAAGATAATATTACGGCGTTTATTACGGAATGAAAGTAAAACCAAAAGGAGCGGATGAGATCATGGATATCATACAAGGCGGTGTAACCGCGGCGAAAGGATTTGAGGCGGCAGGTGTAGAGGCCGCTATTAAATATCAGAACAGGAAGGATATGGCGTTAATCTACAGCGAGGCGCCATGCAAAGCAGCGGGTGTCTTCACGAGCAATATGGTCAAAGCGGCGCCAGTGCTTTGGGATAAAGAAGTTGTGGCACATTCTCCTGCGGTGCATGCCGTTGTTGTCAACGCGGGCATTGCCAATGCCTGTACCGGGAAGGAAGGATATGAATGCTGTAAAAAGACAGCCAAAGCGGCGGCTGAGTGCCTGCAGATATCCGAGGATGCGGTGCTTGTGGCCTCTACCGGCGTGATTGGCATGCAGCTTCCGGTAGATAAGATTGCAGCGGGCGTAAGGCAGCTTGCAGAGAAGAAAAAGGATACGACGGAGGCGGGGCAAGAGGCTGCGGAAGCCATTATGACGACCGATACGGTATCGAAACAAGTAGCGGTGACGATTGAGGCAGGCGGCAAGACAGTGACGATTGGCGGTATGTGCAAAGGCTCTGGCATGATCCATCCGAATATGTGTACCATGCTTGCGTTCATCACATCCGATATTGCGATTTCCAAAGAATTGTTGCAGGAAGCCTTGAGTGAAGATGTCAAAGATACTTTCAATATGATATCGGTAGACGGGGATACATCGACAAACGATACGCTTGTTATTCTAACAAACGGCTTGGCAGGGAATCCGGAAATAACTTCCAAGAACGAGGATTATGATAAATTTAGAGAAGCGCTCAACTACATTAATACGACGCTGGCGAAGAAAATGGCGGGCGATGGCGAAGGGGCAACGGCTTTGTTCGAAGCGAAGGTCATCCATGCGAAGACGAAAGAAGACGCACGGGTCTTAAGCCGCAGCGTGATCAGCTCTAATCTGACCAAGGCTGCTATTTTCGGACATGATGCGAACCTGGGCAGGGCATTTTGCGCGCTTGGCTATTCGGGAGTGGAATTTGATGCGGGCCTGGTAGACCTGTATCTGGAGAATGACGAAAAGAGCCTGCCTGTTTTCCAAAACGGCATGATGATAGACTACAGCGAAGAGGAAGCAACGAAGATCCTTTCTTCGCCGGAGGTCAGGATCCTCGCGGATATGAAGTGTGGCAGCGCCGAGGCTTCGGCATGGGGTTGCGACCTTACCTTTGATTATGTTAAAATCAATGCTGATTACCGCAGTTAGGCGGCGTATGGCAAATAACAGGCCTGGCGTATTAAGTCCAATTAAGAGGTGCAGATTAAAAGATGGCGGAATGGGAGGAAAAGGAACTGATGGCTATGGAAAATGATATGAATACCATCTTATCAAAAGCGGAAGTATTAATTGAGGCGCTTCCGTATATTCAGAAGTTCAACAGGAAATATATTGTAGTAAAATATGGCGGCAGCGCTATGAGCAACGAAGAGCTGCAAAAGAATGTCATCAAAGACGTGACGCTTTTGAAGCTTGTCGGATTTAAGCCCATCATCGTTCACGGCGGTGGTAAAGAAATCAGCCGTTGGGTCGGCAAAGTCGGTAAAGAGGCGGAATTTATAAACGGCCTTCGCGTAACGGACGCAGAGACGATGGAAATAGCGGAAATGGTGCTCAATAAAGTCAACAAAAGCCTGGTTTCCATGGTACAGGAGCTTGGTGTGAAGGCTGTGGGCATCAGTGGCAAGGACGGCGGGCTATTGAAGGTTGAGAAGAAATATGCCGACGGGCAAGACATTGGTTTCGTCGGGGATATTACGCAGGTAAACCCGAAGGTATTATTTGATCTGATTGAGAAAGACTTCCTGCCTATTGTGGCGCCAATTGGAATGGACGAGCATTTCATGACCTACAATATCAATGCAGACGATGCGGCATGTGCCGTAGCAAAAGCGGTAGGAGCCGAGAAGCTTGCGTTCCTGACCGATATTGAAGGCCTATATAAGGATATTCATGATAAGTCGTCCTTTATATCCAGGATTTCTGCATCCCAGGCGGATAAGCTGATTGAGGAAGGATTCATCGGTGGCGGCATGCTGCCGAAACTGAACAATTGTACAAGCGCGATCAAGAACGGCGTCAACCGTGTACATATCTTAGACGGCAGGATTCCGCACTGTCTGCTGCTAGAGATTTTCACTAAGAAGGGTATCGGCACGGCAATCGTGAAGGATGAAGACATTGACAATATGGACCAGGAAGCTTTTTAGCGCAAGATATAAGAGCTAAAAGAGGGCAACAAACAGGTAAGTTGAAAGAGAAATAAATGATAGGGAAAGGTGTGGGTGCTAACATGGACATGCAAGGATATATTGAAGAAGCAGAAGCGGCGCTACTGCATACGTATAACCGTTATCAGGTTGTCTTTGATAAGGGCGAGGGCGTTTATCTATATGACATAGAAGGGAAGAAATACCTTGATTTCGTATCCGGCATTGCCGTCTTTGCGCTAGGATATCGGAATAAAGAGTATAATGATGCCTTAAAGGCACAGATAGATAAGCTTATCCATACATCGAATTATTATTATAATGTGCCGGCAATAGAAGCAGCGAAGAAATTGAAGGAAATATCCGGGATGGACAGGGTGTTTTTCACCAACAGCGGTGCGGAAGCGATCGAGGGAGCCATCAAAGCAGCCAGAAAGTATGCCTATTTAAAAGACGGCACGACAGACCATGAGATCATTGCGATGGAACATTCTTTCCACGGCAGGACAATGGGCGCTCTTTCCGTTACGGGAAATCCGCATTATAGAGAAGCGTTCGAGCCGATGATCGGCAATATCCGGTTCGCAAAACTGAATGATTTCGACAGTGTCCTGGAGCATGTAAATGAAAAAACATGTGCTATTTTATTTGAGACGGTACAAGGAGAGGGCGGTATTTATCCTGCAACAGAGGATTTCATGCAAAAAGTAAAAAAACTTTGTGAAGAAAAGGACATCCTTCTCATCCTTGATGAAATCCAGTGTGGCATGGGCAGGACAGGATATATGTACGCGTGGCAGCGTTTCGGCATCAAACCGGACATTATGACGACGGCGAAAGCACTTGGCTGTGGTGTTCCGGTGGGAGCTTTCCTGATGACGGAGAAAGTCGGCGCCAATTCGCTGGCAGCGGGAGACCATGGGACAACGTACGGTGGCAATCCGCTTGCCGCTGCGGCGATCTGTAAAGTCCTTGAACTGTTTGAGAAAGAGAATGTGCTTGCCAATGTCAGGGAAGTAGGTGTGTATCTGGAAGAACAGCTTGATGCGCTTGTGGCGGAATATGATTGCATCGAGACAAGGCGTGGGATTGGCTTATTACAAGGGCTTGTTTTCAAAGAGCCCGTTGGGGACATCATTAAAAAGGCAATGGAGAAAGGCTTAGTATTAATCAATGCCGGCAGTAATATTATCCGTTTCGTGCCACCGTTAATCATTTCGAAACAGAATGTGGATGAGATGATCTCTATATTGAAACAGACGCTAGTGTGAGAACGGCTATGCAGAGCAGGGATTTGAGGCAAAGGCTAGGCAGAGCAGACAGAGCAGGGATTTGTGAGAAAGACAGGAGAAGATAGCAGTGACTTTGAAAAAGAGAGTTATCGCAGTTTTATTAATAACATGTGTAATTGGAGGCATCTATGCGTTAACGAAGACCGGGCTGATTTTTCACCAGCCAGAGGAAAGCAAAGAGGCGGATGAATCCCTTTTCGGCGGGCAGCGGGAAACGTTATACTTGTGGTATACGGACGAGGCGCTATCAGACTATTTAAACAGTGTTGCGGTCTCTTATAATGATTATCAGGAAGACGCACGTATCATTCCTGTCTATACGCCCGGTTCGGAATATCTAGAAACCATTAACCAGGCATCCTTACAGTCTGAGGAAGTGCCGGATTTATACATTGTAGGGAACGATTCCTTAGAAAAGGCTTATCTTGCAGGGCTTGCTTCGGAAATCAGGATACCACAGGAAGCTTCGGGACTGGAAAGTAATTTCCCGGAATCGTCCATCCATGCGGTGACTTACCATGACAAACAGATCGGATATCCGTTTTATTTTGAAACCAGTTCCTTTCTCTACAATAAGACATACTTAGAAGATTTTGCGCGTGCGCAGATACAGGCGCAGATGGATGAAGAAGCGGCACAGGAGGCGGAAGCGCAGTTAGCGCAGAATGGGCCGGTAGAGGGAGCGCAGGAGCCATCGGAGAATGGGGAAGAAGGCACATTGCAATTGGATGAGGCGGCTGTTGCGGCAATGGTAGAAGAGACGCTTCCGAAGACAATAGACGATATCCTTGCTTTTGCAGATGTGTATGACGCACCGGAACAGGTAGAGGCGATTTTTAAGTGGGATGTATCCGATATTTTTTATAATTATTTCTTCGTTGGGAATTATATTGATGTAGGCGGCAGCGCAGGAGATCAGGACGATTCCATTGATATCTATAATGAAAACGCGATTCGCTGTATGAGAGTGTATCAGGACTTGAACCAGTTCTTCTCTATTGATACCGAAGAGATTAGTTATGCAGGCATCTTGCAGGATTTCATAGATGGCAAGATTCTCTATACGGTCGTGACGACAGATGCGCTAGCGAAAATAGAGGCGGCGAAGGAAAACGGAGAGTTTGTATATGAGTATGGGACGTCCCTGATACCGGATGTCAATGAAGAGCTGATTTCGAGGTCTTTGTCTATTACCCAGTGTATCGTAGTCAACGGTTATTCCACGCATAAGGATATGGCGAATGACTTTGCTGTTTATTTAGCCTGTCAGAATGCAGACCATCTCTACGACAGGACAGGCAAGGTGCCGGCGCTTACAGGTGCGGACATTACCAATTGGAATGCCGAAGCGTTCGTGAAGGAATATGAGAAGTCCATTCCACACCCGAAGATGATAGAGACAAGCAATTTCTGGGTAGAATTAGAGATTGCTTTTGCCAGGATCTGGGGGAGCGATGATGCAAATGCAGAGCTAAAAGCACTTTCAGAGAAAATCATGACACAGATAACAGGCGATATTTATACGGAGGAATATATAGACGTCCCGGAAGATGTGCCGGAAGAAGAGGAAGAAGTGGAAGTAGAAGAAGAGTAGTGCGCTCCTATGTATATTTCTTATGATAAAGGATATGATAATACAAGACGGTTTGTGGCTGTCTTGTATTTTTACTTTAAACTTTAAATAGGAAATGATACGGCTGTGTCGTAAGATACAGAAATGCAGGAGGGTTATTATGTTTGGTTTTTTCATAGCGCTATTATCCGGTGCCCTTATGAGCATCCAGGGAGTCTTCAATACACAGGTCACGAAGTCATCTACAATCTGGGTGGCGAATGCCTTTGTCCAGTGTACGGCCTTGCTCGTCTGCTTAGGAGCGTGGCTGATCAGCGACCGCTCGTCATTTGGCGCCCTTTTCAAAGTACAGCCTAAATATATGCTGCTTGGCGGGGCAATCGGTGCTTTTATCACTTATACGGTGATTAAGGCAATGGAGATGCTAGGGCCTGCGAAATCAGTCATGCTAATCGTGATCTCGCAGCTCATTGTCGCTTATCTGATTGAGTTATTCGGCATGTTTGGGGTCGAAAAGCAGCCGTTAGAAGTGCGTAAGCTGACGGGAATGGGGATTGCCATTCTTGGAATTATCATTTTTAAGTGGACATAGTCCCAAATTTATTTTACAATAAAAATACAGTGCATAGCGGGGACATCCTATCAGTTTTTCCTGGGATTGGAAAGGCGGAAAGGAGACTATGCGCATCACGAAACGGATTAGGAATAGTAAAGTCAGGAGAAAAGTTTTTCTTCTGTTATTGCCCTTATTCGTCCTGACGGCTTGTACCGGTAAGGACGATATTGTGCTGGAATGGAGCGGGCAGGAGATACAGGGCAAGCAGGAGCCATCGGGTTCAGAGCCCGATGAGCGTTTGATAGGCGAAACGCCGGATAAGCAGGAAGCTTTGGAAGCAGGAAGCGTCATGGAAGGGGCAAATGCTACAGTTACAGAGCCGGAAGAATGTATGGCGCCTGCAACGGAGATTTATGTACATATCTGTGGCGCAGTAGAAGAGCCGGGCGTTTATGAGCTGGCAGCGGGCAGCAGGGTCTTTGAAGGAGTTGAAGCGGCAGGCGGGTTCCGGGAAGATGCTTGTGAGGATTTTATCAATTTGGCTCTGCTTTTACAGGATGGGCAACGGATCGTCATACCGACGGTGGAAGAAGCGGATGCTGCCAAGTCTGATGAGGCTTACAAGGAGAAGTGGCTCTCGGATGTTGGAGGGGCAGGACAATCCACGGTAGCGCCAGAAGGCGCAGACAGTAGGAGAGAAGCAGGCTTTGCTGACGGGGGCGCACGGGTGGATATCAATCGGGCATCGGAGGCCGAACTGAGCAGCATTGATGGCATCGGAGCGGGCAAAGCGGCGGCAATTGTGCGCTATAGGCAGGAAAATGGCGCTTTTGCGACAATTGAAGATATTATGAATGTGAGCGGCATCAAAGAAGGGACTTTTGAGAAAATAAAAGATAAGATTACAGTCAATTAAAATATATAAGGGGAAAGGTGCGGGAGTAAGATGGCGAAAAGAGTGTTGGTTGTTGATGATGAGAAATTAATTGTAAAAGGCATCCGCTTTAGTCTGGAACAGGACGGCATGGAAGTTGATTGCGCTTATGATGGCGAGGAGGCTTTGAAACTTGCTAGAAGCGGTCAGTACGATATGATTTTGTTAGATGTCATGTTGCCAAAGATGAGCGGTTTTGAAGTATGCCAGCAGATCCGGGAATTTTCAAATGCTCCCATTGTGATGTTAACGGCAAAAGGGGAAGACATGGATAAGATCCTGGGCTTAGAATATGGCGCTGATGATTATATAACCAAACCATTTAATATTCTGGAAGTAAAGGCAAGGATTAAAGCGATCATGCGCCGTACCGGCAGGAAAGCCGAAGAAAAGAATACAGTGCGCGTCATTGAAAACCGCAATATGAAATTAGACTGTGACGGCAGGAGGGTTTATATTGACGATAAGGAAATCAATTTGACAGCCAAAGAATTCGAAGTGTTGGAGTTACTGATGAAAAACCCGAATAAAGTCTATAGCAGGGAAAACCTGTTGAATATTGTCTGGGGAAGCGATTACCCTGGCGATGTGCGTACAGTTGATGTACATATTAGAAGGCTTCGGGAGAAAATAGAGAAAACGCCGAGCGATCCGATATATGTGCATACGAAATGGGGAGTAGGTTATTACTTTGCTTAAGTTAAATTTCAAAAAAACAAAATTTTTGCGTAGCTTGAAAACACGCCTTTTTCTTATTGTTTTTATGATCGGGCTGATACCTTGTATCGCTATGCGGTATGCGATTTTACAGAATTATGAGCAGCGTGCCGTAAGCGTGAAGACGTCCGAAGTGCAGGCACAGTTAAAGATCCTGGTCAATCATCTCATTACTTACGGCTATTTGCAGGATACATCCTCGGAGGTTATCAATGCGGAGCTGAACCAGTTATCGAATCTTTATGACGGACGGGTTTTGATCGTCAATAATAACCTGAAGGTCGTTAAGGATACTTATGGGATCAGTGAGGGGAAGACAATCATTTCAGAGGAAGTGATCCGCTGCCTGAAAGGGGACAATATCAGTCGTTATGATTCTGATAACAGTTACATAGAGATCACCACGCCCATCGTGAATGCGCCTGTGACAGAGAAAGCGGATGACATGCCAATGAAAGGCAACAAAGTAGATGGTGTGATGTTAACTAGTGTATCAACGGATACGATTACGGTGACGCTAGAGATCTTAAGCAGGAAAGCAATGGTCGTAGAGGCATTGGTGGCCATTATCGTCTTCATTATGTCGCTGCTCATTTCTTATGCCCTTATACGTCCCTTTGAAAAAATAACAGATGCTCTTAGCCAGGTCAAGGAAGGATATTCGAACGATCCGATTTCCGTAACGGATTGCCTAGAGACAGAGCGGATCGGAGAAGCTTTCAATAAAGTATTAGGGCGCATGAAAGTGTTAGACGATTCCAGGCAGGAATTTGTATCGAACGTCTCTCATGAATTGAAAACGCCGATCACATCTATTAAAGTATTGGCGGATTCTTTGCGTGGGCAAGAAGATGTCCCGATTGATCTGTATCGTGAATTCATGGAAGACATCGCAACGGAGATTGACAGGGAGAATGAGATCATTAATGATTTGCTGGCGCTGATTAAGATGGACAGGAGCGCTTCCGACCTGAACATTTCCCATGTAGACATCAATATGCTTGTCGAGCTGATCATGAGAAGGCTGCGGCCGATTGCAGAGAAGAGGGACATTGAGCTGGTTTATGAAAGCATTAGGCCTGTCACGGCGGCAGTGGATGAAGTGAAGATGACGCTCGTGATAACGAATCTGATAGAAAATGCCATTAAGTATAATAAAGAGCATGGATGGGTCAAGGTAACGCTGGATGCTGATTACCAGTTTTTCTCTATCGAGGTAGCGGATTCCGGTATCGGCATCCCTGCGGATTCCGTAGAACATATTTATGAGCGTTTCTATCGTGTAGACAAGTCTCATTCCAAAGAAATCGATGGCACGGGCCTTGGCCTGGCAATTACGCGAAGCGCGATTTTGCTGCATAGAGGGTCTATCAGGGTAAGTAGCGAAGAAGGGGAGGGCACGACCTTTACCGTGAAAATTCCGTTGACTTATATTTCGGTTTCTTAGAGTGGGAAACGTCTGTTTTTGTGTTCGGGTTTAGGCTGCCAATATGGGTATGGGAGATTGATATGCAAGTAAAAGGAATAAATAAGCTGGCTTTGCTTTTGTTATCTGTGCTGGTAATCTGCATCGCGGGATGCGGCAGTCAGACAGAAGAGGACACGGGCAAAGCTTATGAAGTATATTATGTGAACAATGAAGAAACGAAGATTTTTGCAAATTCCTATCGGACGGAGACGACCGATGCGCAGGTGCTGTTGGATGAGTTAATGGAACAGCTTTCCACAAAACCAGAGAAAATGCAATACAAAGAGCCTCTGTCCGAGGATTTTGAAGTGCTTGGGTATACATGGGAGGGAGGACAGCTTACCATTAACTTTGATGAACATTACAAGGAGATGGACACGATTAAAGAAGTGCTTGTGCGGGCGGCGATTGTAAGGACGCTTTCTCAGGTGGAAAATGTAAGCTACATTTCGTTCACGATACAAAATGAGCCGTTGCTTGATGGCAGCGGTGTGGCAATCGGCACGATGTCGGCGGATACGTTCATTGATAATGATGGAAGTGAAATCAATACCTACGAGAAAGTCAATCTACGACTGTATTTTGCGAATGAAAAAGGTGACAGGCTGGTGGAAGAAAACCAGCGGAATGTTGTATACAATAGCAATATTTCTTTGGAAAAGCTTGTTGTGGAGAAACTGATAGAAGGGCCAACGACAATCGGAAATTATCCGACGATCAATCCTTCCACGAAGGTAGTCAGCGTCACTGTAAACGACAGGATATGTTATGTTAACTTAAATAGCGATTTTCTGACGCAGCCTTATAATGTGGCATCGGACGTAACCATTTATTCCATTACCAATTCTCTTGTGGAACTGCCGAATATCAATAAAGTGCAGATTTCGATTAACGGCGAGACTTCTGTTTTCTATAAAGAGAGCGTCAGCTTGACGAATATTTTTGAAAGGAATCTGGATTTGGTAACCGATGCTGCTTCGGCGTCAGAGTAGGATAAAATAGAAGAAAGGAGGATTTGTATGAGAAGACCGGTATGCCTTATCGGTCTTGCCTTTGTTGTGATTATCTGGTTTTATCTTTATAGGGACCCGCTTCCAATCGTGTCGTTAAAGGAGGCGGACCGGAACACAGTAGCTCTGACAGGCAGGGTCGAGCGGAAAGAATATCGCATTTCTAACGGAAATAAAATTCTAGTTATTTATCTTAAGGAAGTTTCAAAAGTTCAGGTTATAAGCCCACAGACAGAAAAAACACAAATAGAAGAAGAGCAGCTTATGCGGACGTTGTCGGCAATAGAAGGCGTCATCTGCTATATAGAAGGAGGGGGAGAAGAGGAGCCAAGGATTGGCAGTGATCTCCGTATTCAGGGGAAGCTCCGCGCTTTTGCCCGCGCCACCAATCCGGGAGAGTTCGATGCGGGGGCATATTATCAAATCTTACATCTGCAAGCGAAGATACAAAATGCCAGGATATTGGAGGAGAGTGTTTCTTATGATGTTTTTCGGGAAGGGTTATGGCAAATCAGGTGTTATTTTTCTTCTTTGATAGATGCCTGTTTTGAACCTGCCGATGCCTCGGTGATGAAAGCAATGCTGCTTGGGGAAAAGAGCGGATTGGATGAAGAAATGAAACAATTATACCAGTTGAATGGGATTATCCATATCCTGAGCATCAGTGGCCTTCATATCTCTATCATTGGCATGGGATTCCATAAGCTTTTACATAGAATCAGATGCCCACGGCATGGCAATATCTTTTTATCCATTTGTTTCATGTATGGTTACGGTGTCATGACAGGGATGAGCATTTCAGCGATCCGGGCGATTGCCATGTTTGCTTTTCATCTCTTGGCAGGGGCATTTGCGAGGACTTATGATTTGTTAACGGCAATGACGATCGTTGCGGTGTCTGTTTTGCTCGAAGAGCCCCGGTACTTATACCATAGCGGCTTTCTCTTCTCCTTTGGCGCTATTTTGGCGATCGGAGTGTTTCTTCCGGTCTTAGAAGAGAATTTGCCTGGCAAGAAGAGAATAGAGAAAGCGCTATCTGCAAGCCTTGCTGTATCCATTGTCACGATGCCGGTGCATTTATGCTTCTATTATGAATATCCGCTCTACGCTTTATTCTTGAACTTACTGATTATCCCGGGGACGAGCCTGCTTTTGTCGGATGGCATAGTAAGCATCCTGGCGGCGGCATATTATCTGCCGCTTGGAAAGTATGCGGCCTTGCCGGGGCATCTATTGCTTTTAATTTATGAGTTTTGCTGTAGGCTCACTTTAAGGCTGCCAGGAAGCCGGAATATTCTTGGCAAGCCGCAAATGTGGCAGGTTGTTGTCTTTGGCATGATCATCTGCGGCGTTATATGCTGTAGCCGGAAATGGTGCAGGATGCGATTCTGGTTATGGATAGTGCTTGCCGTTTGCTGCCTGACTCTGCGGGGGCAAGATGGCTTAGAGATCACGTTTTTGGATATCGGACAGGGAGATGGCATTTATATTGCAGATGATAAGAACGGATGTTATTTTATTGATGGCGGCAGCTCGGATAAGAGTAACGTGGGAGATTACCAGATCTTGCCTTTCCTGAAAGCCAGGGGGACGGACCGGCTGCATGCGGTATTTATTACACATATGGATAGCGATCATTATAATGGGATGCAGGCGCTGATCGAAGAGGCGCAGAGCAGTGGGGTCATGATAGATAACCTGTTCTTGCCGGATATCGGAGAGAAGAGCAGAAGCGATGCCTATAGGGAGCTGGTTGCTTTGGCAACGGAACAAGGCATAGCGGTACATTATATCCATAAAGGGGAAACACTACGGCACGGGAAGCTACAGTTGACATGTTTATACCCGCAAGAGGGAGCGGAGGGGGAGACGAATGCATTGTCACTTGTCCTTTATTTGGAGTATGAAGCTTTTTCGGCGCTTTTCACGGGTGACCTGGAAGGCAACGGAGAAGAGACGGTAAGGAAACAATTGGAGGAGCGATGCGGCGGACAAGGCATCTTTCTCTTAAAGGTAGCGCATCACGGCTCTAGATATTCTACAGGGGAAGCTTTCCTGAAGACTGCAATGCCGCAAATTGCAGTGATTTGTGCCGGGCAAGGCAATCAATATGGGCATCCGCATGAAGAACTGTTAGAGAGGCTTCTTAGGGTCACGCGTTATGTGTATCAGACGAAGGATGGCGGCGCTATTACTTTTTATTACCGGAGAGGGAGAATAATGGCGGAAGAATTTCTGGGAGAAAGGTAATGCTGGTCAAAAGGCGTGCCAGATAGTATAATTAGAGGGACTGGATAGGAAAGAGACTGGATAGGTAAAGAAGCTTGTTCCCGAATCCACAAGTTGAGCAAGAACGGGGGTTTAAGATGCAGAAACTAAACGAGGAGATCAAGTCCGGACAGCTAAAGCAAGTCTATCTGCTCTATGGAGAAGAAGATTATCTGCGAAAACAGTGTCGTGACAAGCTCAAAAAAGCTTTGGTCGAAGATGGCGATTCCATGAATTTCCAATACTTTGAAGGAAAAGGCATTAATGTGGGCGAAATGATCGACCTGGCGGAGACGATGCCTTTCTTAGCGCAGCGGCGGGTGATCATGATAGAAAATAGCGGCTTGTTCAAACAAGGCGGGGAACAGCTTGCGGAATATTTGAAAGAACCCTGCGAAACGACTTTTTTCATTCTGACGGAAAGGGAAATTGATAAACGGAGCAAGCTTTTCAAAGCCGTATCGGCAAAAGGCCGGACAATTGAATGCAAAGCGCAGGATGAAGCGGTCTTGAAGCGATGGGTTCTTGGCATATTGAAGCGGGAAAACAAGAAGATATCGGAACGGGATTTAGACTTTTTCTTAGAAATGACCGGCGCCAATATGGAAAATATCACCAAAGAACTGGAAAAACTGGTCTGTTATTGTATGGGCAAGGAAGCCGTTACCAAGCAAGAGATTGAAGAGATCTGTACGAGACAAGTGAACAATCAGATTTTTGATATGATCAATGCGGTCGCGGATAAACGACAGAAAGTAGCAATGGGTTTGTATTATGATCTGTTGACTTTAAAAGAGCCTCCTATGCGGATCCTTTTTCTGATCGCGAGACAGTTTAATCTGCTCCTACAGGTCAAGCAGCTAAAGAAAAAGGGATATCCTGCGAAGGCGATTGGAGAGAATGTGGGTTTGCCAGGGTTTATTGCCGGGAAATACGTGAACCAGGCTGCAAAATTCTCCACGGAAAGCCTCAAAAAGGCAGTGACCGATTGCGTAGAAGCCGAGGAAGCCGTGAAAACAGGGAAAATGAATGATGTATTGAGCGTAGAGCTTCTATTGATCAAATATAGCGCATAAGGAATAGAAAGCACGGATAGAGAAGGAGAAAGACGATATGTACGGATTAATATGGTTTATCATTGTTGGCGCTATTATTTATAATACTGTGAAGAAGAGGGAAGATAAGGGAGGCAGCCAGAAACCGCCGCATGTGCCGCCCCAATATTCCAATCAAAATGGAAACGGGCCTGCGGCACCGAAGTATTCCAATCCAAATGACAATGGGAACAGACAGCCAAGATTTCAGGGAGCGGGAGAGACGAATAAGACGGTGACGGGGCAGCGGGCGAACCGGGACAGAGGCAAGGGCGGACAACAGGCAGTGAAGCCACAGGCGGATACGGCAGGCTCTACGATGGCATATCTAGAGGAGAAAGCAAAGCAGGATGCCAGAGAACATGCCAGAGAGAAACTGGCGGAGAATAAACGGCTGTATGAAAATTCCGGCGGACGCTGCGCTGCAGAGAGGCTCTATGATGGGGATCCTGTGCCCAGAGGTAAGAGATGCGTTGTCTGTGGGTATTGTGGAGCGCAAAACCTGCTTCCGGTGACGGCAAGAGAACGTTATAGCTGCTATTTCTGTAGAGAGCCGTTAAATTGAGCAATTGGGCAACTTTTATTAAGACGGCAAATCCCTGCTATGCTATGATGGAGGCAATTCAGAAAGGGAGATGCGTATGAAAGATCAATCTATAGTGGAGAAGACCGCAGCATATATTGACGGGCATTTGAAAGAAGACTTATCGCTGGAGAGACTGGCAAAGGAGATGCATTATTCCAAATTTTACTTAGAGCGGGTCTTCAAAGAGAATATGGGATGCACCGTTTACCAATATATTAAAAGGCGTCGTCTTACGGAAGCGGCCAGGGAACTTTTGGAAACGGATAAGCCTATCGTGGAGATTGCTTTTGAGGCGCGCTATAGCACCCAACAGGCATTCACGCTTGCATTCCGGCAAGTTTATGCATGCACCCCCCCCAGAAGTTCAGGAGCATCGGCAAAGAACCTGTCTCCTGCGCAGGAGGAGGGATGGCCGCATGAGCACAATACCATATGTTGTACAGCAAACTAGCCACGGGGAGAGAAGCTATGATATATTTTCCCGCCTGTTAGCGGAAAGGATTATTTTCTTAGGAGAAGCGGTGAATGATGTGACGGCCGGGCTTATCGTTGCGCAGATGCTGTTTTTGGAAGCCGAAGATCCCGGGAAAGATATCCAGTTCTATATTAACAGCCCCGGAGGCTCCATTACAGCGGGACTTGCCATTTACGATACGATGCAGTTTGTCAAATGTGATGTAGCAGTGACATGTATCGGCCTGGCGGCAAGCTTTGGCGCCTTTCTATTGGCTGGCGGCAAGAAAGGCAAGAGAAGCGCCTTGCCGAATGCGGAAATCATGATACACCAGCCGGCGATCCATGGAAACGGCGTACAAGGACAGGCGAGCGATATCCGGATCGTTTCTGAGCATTTGCAGAAGAGCAAGCGGCGGCTAAACCGTATATTAGCGGAGAACACGGGGAAGACAATCGAACAGATTGCCATTGATACCGAGCGGGACTATTATATGTCCGCACAGGAAGCATTGGAATATGGCATTATTGACAATATCATAAATACAAAACCAATCAATTGAAAAGCAAGATGAAAAACTAAATTAAGCTAAACCAAATATGGTTCTCAATCTCTGTCATCTGCAAAGAGATACCCTGCCTGTGCGTAAGCGCCCGGTCAGGGTATTTTTTTCGGATATCATAAAGTACTGTTTATGGTACTTCTAATTTGCTATTCTCTATTTATAAAAAACCATTGAAAAATTCGAACATTTGTTTTATTATAGAATCAGAACATTTGTTCTAAATGGACAGGAAGGAGTGTAACGATTTATGGAAAAGAAAAATATTTCCTTTATCATCACGGTAATCTTATCTGTTCTAGTGATCCTGTTTTGTACGAAAGAAACGGTAATCGGCCAGAGCAGGGCAGATATGAGCAGTCAGAAATTATACTATGCTCCGATGGAAGAGGAATATGTCGCTCAGATGAGACAGATGTTGGCCAATAAGGGATATTCCAACAGCGGCATTACGATCAGATGGGTTTTGGAAGAAGAAGGGACGAGAGTATATACGGTGATGATATATCATAAGTGGATAGACAGACTGGACGAGAAAGGGAAAGAGGCGCTTTTGCAGGAGCTGGAACAGACAGAGTTCATTGACCAATATTGTAGTTTCTGCTATGAGTTTTTGACTATATGAGCTAAGGCACATGGCACTCTTTTATCTTATAAAAGTTTTATGAAATGAAGTGAATGACATTTAATGGGTTTGGGATTATAATAATACAAGAAGTCCATACCTGTAGCTAAGGCTTACAGGTTAAGAGAAAGGTATGGTTATTAATATGAGACATAATCCACAGCCACAGGAGATGTACAGACATTTTAAGGGCAATCTGTATCAGGTCAGATGCCTTGCGAAGCATAGTGAAACGGAAGAGATGATGGTTGTCTATCAGGCAATGTATGGAGACTTCCAGGTTTATGTCAGGCCTCTTGCATCGTTTATGGAAGAAGTTGACAGAAGCAAGTATCCTGATACTGCCGCCAGATACCGTTTCGAATTGTTTAATGGACAGGAACAAGGACAGCAAGGGCAGGAACCGACACAGGGCTATGGGCAGGAATGGGAGAAAGAACAGAAGCCGGCGCATGGACGGGATACGGGAATGCAGGAAGAAGTAGAGGAACGCAGGGAAGCATCAAAGGATGCATATACGGAATGGGAAGAAGAGTCGGAAAAACTGAATATCGATCCTCTGGTATTGCAATTTTTGGATGCGGATACTTATGAGCGCCGATTGGAGATTTTAAGCATGCTCCATAGCCGTATTGACGATGATATGATTAATACGATGGCGGTTGCAGTAGATGTTGAAATCAAGGAAGGGGACATAGAAGACAGATATGAAGAATTGAAAAGCTGCCTTCTGACCTTTGAGAAATTTGAATGCAACAGGCTAAGGTAAGGAGAAACGGATCATAGACAGCAGGAACTGGGAAAGCGTGACAGCAGGCAGACAGAGAATTGATAGACGGGCAGGGAATGGTATTTCTGATTGTCTTCTAATCCATTTGATGTCAGGAGGGATAGCATGTCATATGATTTGGAGAGTAAGCTTGTTGTAGGGGTTTCTTCGAGGGCGTTGTTTGATTTATCCAGTGAGAACCAGATCTTTGAAGAGGAAGGCGTCGAAGCGTATTGCCGGTATCAGATAGAACATGAAGATGAGATTTTAAAACCGGGGCCGGGATTCCCGCTAGTCAAAGCATTGCTGAACTTGAACAACCTGCCAGGCCGGGAGAATTGTGTGGAAGTCATCATTATGTCCCGCAATAGACCGGATACTTCGCTTCGTGTATTTAATGCCATACAGTATTACGGGTTAAACATTACGAGAGCGGTACTGGCAAGTGGCGCTTCTCTGGCTCCGTATCTGGAAGCTTTTAAGACCGATTTATTCTTATCAGCATATGAGGATGATGTGCAGAGTGCGATAGATTCGAATATTGCGGCGGGCATTATTTGTAGTGATGGAATCTGTACATATGATTGCGAACATCAGATTAAACAGATACGGATCGCCTTTGATGGGGACGCAGTGCTTTTTTCGGATGATTCAGAGCAGATTTTTAAAGAGGAAGGTCTTGAGGCGTTTGAGGAAAATGAAAGGAAGAATGCCAACCATCCATTGCAGGCAGGGCCATTTGCCAAATTTTTAATGACATTATCGAAATTGCAGGAAGAGTATCCGGTAGAAGAAGCGCCTATCAGGACAGCGCTTGTGACTGCAAGGTGTGCGCCTGCGCATGAGAGAGTCATTCGTACGTTAAGGGCATGGAATGTCAGGATTGACGAAGCATTTTTCTTAGGAGGGATTCAGAAAGCGGATGTGTTGAAGGCATTCGGCGCTCATATTTTCTTTGACGATCAGCTCTCTCATACCCAGAAGGCTTCAAAGGTCGTTCCGGCGGCAAGAGTGCCATACAAGAATACACAGGCCAAAACAACGCTGATGAATGGATCATGGAATGATTCTTCATAAATATTTTCCCGTTTAGAACATAATAATATAAAACGTGATGGATATGTAATAAATAATATGAAAAGTGATGGATACTATAATTAGGACAGATATTTCTTTGTTAAAAAGTTTAGAAAAGCCTTTGCTTGCATGGTATGATAAAGGGAGAAGGATTCTGCCGTGGCGCGAGGAGCCTACTCCGTATCATGTATGGATTTCGGAGATCATGTTGCAACAGACAAGGGTGGAAGCGGTAAAACCTTATTATGACAGGTTTATCAAAGAGCTGCCGGACGTTCCCGATTTGGCGCGGGTAGAAGAGGAGAAGCTTCTGAAACTTTGGGAAGGCCTTGGATATTATAACCGTGCCAGGAATTTGAAACGTACGGCAGAGATCGTTGTTGCAGATCATGGCGGGAAGATGCCTGGCGCCTATGATGAACTGGTCAAGTTGCCCGGCATTGGCAGTTATACGGCGGGCGCCATAGCTTCTATTGCTTTTGGGCAGGCATATCCGGCGGTAGATGGCAATGTTTTACGGATTTTATCAAGGCTTAAGCTGGATGAGAGGGATATTCTGGATGCCAGAGTCAAAAAGGCAGTGGAATCAGAACTGTCCCAAGTGATGCCGCAGGCTAGGCCAGGGGATTTCAATCAAGCATTAATGGAACTTGGCGCAGTAGTCTGTATTCCTAACGGCATGGCAAAATGCAGCCAATGCCCTCTTGTTACATTATGTGCAGCAGCCTCCACGGGCAGGGTGGCGGAATTCCCGAAGAAGAAGCCTAAGAAACCGCGGAGCATTGAGAAGAAAACCATACTCGTGATCCGGGATGAGGATAAGGTGGCTTTGCGTAAGCGTAGCGCAAGAGGCCTTTTAGCAGGAATGTATGAATTCCCGGCTATGGACGGGACACAGACGGCGGAGCGTGTGATCGCTTATTTGAAAGAGATGGGCGTAGCGCCGCTCAAGATAGAGGAGATGCCGTCTTCGAAGCATATTTTTACCCACAAAGAATGGCATATGACAGGGTTCTATATCCGAATTGATGAACTGGAGCGGATGAAACCAAGTGGGGAATTGCTTTTCGTGACGCCACAGCAAATGAAAGAGGCATATCCTATTCCTTCTGCATTTGCTGCTTATATAGAATATGCGGATAGGCTGTATTAGGGATACAAGACAATCGGAACAGAGGAGACGAAGGAGAATATGAAACTTTTATCAATAGCAGTTCCCTGCTACAATTCAGAAGCATATATGCGCAAATGCATAGAATCACTGCTTGTAGGTGGCGAGGATGTAGAAATATTGGTAGTAGACGATGGCTCTACGGATAGGACAGGAGAGATTGCTGATGAATATGAGGCGATATATCCTAATATCGTGAAGGCGATCCATCAGACGAACGGTGGACATGGCGCGGCAGTCAATGCGGGGCTTGCGCAGGCGAAAGGCTTGTATTTTAAGGTCGTAGACAGTGATGACTGGGTCAAGGAGAGCGCTTATCAGGAAATATTGCTGACATTGCATGAGCTGACAGGTGGAGATACCGTATTAGACATGATGATTAGCAATTTCGTTTACGAGAAAGAAGGAGAAAAGCGGCATAAGGTGATGCGGTATCATCATGCCTTGCCAAAGGATAGAGTCTTTACATGGGAGGAAGTGAAACATTTCCGTAAAGGACAGTATATTCTGATGCATTCTGTCATCTTTCGGACGAAGCTGTTAAAAGAGTGCGGGCTGAAATTGCCTGAGCATACGTTTTATGTAGATAATGTTTATGTGTTTGAGCCATTGCCGTATGTGAAGACCATGTACTATCTGGATGTCAATTTTTACCGGTACTATATCGGCAGAGAAGGCCAGTCCGTCAATGAACAGGTCATGATTTCCCGGATTGACCAGCAGATTCGTGTCAATGAAATCATGTTAGATTATCTGGTGGAGAAAAAAGCGGAAATATATAAACAGCGTAAGATGCGTATCTATATGATCAATTATTTGGAGATTATTACTGTGATTTCTTCGATTTTGTTGATCCGTTCCGGTACGGAAGAAAGCCTAGCGAAGAAAAAGGCGCTCTGGGAGAATATTAAAAAGAAAGATATTTTGCTCTATATCAGGCTCCGGTATGGCATCATGGGAAATTCCATGAATTTACCGGGGAAAGGAGGAAGGAAAATATCTGTAGAAGGTTACAAGATATGCAGAAGGTTTTTCAAGTTTAATTAGCTCTAAACGACATAAAAAAAGGGGGTCAGAGAGCGGCTGACCCCGGTTTTCTTTTCTTCTTATTATCATAATTATGTTTCAGGTTCAGTATCAAATCATAACGATACACAATCAAGTACATTATCGTAGCCATAATCAGCGCTGTCATAACATCGAATAAGGAATGCTGTTTGATCAACACGGTTGACATAATGATGGAGACGCATAAGATGAGCGATGCAATCCGTATGCCTTTATGATTTTCAAAATGTTTGCTTTTAGCGATAGCAAAATGGCAGCCAAGGGAATTATATACGTGAATGCTTGGCCATAAATTGGTAGGCGTGTCTGCACGATATAAATAGGATACCAGTGTCGTAAAAATATTGTCTCTTGGCATGACATATGGCCTTAAATGATGTCCGTTCGGCGCAATGGTCGATACCAGTAAGAAGATGGTCATCCCCGTGAAAAGAAATGTACAGCTTTTAAAATAATCATCTTTATCTTTCAAAAAGAAAAAAGCGATTGTAGCCGCAACATAAATAAACCACAATAAATAAGGAACAACGAATACCTCGCAGAATGGGATATAGTCATCTAGCGCGACATGAATGACCTGATAATGCTTTACGGTGCGCTCTAAATGCCCAAACCATACGAGATAGATGACGAAATAAATAATAAGCGGAATTGCATGCCTATATTGCTGAAAGTATTTTTTAGCTGTGAGTGCCATGATTTGAATCCCCCATTTTGCCCCCGGTTTTGGAAAATCACCGAAAGCGGAATATATTCCGGAAAAATATATTCCCTGTCTTTAAAAACATTGATTAATATTTTCTAACATAGCAAAAGTGATAATATATGTTGAATCATATCTTAGCAGAATATGAAAAAAAGTCAAAATCATTTTTATATAAATTTTTTTCTTTTTTTGCCGAAAAAATATCAAAAATGTGCAAAGACGCGGTAAATTATAGCAGAAAGTTAATTTTATGCTTCTCACAGGATAAATATATGTGATCCGATTGGAAAGATACCTCGCCATCGGTATGTACCCAGAGGGGAGCGGAAGTCTTTATTTCAACCTGGGATGCGCGGTAATGCTGAATATGCGGGAAAATAAAGTGCTTGCCCCAAAAAGCCGTAGGCAGGGCGAATAGGATGAAAAGTTTTGGCAGGTTGCCGACAAAGCATAGGTCCAAAAGACCATCGCTTGCATTAGCAGTGGGACAGAAGCGGAAGCCGCCGCCTTCATATTGTCTTATCATAGAAGCAATAAAAAGGAAACGGTCTACATGGATCGCAGGCCCTCCGTCTAAATATAATTCGCATGATATTGGCTTTGCTACAACTAATTGTTTGAGCGCTATGCCAAGATAAGTCAGCTTCCCCAGTTTCAATTTGTTTAAGATATCTTTGATGCGGGAAGAAAGCGCTTCTTCACATACGGCAGCGTCAAAGCCAATACCGCTGCTGACAGCAAAATAGCGTTGCTGATTCTTATTGTGACCGTAGGATAGGGTACCAAGATCTGCTTTATGGGAGACGCCGCTTAAGATCATTTCCAATATTTTCACCGGATCTTTGCTTAGGCGCATATCTCTAGCCAGATCATTGCTCGAACCGGTTGGGATGTATCCGATACTGGCTTTCTCTAAATCGCATATGCCTTGGAGCGCTTCGTTGACAGTGCCGTCGCCGCCTAGAAGGATCAGGTTCGCATCAGGCACGGTTTCCGTGATCTGCCTTGTGAGCTTGGCAATATCGCCTTTGCCTTTGGATATCATGGCTTGATATGGGATTTTCTTCTCTAACAGCAATGGCTCTAGTTTCTGCCAGATATGTAGCCCTCTTCCGGACTTGGAGGCTGGATTAATGATAATGTAGTACATAGGCAATTCCTTTATCTTATTGTTTATACTATGGATGTCATATCCATGCTGTGCTTTCTTCTTATTCCTATTTGCTGATCAGCATCATAATATGGCCTATAAGAGCGCATAACTTATCAGTATAGTATCAGTGTCGCATAGCTTTTACCGTACAGCATAGTTTATCGTTAATAGTATAACATGGTTTGGCATTTACGGAAAGTAGTAATAAGATGTTGCGTCCTAAAGCATCCTTGTGATATACTTACACTGGTTTTTTGTAAGAACAACAGAATAAAATATAGAAAGGCAGGAACAGGAATGTATTCATTAGACGAAGTAAAGGCGGTAGATCCGGAAATAGCACAGGCAATTGTCGCAGAACAAGAGAGACAGAATTCTCATATTGAGCTGATTGCATCGGAGAACTGGGTAAGCAAAGCAGTAATGGCGGCAATGGGCAGCCCGCTTACCAATAAATATGCAGAAGGCTATTCGGGGAAAAGATATTATGGCGGCTGCGAATGCGTTGATGTGGTGGAGAACCTTGCGATTGAAAGGGCAAAAGAACTGTTTGGCTGTGAATATGTCAATGTACAGCCACATTCCGGGGCACAGGCAAATATGGCGGTATTTTTTGCCGTAATGGAACCGGGAGACACTTTCATGGGCATGAACCTGGACCATGGCGGACATCTCTCTCATGGCTCACCGGTGAATATGTCGGGCAAATATTTCAATTGCGTGCCTTACGGCGTTAATGACGAAGGATTCCTTGATTATGATAAAGTAAGGGAAATTGCATTGGAATGCAAGCCTAAAATGATCGTAGCGGGCGCGTCCGCATATGCAAGGACATTGGATTTTAAACGCTTTAGGGAGATTGCCGATGAGGTAGGAGCTGTCCTGATGGTGGATATCGCACATATTGCAGGGCTTGTAGCGGCAGGCCTGCATCCAAGTCCGATTCCGTATGCGCATGTGACGACTACGACAACACATAAGACGCTTCGCGGGCCTCGTGGCGGTATGATTATGTCTTCGAAAGAAGTTGCGGACAAGTACAACTTTAATAAAGCGATTTTCCCTGGCATCCAGGGCGGCCCACTGATGCATGTCATCGCAGCCAAGGCTGTCTGCTTCAAAGAAGCGCTGTCCCCGGCCTTTAAAGCGTATCAGCAGGGCGTTATTGACAACGCACAGGCGCTTTGTAAGGCATTACTGGCAAGAGACATTAAGATTGTATCCGGTGGGACGGACAACCATCTGATGTTAGTAGATTTGACTAATTATGACTTAACAGGAAAAGCCGTGGAAAAATTATTGGATGAGGCGCATATCACGGCGAATAAGAATACCATTCCGAACGACCCGAAATCTCCGTTTGTGACAAGCGGGATCAGGCTCGGGACACCTGCGGCAACGTCCCGTGGCTTAAAGGCCGAAGATATGGAGCAGGTTGCGGAAGCGATTGCAACAGTCGTGAAAGAAGGCGAAGCGGGAATTGATAAAGCACGTGCGATTATCAAAGAACTAACGGATAAGTATCCGCTGGACTAAGGAGAGAAAGAGAGGACTGATAGGGCAATGATTCAAGTAGCAGTTTTAGGTTACGGTACGGTAGGAAGCGGTGTCGTAGAAGTAATTGAGACTAATAAAGCAGATATCAATAAGAAAGCGGGAGAGGAACTAAATGTAAAGTATATTCTGGACTTAAGGGACTTTCCGGGAGACCCTTACGAGGATAAAGTAGTCCATGATTTCAATGTGATATTACAGGATCCTGATGTTTCCGTTATATGTGAGACAATGGGGGGCATTAAGCCGGCTTATGATTTTTCCAGACAGGCGCTGCTTGCAGGGAAAAGTGTCTGCACGTCCAATAAGGAATTGGTCGCGCTTCATGGAGCGGAACTGATTGAACTTGCAAAGGAGAATCATTGCAACTATCTCTTTGAGGCGAGCGTAGGCGGGGGCATTCCGATCATCCGTCCGCTAAACTATTCCCTGACCGCGGAGAAAATTGATTCGATTACCGGGATTTTGAATGGCACGACAAATTATATTTTGACAAAGATGGACAAAGAAGGCGCGGATTTCGCCGATGTGTTGAAGGAAGCGCAGGATAACGGTTATGCGGAACGCAACCCGGAAGCAGATATAGAAGGACATGATGCCTGTAGGAAGATTGCGATTCTTTCTTCCCTGATGAAAGGGGAAAATGTCAATTACGAAGATATTTACACAGAAGGCATTACGAAGATCACCAGAGAAGATTTCAGATATGCGAAAAAGATGGGCCGTTCTGTGAAGCTGCTTGCCATGAGCAGGGACACGGAGGACGGGTTCTTTGCAATGGTAGCGCCGTTCCTTATCCCCAAGGAGCATCCGCTCTATAGTGTAAATGATGTTTTCAATGCTGTATATGTACATGGCAATATGTTGGGCGATTCCATGTATTATGGACGCGGCGCCGGTAAGCTGCCAACAGCAAGCGCAGTAGTCTCAGATATTGTGGACTGTGCAAGGCATCCGGGCAAGACCATAATGTGCTTCTGGGATAACGCACAAGTTAAAATAACAGATACCGCGAATGCAAAGCGCAGGTTTTTCGTCCGGGTAGACGAAGGGAAGAAAGAGGCGGCTATACAGGCATTTGGCGCGGTTGAAGAGGTTGGCGCAGATATTACGGGAGAATATGCTTTTATCACGAATGTGATGACGGAGAAGGCATTCGAGGAGAAAGTTACCGAGATTGGCGGTGTCATCAATAGGATTCGGATGGAAGGATAAAAGGAGCACGCATATGGATAGGAAGTATATTATAGTTTTAGGGGACGGTATGGCAGATGAGCCGATAGAGAGCCTGGGAGGCAAGACGCCGCTTGCTTATGCGAAGACGCCTGCAATGGATGAGCTGAGCGGGAAATCTGAAATCGGCATGGTGCATACGATTCCAGAGGGAATGAAACCTGGCTCGGATACGGCGAACCTCTCCGTCTTAGGATACGACCCTAAGAAGTATTATTCCGGACGCTCTCCGCTAGAGGCGCTGAGCATCGGCGTCCCGATGAAAGATACGGATATTGCCTTGCGCTGTAATATCGTCACGATTTCTGAAGACGATGTGCCTTTTGAAGAGAAGACGATCATCGACCACAGCTCTGGTGAAATCAGTACGGAAGATTGTAGTGTCCTATTGGATGCGGTGAGAAATGAACTGGAGAATGAGACGTACCAATTCTATGTAGGAACTAGTTACAGGCATTGCCTGATCTGGGATAAGGGAGAGGTCGTGGAGCTTGTGCCGCCTCATGATATACTGACGAAGACAATCGGCCAATATCTTCCGCAGGATGATATTTTGCGCGGGATGATGAAGAAAAGCTATGATATCCTGAGAAACCATCCGCTTAATGTTGAGAGGAAGAAACAGGGACTGCATCCTGCAAACTGCTGCTGGTTCTGGGGAGCAGGGACGAGGCCATCTTTGTCGTCTTTTGAAAAAAAGACAGGGAAAAAGGGCATGATGGTATCCGCTGTCGATTTATTAAAAGGAATTGCCGTTGGCGCGGGCATGGGTGTTGCACATGTGGAAGGCGCGAACGGAGGGCTCCATACCAATTATGCTGGCAAGGTGCAGGCGGCGCTTACAGCGCTTTTACAGGACGGCTATGATTTCGCTTATATCCATCTGGAAGCGCCGGATGAGATGGGACATCAAGGAAGCACAGAGCGCAAGATAGAAGCTATTGAATATCTCGATGGCAAAGTGGTTGCGCCTTTGACGGAAACGTTAGACAAGGAGGGCGTGCCTTATCGTATGTTGATATTACCGGATCATCCTACTCCTGTAAGGGTCAGGACACATACGTCGGAGAGCGTGCCGTATTTGCTCTACGACAGTGAGTGCCAGTTGGATAAGGCATGGAAATATAATGAAGAAGAAGGCGCTGCAAGTGGGAACTATTATGCAGCCGGGCATACACTGATAGACCATTTATTTGAAAAATAGGAGAGGGTGGGGAAATGAGAAAAGTTGTGAAATTTGGCGGAAGCTCTCTTGCCAGCGCGGAACAATTTAGGAAAGTCGGAGAAATCATACATGCAGACCAAGAACGTAGATTTGTCGTTCCTTCCGCACCAGGGAAAAGAGATGCGGATGATACAAAAGTAACGGATATGTTGTATGCCTGCTATGATCTGGCGGTAGAAGGAAAAGAATTTAAAGAACAGTTAAAGGAAATCAAAGAAAGATATCAGGAAATCATCAATGGGCTTTCCCTGGATATTTCCCTGGAAGAAGAATTTAAAACTATCGGAAAGAATTTCAAAGATAAAATAAGCAGAGATTATGCGGCATCTAGAGGAGAATATTTAAACGGCATTATTATGGCGGCTTATTTGGGATTCGAGTTTGTAGATGCAGCGACAGTCATTAGGTTTGATGAAAAAGGCGAGTTTGATGCGAACGTGACAAACGAGCTTATGCGTGAACGGCTAAATGCTTTGGATGCAGCGGTGATCCCAGGCTTCTATGGTGCATTTGCAGATGGGACAGTCAAGACATTTTCCCGCGGCGGCTCCGATATTACGGGCTCTATCGTAGCAAGGGCAGTAAAAGCAGATGTTTATGAGAACTGGACGGATGTATCGGGGTTCCTCGTAGCGGATCCGCGCATCATATATAAGCCGGAAACGATTGAGACAATTACTTATAAAGAACTGCGCGAGCTTGCTTATATGGGGGCGAGCGTGTTACATGAAGACGCTATTTTCCCAGTCAGGAGCGAGGGCATCCCGATCAATATCAGGAATACGAATGCCCCGGAGGACAAAGGCACTTGGATCGTGGAAAGCACTTGCCAGAAACCGAAATATGTCATCACCGGTATCGCCGGAAAGAAAGGCTTTTGTTCCGTGAACATTGAAAAAGACCAGATGAATTCGGAAATCGGCTTTGGGCGTAAAGTGTTGCAGGTATTTGAGGACAATGGCATTTCCTTTGAACATGTTCCGTCAGGTATTGATACCATGACAGTTTTCGTGCATCAGGATGAGTTTATGCACAAAGAGCAAAAGGTAGTCTCCGGTATCCATAGGCTTGCCGATCCCGATGCAATAGATATCGAGGCTGATTTAGCGCTTGTAGCAGTCGTGGGACGTGGCATGAAGTCCACACGCGGTACGGCGGGAAGGATTTTCTCTGCGCTGGCGCATGCGAATGTCAATGTCAAAATGATTGATCAGGGGTCGAGTGAGCTGAACATTATCATCGGTGTTGCCAATGCTGATTTTGAGACGGCAATTAAGGCAATATATGATATTTTCGTGCTTTATCAGTTGTAATTCTTTACATTTTGTACATATTATGCTATATTAAGGAGTGTGGATAGTGCATAATATACAAAATGCAAGGGAGGGATATTGCTTTTTATGGCAAATTCAACAGATAATGCTTTGGTGTACACCAATGACCAATGTATCGGTTGTAACAAATGTATATCGGTATGTCCCGTATTAACGGCAAATTACGCAGTAGAGGAAAACGGTAAGAATAAAATTGTTGTAGATGGCAATCAATGTATTGCCTGTGGCGCTTGTTTTGATGCGTGTGAGCATCATGCAAGGGAATATCGGGATGATACGGAACGATTCTTTGAAGATTTGAAGAAGGGGGAGAAGATTTCCCTGTTATTAGCGCCTGCATTCCTGGCCAATTATCCAAATGAGTATGCTTCAGTTCTTGGGGGTTTAAAGGCAATGGGCGTAAACCGCATCATCAGTATCAGTTTTGGTGCGGATATAACGACTTGGGCGTATATCAAATATATTACGGAACATAATTTCCGTGGTGGGATTTCACAGCCTTGTCCGGCAATCGTAGGATATATTGAGAAATATATACCGGAACTGATCCCAAGCCTTGTGCCGGTGCATTCCCCGATGATGTGTGGGGCCATTTATACGAAGAAGTATATGAAAGTATCGGACAAACTGGCGTTTATCAGTCCGTGTATCGCCAAAAAGTATGAGATTGACGATGCTAATTGCGGTGGATACATATCATACAATGTTACGTTTGATCATCTGATGAAATATGTCAGGGATCATCATATTTCCGGCTCGCCAATCTCTGATGAGATTGAGTATGGATTGGGATCTATTTACCCAATGCCGGGTGGATTGAAAGAAAATGTATATTGGTTCTGTGGGGAAGAGATTTTTGTCCGACAGATAGAAGGGGAACGCCATGCATATGAATTCCTTGAAGATTATAAGGAAAGAGTGCTTGGCAAAAAAGAATTGCCTTTTATGGTCGATGCCCTTAATTGTGCCAAAGGATGCCTTTATGGCACGGCAATAGAGCCGGAGAAAGCAAAGCATGATGATACGCTCTACGAGATGCAGAAGATCAAGGCGGCAAGTAAGCGCAATGGCAAACAGAGCGCATGGAGCCGGAAGCTATCACCAAAACAGAGGCTGGAGCGGTTCAATAAACAGTTTAAATCATTGGATATCAATGATTTCATCAGGCATTATACGGATAAATCAAAAGGGCTTGAAGTCAGATATCCTGATAAAGCCGAATTAGAAGAGATTTTTACAACGATGGAAAAGCATTCTTCGGATGCACGGGAAATCAATTGCTCGGCTTGCGGATATAAAACCTGTTCGTCTATGGCGGCTGCGATTTATAACGGTTGCAATACAAGAGATAATTGCGTTTATTACATAAAAGATGAAGTGTATAAGGAGAAAGTCTTAGCAGAACAGCTTTCTTCTGAGATGCAGGTCAAGAATGCGGAAATAGAAGCTAAGAATGAACAGATAGCCAATCTGATCATTGAAGTTGCTGAAGATTTTGATAGCTTGGATACCTCCATCAGTGAGATGTCTCTTGGAAACACCAGTAATGCGGAAGAGAGCACAGGCATTTCAGCGTCTATGTGCGATGTTGTATCTTTCTGTAATGATCTGCGATTGGCGCTTGAGTCGATCCAGAGCTTACTGGTGAAACTAGAAGAAAACAACGTAGAGATTACCGATGTTGCAGAAGAAACGAACCTGCTTGCTTTGAATGCAAGCATTGAAGCTGCAAGAGCAGGAGAATCTGGCCGTGGGTTCGCAATTATTGCAGAGAACATTAAGAAATTAGCGGATTCCTCTAAAGATACGGCGAGTGACAGCGATAAGAACAAAGAAGAGATCCAGAACGCGATTACGGTGCTTCTTGGAAACGCAGAGAGACTGATCTCCATTATCGATGGCGTGAATGTCCGTGTGACGAATCTTGCGGCTGCTACGGAAGAGATTGCGGCATCAGCAGATATGATCAGCACGATTTCTTCGGATTTGAAAGGCAAGCTGGATAAGCTGCATCGTGAATAATAGATAAAACAGAACGGTAATCAATAAAATATAGAGTTAAAAACGATCAATAAATGATGGACAAAAAAGTGTTTTGCAGTGGGTCTTGCAAAACACTTTTGTTTTGTCTATCCGTCAATGAACCAAAGTCATATATCTATACATCTTAATGTATCGCTGCTTATACGGATCAATATCCTAAATCCTCAGCGACAAGGTAAACTTGGATCCTGCCAGCATGGCCGCTTCTTCGTGTTACTACGATCTGATTGCAGAAACATTCCGGCGAGAGACAATTGAGACAATGCCCGGTCGTGGCACATGGGATTTTCCTGCTTAACCGGATGGCATTTGCCGGAGAGGCGATGTTACGGACTCTGGCAACGCCGCTTGCAACGTCGGTGGCTATTTTATTCATGCCGACAACGATAATGACATGGCTTGGGCCTTGGATCAGACAGGCAACGCGGTTGCCGTTTCCGTCAATATTGATCAGTTCCCCGTCGATTGTAAGCGCGTTGCTGCTCATCAGATAATAATCGGCAAGGACTGTCTTGGCATAAATCTGTCTTGCTTCTTCAGGATTTTTGGCTGCGGCTCTGTCGATCAATTCATAGTCGCCGTTGTTTATGGCATCCATTAATCCTGTTTCTTTGATTGTTTCACTGCCGCCCCAACTGATGCTGCTGCCCTGAGGGATAGAATCAATGATCGCTCTTACACATTCTGCGCTTGTTTCGTAGTAATGGCCTTCCATATTTCTTTTTTTCAGGTTTTCGATTATGGTATGCGCCATAGCTGCGAAAGCTTCCGTTTTGTATGACATCGTATTGGCCTCCATTCGTTTTTATGTAGAAAGACTTCTCACATTATTATAACAGCTTTTCATATTGGATATAACTGTAAAATTAAGAAAATAACGGGAAAAATGTGATAATATAGGATATTATAGAATAAAATGTAAAAATTTAAAATTTTTTTGAAAAATGTGTTGACAAATTAAAGCTATATGATATAATAAACTTACAAACAAACAATTCACATAGATACTACAATAGAGAGTGGCAAACGGAAGCCACATCTATAGAAAGAGAGGTATGGTCCACCAAAAACTTAAATTAACAAATCCATTTTAAAGTACAAATGAATAAGGAACTAAAGACAAAGCAAAGAGGACTTCCGAAAGGAAGGAATCGAAGAGAATCGTAGTCGAGTACAGAAGAGAAAGTAACGCAGGACAAAGGATAAGACTAAAGAGACGTTACAGTATGCTAATACAAAAGAGAAGAGGAAAGAGTACGAAGGAAGAAAAAATGGAGGTAGAGACCATTGGATAGCGTAGTTTAGAAGCGGGTGTTGATCGAAAAGATTGATGCCCGCTTCGTTGTATGCATTTTATGCGGAATCGGTAGGCATTGATAAGAAAAATAAGTCGTAAATAAGCAGGAAAATAAAAAATATGTGGTAATAAGCATTAAAATAAGGTATCATATACTATATCTTGTAGTAAATGTAGAAATGATAAATGTTTTTGTAAAGGGAAATGACTTTTTCGGATCGATAGTTTATAGAAGAATTTTGATTGTTGATTGGAGGATTTTATGGGAAAACTGCTTAACCGGAAGAAGCGTCTTTTTTCTAAGGCGGAAGCCGAGGATGAAGATGATGATATAGATGAGATAATGGATGATTGTGACGAGTATGACGACGATGACGCTGACAATAGCGAAGAAGCCGAGGAGGGTAGTTACGAAGCCGAGGAAGACACTGGTGACGGGGAAGATGAAGAGGATGCAGATAGAAATAGTGGAAACGGAATAGCTAGTTATGAAGGCGACGCAGGCAAAGACAATGAAGATGATGATGACGACGATGAAGTAGATGGCGAAGAAGATGACGAAGACGATGATGACGACGAAGTAGATGACGAAGACGAAGATGATGATGACGACGAAGTAGATGACGAAGATGATGAAGATGACGACGAAGAAGATGATGAAGATGACGAAGACGATGACGACGATATAGAAGAAGAGACTGAAGAAGATAGGCGCTATTATAGGCGTAAAAGACGTATACGGAATCAGATTATTGCATATGGTGTGGTAGGCATTCTGTTTGCAGCATTAATTGCTGGCGGTGTGCTTGCAGGACAGAAAGTTGCAAGAGTTATTAAGGAGAAACGACAAATGGAAGAATTAGAAGCGGCACAGCTTGAGCAACAACAGGAACAAGAAGTGGAGGACATGGTTGTTGAGGCGCCTCCGCAGATAGAGCTTGCGACTGCGGAGGAACAATTAGAGGAACTTGTCAATAATTGTATATCTGCAATGCCGTTAGAGGATAAGGTTGCCGGTCTGTTCATTATCACACCGGAGGCTCTGACTGGTGTGAAAACCGTGATCCAGGCGGGAGACAGTACGCAGGAGGCATTGAATAAGTATGCGGTCGGTGGCTTAATTTATTTTGACCATAATATTGAGAACAAAGAACAGCTTACGGCAATGCTCTCGGCAGTAGCGCCAATGAGCAAATATCCGATTTTCCTTGCGGTTGATGAGGAAGGCGGGACCGTTAGCCGGATAGCGAATAGTGATAGCGATATTGAAGTTGCAGCAGTAGGAGATATGGCAACTATTGGTGCAAACGGGGATACAACGGCGGCGCGTGAAGCGGGCGTTACGATAGGAACGTACTTAAAAGAGCTTGGGTTTAACTTAAACTTTGCTCCTGTCGCTGACGTAGTGACAGATCCGGAGAATTCAGCTATAGGAAGCCGTTCCTTTGGTACGGATGCGGGCGTCTGTTCAGAAATGGTGTCGAATGTAGTTGAAGGCATGCAAGGTACCGGAGTTAGCGCTTGCCTGAAACATTTTCCAGGCATTGGTTCTGCTGCGGGTGATACGCATGATGGGAAAGTGGAAATTGACAATACTTTGGGAAGCATGAGAAATTCAGATTTTCTCCCATTTCAAGCGGGAATCCAGGCAGGAGTGGACTTCGTGATGGTCGGACATGTTGTGGCGACGGCGATTGATACGGAGATGGTGCCTAGTTCTTTGTCGAAAGTCATGGTAACAGAGGTTCTGCGCCAAGAGCTAGGATATAATGGCATAGTCATTACGGACGCGTTAAATATGGGAGCGATAACAGAGAATTATTCTTCTGAGGAAGCAGCAATTAAAGCTATTGAGGCAGGAGTGGACATGCTCCTGATGCCAGAAGACTTTGAAGCGGCTTATACGGGTCTTTTGACAGCGGTCCAGGAAGGTAAAATTTCTGAAGAACGGATAGATGAATCTCTAAGGCGAGTTTATCGGATTAAATATGCGGATAAGTTAGCATAGGGGCATCAATAACATCAGGATAAAGCCGATAAATGCTTATTTGGAAGAAATTTGAAATTTTTAAAAAAATTTTAAATTTATTGTTGACAAAAGGAAGTAAGTGCAGTATACTATTACTTGTCTGAAAGAGATAACAAAACTTCTTAAATCAGGCAAGTGATAAGCGCGAGTGGCTCAGTTGGTGGAGCACGACCTTGCCAAGGTCGGGGT
>CAJTSL010000028.1 GCA_910578845.1 uncultured Lachnospiraceae bacterium
AACTTATATCAAGAAAGATAATTGACTAAATATATAGATTAAAATAAAATAAAAACAAGTTAACAAGTAGGGTTAACAAAATAAAAACATATTTTAAAAGGGAGGTTTCATAATGAAATGTAAAAGACTTATGGCATTAGGAATGACTGC
Source organism: uncultured Lachnospiraceae bacterium (assembly GCA_910578845.1). Lineage (GTDB taxonomy): Bacteria > Bacillota > Clostridia > Lachnospirales > Lachnospiraceae > UBA3282. The sequence continues at coordinate 151 of CAJTSL010000028.1, forward strand.
TGTCATGGCAATGTCTCTTGTGGCCTGTGGCGATTCCGGCAATACAGGAACAGATACGGGTAAAGATACGGAAACGTCGGCGGATACAGGGGCAGCCGATACCCAAACGGAGGCTGATGCATCCCAGGCAGAAGCTGATCCATCCGATACGGATGCGACGGCGGAAGGTGTCCCGACAATTGACGCGATTAATGTTGGCGAGGATTACAAGGACTTAGAAGCATCGATTAAGATACTGACAAACAGGACGGATATTGTGGATACGGTTTATGCAGGTTATGCAGAGCAGTTCATGCAGTTATATCCGAACATCAAAGTAGAATATGAAGGCATTACGGATTATGAGGAGTCGGTGACGCTTCGCCTGACGGCAGGAGACTGGGGCGATATCATGTTCATCCCGACATCTGTGGCAAAGAATGAGCTGTCTAACTATTTCATGCCTCTTGGTGATTACAATACACTGGACGCTACATATAACTTCATAGAAGAGAAGTCATTTGACAACGTTGTTTACGGTATTGCCAATGGCGGAACGGCAAGCGGCATTGCTTATAATAAGAAAGTATGGGCGGATGCAGGTATTACGGAAATGCCAAAGACGCCAGAAGAGTTTTTAGAGGATTTACAGAAGATCAAAGACAATACGGACGCAGTCCCGTTATATACGAACTTTGCAGCAGGCTGGACGATGGGCGCATGGGATGCTTATACGGACTGTGCGGCAACAGGCGACCCGGACTTTAAGAACAATATGGTCCACATGAGCAATCCTTTCTCTAAGAGAGATGATATGACAGGGCCGTATGCAGTATATTATATCCTTTATGAATCTGTAGCGCGCGGCCTTGTTGAAGACGATCCGGCAAGCACGGACTGGGAATCTTCTAAAGGCGCTATTAACAGAGGCGAATATGCAACGATGGTGCTCGGTTCCTGGTGTGTTGAGCAGTTTAAGGAAGCCGGCGATAACCCGGATGATATTGGTTACATGCCATTCCCGATCAGCGTAAACGGCAAGCAGTATGCGGGTTCCGGCGGCAACTATTCTTTCGGCATCAATGCTCAGGCATCCGATGAGAACAAGATTGCATCCCTGCTTTATATGAAATGGCTTATTGAAGAATCGACTATTTATCTGGATGAGGGAAGCATCCCGGCACGTAAAGACGGCGAGTACCCAGCGGTATTGGAAGCGTTTGACGGCGTGGAGCTTCTTTCCAATAACCCGGCTCCGGCAGGTGAGGAAGACTTGTTTGATAATGTCAACAATGAAAGTGAAGTTGGTATTAATAACAATGATTATCCCGACTGTGAAATACTAGAGGCGGCATTATACGGAACGAGGACGTTGGATGAGATTATGGATGAATGGAACCAGAAATGGACATCGGCACAGGAGACACTTGGCGTAGAAGTGAATCAATAAAGCGGCAGTTACTTCTCAAGGCAGATGTAGATAACACATCTGCCTTGATGTGCCGATGGAAGGAGAAGAATATGGGCAAAGAAAAAATGGCAGGCATAAAGTCTGATAAAACTTTTGGGGAATGGTTTAGAAGCAGAAAAGTCCAGAAATTTCTAGTCATTTTTACATTTATGTTTGTTCCGTTGTTTTTACTGATGATGTTTACCTATATACCTTTTGGTAAAATGGTACAGTTCAGCTTCTATAACATGAAATATATAGGAAACCGTACATTTGTTGGACTTAAGAATTACGTTGAAGTATTTAAGCGCCCGGAAATTTTTAAATCATTGTTCGTCAGCCTGTATTATATGGGCGGCGCGATCATCCAGTTGGCGTTGGCATTGTTTTTTGCTACGTTAATGGTATTTAAAGTAAAAGGCGAATCGGTATTTAAGGCGACGATGTTTTTTCCTTATCTGATATCCGGTATCGCGATTGGATTTATCTTTAAATTCTTCTATGCCAGAGGATATGTTTTGGATTCTATTGTTTCTCTCTTTGGCGTAGCGGAAGAGAATATCCCCTACTGGCTGCAAGACCCAAAGATTAACAATATCTCTTTGGCAGCTACGTCGGTATGGCGGTATACAGGACAGAATATGATCTTATTCTTAGGTGCCATGATGTCTGTTGACGCTGATCTCTATGAAGCGGCATCTTTAGACGGCGCGAACAGATGGCACCAGTTCAAATATATTATCTTACCAAGCATTAAATCCATTGTCGTGCTGAACCTGATTTTATCGATCAGCGGCTCTCTTAGCGCATTCGAGCCTCCTTACGTCATTACGAACGGTACTATGGGAACTGGCACTTACTTCGTTATCATGAACAGGCTGGCACATGAGAACCAAAAAGTAGGGCTTGCCAGCGCTATGGCAATTGTGCTCTTGGCGATTATCATTTTGTGTACGGTAGCGCAGAAATTATTCTTTGCTTACGTATTCGACGACGGGACGGATGATGAATCGAAGGCAGCAGTAAGGCGCAGGAAGAAACTGAACAAACAAAATAAGGGGAAGAGATAGGAAGGGGTGGATGTAATGAAAAGTAGTAAAGCAAAGTTAGCGCTATTTGGAGTCTTCAAATATTTGATGCTGATCATGGCGGCATTAGTCGCGATCATCCCTGTTGTGGTGTGTGTCCTCACGGCATTTAAGACAGAGGAAGAATATCAAAGCACCTCGGCGCTTACGCTTCCAAAGAGCTTTCTGTATTTAGAGAATTTCAAGGTCGCTTTCACGAAAGCAAACATGTTGCGTGGCTTTATGAATACAGCACTCGTGTTAATCGTGGTTCTGACAGCGTCCGTGTTGGTAAGCTCTATGATCGCTTATGTCCTTAACCGGTTTAAATTCGTTGGGAATGCGCTTATTAGGAACTTGTTCATGTTCGCGGCGCTGCTTCCCGGAATCGCTATGCAGGTTACGATTTATGAGATTATGAATTCCTTCCGTCTCATCAATCATTTATATGGTTACATGATCTGCCTGATGGGGACGGATATTATCTCGATTTATATCTTCCTACAGTTTTTCGAGAACCTCTCGACTTCGTTAGATGAATCCGCGATCATTGATGGCTGTACCTATTTTGGCGTGTTCTTCAAGATCCTGCTGCCGCTTTTGAAACCGGCGATTATGACAACACTCGTGTTAAAAGGCGTTGGGGTTTATAATGAATATTATGCGGCAAACCTGTATCTGCAATCGAAGGAGCTTAAGACGATATCTACAGCGCTCTATACATTTACAGGGCCTTATGGCAGCCAGTATAACTATATTTGTGCCGGTGTATTAATTACCATTATCCCCATCCTGATTATTTTCATCGTATTCCAGAAACAGGTATACGGTGGTCTTGCGGCAGGCGCAGTCAAGGGGTAAAATGTTGAAAGAAAAGCGCTCCGGGTTATTGGCTCTAAGCCTGCCGGAGCGGACAGGGTGTATAAAAATGGCAGTAAAAGAGAAGTGTTTTTTACGGTGGACAAATAGAATTTGATGATTCAGAATGAAAAATAAAGATTATTAGGTAATTGCGAAACTAGGTTTTGAAAGCTGGGCGTTGTACAAAATAGACAAATCATCGCAGGGTCGCTTTCGCTACATTATCGCTCGTAACGGTGCATAAGACGCCTTAATACGGCGTCTAAGTACCGACGGCTCTAAAGTACCCTGCTCTTGATCTTGTCTATATTGTACAACTAGGTTTAGAAAAATTGCCGTTTCGCAATCACCTAATAAAGTTTATCAGGAAAAGGAGAAGGATCAAAATGAGCAAAGTGAAAATTTATGGGATTTCTGCGCCGAATGTGCCTTGGCAGGAGAAGCCGGAAGGGCTCTTAAATGCCCCGGTATGGCGATATAAGGAAAACCCGGTTATTGGACGTAACCCCTCAAAAGGAATCGCACGGATTTTCAACAGCGCCGTTATGCCGTATGAAGGCGCATTCATCGGTGTCTTCCGTGGGGAACAGACAAATGGCATTCCTTATATTTATCTGGGAAGAAGCAAGGACGCGATCCATTGGGATTTTGACGAGGAGAAGATTCCTTTTAAGGATGAGGCGGGCAATGACTTTATGCCCCAATATGCTTATGACCCGCGGCTTGTCAAGATTGAAGATACTTATTATATCATCTGGTGCCAAGATTTCTACGGCGCATCAATTGGCATGGCGAAGACAACGGATTTTAAGACATTTACCAGAATTGAGAACCCATTCCTTCCTTTTAACAGAAACGCGGTTCTGTTCCCGAGGAAAGTAAACGGTAATTTCCTGATGCTGTCCAGGCCAAGTGATAGCGGACATACGCCTTTTGGTGATATTTTCCTTTCGGAGAGCCCTGATATGGTTTATTGGGGGAAACACCGCCATGTGATGGGAAAAGGCACGGAATGGTGGGAGAATGTCAAGATTGGCGGCGGCGCGGCTCCAATTGAGACGAGCGAAGGCTGGCTACTGTTCTACCATGGCGTGACCGGGACCTGTAATGGCTATGTATACAGTATTGGTGGCGCAATTCTGGACATTGATAATCCGTCCATTGTCAAATACCGTTGTGAGACATTCCTGCTGACGCCGGAGGAGTGGTATGAAGAACGTGGATTCGTACCGAATGTGACATTCCCATGCGCGACGATCCAGGACGCGGAGACAGGAAGGATCGCCATTTACTATGGCTCTGCCGATACTTATGTGGGGCTTGCGTTTACGCAGGTGGACGAAATCGTTGCTTATATCAAAGAACATAGCGTTGTCAATGAAACGGATACAGAGATTGGGGTACGCTAATAGGGTGAGAAAGGTTCGCGGGGCGAACCTCTCTCACCCGGGAGAATGCCTGAAATACGGCATTCTCCATGACAAGCTTGCTTGTCTTTTGATTTTGAGATTTTGCAAAGAGATTTGCGGCGTGGAGAGAGCCTAAAGGTTAAATAACTGGGGGGATAGTGATGTTTGCGGCAGAAGTAAAGGAGCATTTGGAAAAAGATATCATTCCGTTCTGGCAAGAGCTGCGGGATGATGTGTACGGTGGGTTTTATGGATACATGGGGCACGATCTGGCGCTTCATGAGAAGGCTGTAAAAGGATGCATTTTAAATAGCAGGATTCTGTGGTTTTTCTCCAACGCTTATCTGCTCCTGAAAGAAGAGCGGCTTTTGGAGGATGCGAAACATGCGTTTCAGTTTTTGAAAGAATGTTGTATGGATAGGGAAAATGGCGGCGTTTATTGGTCGCTTGCTTATGACGGGAAACCGGAAGATACGACGAAACATACTTATAACCAGGCATTTGCCATTTACGCCTTATCTTCCTATTATGATGCTTCAGGCGATGAGCTGGCATTAGAGCTGGCAAAAGGACTCTATGGCATCATTGAGACAAAATGTAAGGATGAATATGGTTATCTGGAAGCATTCAATATCCGGTTTGAGCCGGAGGATAACGATAAATTATCGGAAAACGGCGTTATGGCGGAGAAGACGATGAATACGCTGCTGCATGTGTTTGAGGCGTATACGGAGCTGTACCGGGTTTCCGGTGACGAAAAAGTAGCGGATAATATCAGGTATATGTTAGGCTTGGTTGCAGATAAAGTATATAATGCCAGTGCTGGCAGACAGGAAGTCTTCTTCGACCGGACATGGCATACGCTGATTGATTTATATTCTTATGGCCATGACATAGAGGCGGCGTGGCTGATTGACAGAGGGCTGGAAATATTGGGAGACGCTTCTTATTCAGAGAAGATTTCGCCGATTACCAGGACGATTACGGATAATATTTATAAAAGAGCATATAAAAATGAGTCGCTTGCAAATGAGGCGGAGAACGGCGTTGTGGACGCCACCCGTATCTGGTGGGTACAGGCGGAAGCAGTGGTCGGTTTCTTAAACGGTTATCAGAAAAACCCCGGGCATTGGGAATATCTGGAGGCGGCAAAAGCAATCTGGAATTATATTAAAGATTACCAGATCGATAAAAGATGCCATGAATGGCATTGGGCGGTGGATGAAAAACGGCGCCCGTTGGAAAAGCCGCTCGTAGATCCTTGGAAATGCCCGTATCATAACGGAAGAATGTGTTTTGAGGTCATAAGGAGGATGAGCGATGTTACATAGACAATATTACGTGGAAAAAGCAAAAGTAGACAGGCTGATAGCCGGAAAGAACAGAAAGAGCGACTATTATAACGGCATTTATGACAGATACGAATATCCGGTGCTGACCCGTGAGTTTGCTCCCGTGCATTGGAGATATGATTTGAATGAGGAAACGAACCCCTATTTCATGGAACGGCTTGGGATTAATGCTGTCATGAATTCCGGCGCTATCTATATGGACGGCAAATATTATCTGGTCGTTCGAGTGGAAGGAAATGACAGGAAGTCATTTTTTGCCGTGGCAGAGAGTGAGAGCGGGATTGACGGCTTCCGTTTCTGGGATTATCCGGTGGAATTGCCAGACACTTGCCCGGAAGAGACGAATGTATACGACATGCGCCTGACAAGGCATGAGGACGGATGGATTTACGGCGTGTTCTGTTCGGAAAGCAAAGATAAAGAAAATGCTGACCTCTCCGCGGCGGTGGCGCAGGCAGGCATAGTCAGGACGAAGGACTTAAAGAAGTGGGAGCGCCTTGCTAATCTGAAGACATTACAGTCCCCGCAGCAGAGAAACGTTGCGCTGCACCCGGAGTTTGTAGACGGGAAATATGCTTTCTATACAAGGCCAATGGACGGTTTCATTGAAACCGGGAGCGGCGGCGGGATTGGGTTTGGCCTTTGCGAGGACATTATGCAAGCCGTGATTGATGAGGAGAAGATTATCAGCAGAAGGATTTACCATACGCTCACGGAAGCGAAGAACGGTGCGGGAGCCGTGCCGATCAAAGGCAAGAAATGTTGGATCCATTTTGCGCATGGCGTGCGCAATACGGCAGCAGGCTTACGGTATGTGCTGTATGTATTCGGCACGGATTTAGAAGACCCTTCCAAAGTCGTGGCGGAGCCATCCGGTGTTTTCCTTGTGCCGCTTGGCAAAGAGCGCGTAGGGGATGTATCGAATGTCGTATTCACAAACGGCGCGATTGCCAGGGAAAACGGCGACATTTATCTATACTATGCGTCCTGCGATACGAGAATGCACGTTGCGACGACAACCATTGACAAGATAGAGGATTATCTGTTCAACACGCCGCGCGACCCGCACCGTTCCCCGGACTGCGTGAAACAAAGATGTGAACTGATCAAGAAGAATCTGGAGTTGATAAAGTAAGCGCGTGTTATCAAGTATAAAGGTATGTTGCCTGATCGGGATAATGTCATGAAAACGGACATAGATGGCGCCCAGGGAAGTTTTATCTTGAATGAGGAAGGAAAAACAGATATTCTGTTAGTAGACGAAAAGCAAAGCAGTGGCATACGATCATCATATACATAAAGGATGGGACGATTAGGATGTATCAGGCGGATTTGACAAGGATCAAAGAATGTATGAAGAGGGCAAAGCAGGGCGGGGAGCTGACAATCGGCTTCCTTGGCGGCTCTATTACGCAGGGAAGCCTTGCCAGTACGGAACAGGATGCGTATGCTTATAGAGTGTTCCACTGGTGGGAGGAAACGTTCCGGACGGCGCGCTTTTCTTATGTAAATGGTGGGATTGGCGGGACGACTTCCTATTATGGAGTATCGCGTGCCGTAACGGATGTGCTGATGTACCAGCCGGAGTTTGTGGTCGTTGATTTTAGCGTCAATGATGAAGCGGATGCATTTTTCCAGGAGACGTTTGAAGGCGTGGTACGTAAAATCTTAAGCTGGCCCTCTCATCCTGCGCTTGTATTATTGAATAATGTTTATTATGATACAGGGGCAAATGCTCAAGCATACCATAACGCGATAGGAGAATGGTACCATGTGCCGTATGTGAGCATCAAGGATACGGTATACAAACAGATGGTAAACGGAGAATATACAAGAGACGAACTGACGAGCGACGGGTTGCATCCAAATGATAAAGGACATGCGCTTGTAGCGGGAGAGATCATAGCATTTCTGGAAGCGATCCAAGCATCGCTGGATACGGAAACAACCGCCGCGGATGAAAGAGGGCAGACAATTGCTAAGACGGCAATGAGTGCCGTGGAGGCAGAGAGGGCAAAGATAGAAAAAGCAGAGGGGACAAAGATAGAAAAGGCAGAGGGTGCAAAGATAGAAAAGGCAAAGACAGAGGATACAAAGGCGCAGGCAGAACCGTTTACGGATGCGGCATGGGAAGATGTGCTTCCGGAGCCTATGACAAAGAACGCTTACGAAAATGCTAAGAGACTGACTATCCGGGAAATTTCACCCAGGCTCGATGGCTTCCGTGCCGATGCAAGAGAAAAGATGGGACATTTAGACCATTTCAAAAATGGCTGGATTGGCACAAAGCCAGGAGACGGCATTATCTTTGAAGTAGAAGCTTCTTGTATTGCCGTGCAGTACCGGAAGACAATCAGGCGCCCCGCTTTGCGCGCCGAGCTTATTCTGGATGGAGATACGGCACATAAAGTCATACTGGATGGTAATTTCGAGCAAGACTGGGGAGACTGCCTGTTTCTTGAGCCGATCCTGCATCATGGGGAGTTGGCTAGACATACGGTGGAAATCCGCATATGCGAGGAAGAGCAGATTGACAGAGAGGTTACTCCGTTTTATTTGATGGCGCTTATCATAGCGTGAGAAGGACTTTTAGCCACTCACAGCAGAGGGTGTTTTGCTGAGAAGTCCTACGATTTGTCAAAGGCAAATCTTTATCACGTTCCGGATTGGAGATTAGGTTGAGAGAAAGGCAAAAATATTATCATGAGTATATTAAAATTACGGCCGAGTTGTAAGGATTATATATGGGGCGGACATCGTCTGGCGGAAGAATATGGGATAGCGTATGATGGGAACGTGTTAGCGGAAGCATGGGAACTGTCCTGCCATCCTGACGGGCCATCTACGATTATAAACGGTGTCCATGCAGGAAAGTCGTTGCAACAGTATATAGATGAACAGGGAAAAGAAGTATTGGGAACAAATTGTAAACAGTTTGAAGACTTCCCGATTTTGATCAAATTGATTGATGCAAAAGAGGATCTGTCAATCCAGGTGCATCCTGATAGTGAATATGCACTGCGAAACGAAGGGCAGTATGGAAAGTCAGAGATGTGGTATGTGCTGGATGCTGCTGAAGGAGCCTATTTATATTATGGCTTTCAGGAAGAGATCAATAAGGAAGAGTTTGAGAAGCGGATTAAAGAAGAGACGCTTCTGGAAGTTTTGAATGCCGTACCAGTACAAAAAGGAGATGTGCTTTTCATTGAAGCAGGGACCATCCATGCAATCGGCAAAAATATTATGGTCGCCGAAATCCAGCAGAACTCTAACGTGACTTATCGTGTCTATGATTACGGAAGAGTCGGCGAAGATGGGAAAAAGAGAGATTTGCATATCGAAAAAGCGCTTGATGTGACAAAGCGGGCGCCAGTCGTCAGAGACGGTAGCCATTATCCACATTTAGCGGATTGTGATTATTTCACCGTGGATAAGCTAAACCTGGACAATGGCATCATGAAGAAGATGGAAGGTGTTGTTTCCGAGGCATCTTTTATGAGCATTCTCATATTGGATGGGAAGGGGACGGTTACGAATCAGAAGGAAGCCGTAGGATTCCAGAAGGGGGACAGCTTATTCCTTCCGGCAGGAAGCGGCGCATATCAGATAGAAGGAATCTGCGATGCACTGATAACGACAATCCGTGACCGGAGTAAGGCATAAATAGAGGTATACGGACGAATACGTAGAAAGGACATTCTTGGAATGGAAGAAAAGAGGTAAGAGCGTGAAAATAACAATAATACATGGACAGAGCCATGATGGCTCTACCTGTCATATTGCAAGGTCGCTGGCAGAGAAATTGGGAGGTGAAGTAACGGAATTCTTCTTGCCGCGGGATTTTAGGGAGTTTTGTGTTGGCTGTACTGCCTGCTTTGAGGAATCCGAGAAAAAGTGCCCGCATTATGAGAAGTTATTGCCTATTACAAAAGCAATAGACGATGCGGACGTCCTTATATTGGCAAGCCCGGTCTACGTGTTCCATGTAACGGGCGCTATGAAGGCGTTATTAGACCATTATGGATGGCGCTTTATGGTGCATCGTCCCGAAGAAAAGATGTTCTCTAAGCAGGCTGTCTGTATCTCTACGGCGGCGGGAGCGGGGATGAAGAGCACGAATAAGGATATGGCACATAGCACATTCTATTGGGGGATTGCCAAGACTTATCAATTCGGCGTTGCCGTGATGGAAGTTTCTTGGGAAAGAGTGAGCGCGAAAAAGAAACTGGCCATAAACAAGAAATTAGAGCGGCTGGCCCGGAAAATAAAGAAGAAACAGAGCCATGTCAACCCCGCTCTGAAGACGAGAGCCTTTTTTATGGCGATGCGCATAGCGCAGAAACATGGTTTTAATAAAGCGGACGCAGATTACTGGCAGGAAAAAGGCTGGACTGGTAAAAAGCGCCCGTGGAAAGCATAGGGGTATAGGAAATCCCGCAAAGCGAAGACAGCGATATGCTATTAGCGTAGTTTCTCATCCAATGTGAAGGGGATATTATTTTGCTCTAATAAAGATTTTAGATAATCAATCTGGGGCAAATAATAGTCCGCTTCTTCTTCCTTGGTACGTTCGATAATTTCTTTGGAGCTGGTGCCGCATAAGTTTAATAGGCCTTCGCAAATCATAGGAGAGCCTCCTTCCGTTTTGATATTGGCAGTAGTTAATTGATGCATATACTGGACATAAATAGCCTGTTCCTGATGAAGTGTGTAATCATCGGTTAATTTCTGTATAAGATTGGTAGCGGACAGATTATTGGTAAGACAATATAGATAGAGATTATCTTCTGGAGCTAGCTGCCTTGTGACGATAATCTGTGCAGTAAAGTTCTCTTTATTCCCGCGGGCAACGAGCCAAGTGGCTGCTTGCAGACATTTGGCGACTGCCGCGAGGGTCAAATACCCCGCTGCTCTGTAGCGCTGCAAGTTTGATACCCCGTTGCTTGCAGCGGGGTATTTGATTCCGGGGATATAGAGACCCGTTGCCCATTTCACTTTCTTGGAGACATTAACAGATTGGCCAGAAAGTCATTTAGAGCCTCTTTAGAGATAGCTTTGCTATACTGTTAAGAATAAAAAACAAGAAAGAAGGAAAAAACAATGTGCAACAGAAAAAAGACAAAAGAAACAAAGGCAGCAGTAAGCCTGGGAACGGCAAAGCAGACAGACGTAAAAAGCGCAATCGCAAAGAGAGGATGGAGGACATTAGGACTGCTCCTTAGCATGGCATTGCTTGCGGTGGCAGTGACAGGATGTGGCAGTGCCGGGGATGATATGGGTGCGTCCCGGGTAGAAGTAATCCCTGTCGGGGAACAAGGAATGGACGCGGACGGAGACCGAAGCAGCTCTGAGGAACCGAAGCAAGATATGGAAAAGCCGCAAATAGCAGGTGAGGAGACAGGGAACACAAATGCAGCCGATACGGAAAAGCTGGATACAGAAGGTGCAGAAGCCGAGGTGGCGGGAGCAGGCAATGAGCAATTGCTTTGTGGGAGTATACGAAGCATTGGTGAAAATAGCATTGTCATAAGCCAGTCATTTGAAGAAACTGACAACGAAGACCCGGATGCGAGTATTATGGTTGAGCCAATAGAAGGAAGTCCGGAAGAGATACTGATTCAAGTGGATTTTTCGGAAGATACGGTACTTGAAGTAAAAACAGTAAAAAATGGAGGCGTGAACGGCGACTCGGATGTGGAACGCACGGAGGGAAGCATTGCCGATTTGAAAGAGCAGAGCAGTGTTGAGCTGACCGGTAATTATGAAGGAGCGGATTTTCGTGCCAAGAAAGTGGTTATTTATCGTTTTGTCTAATATAGGTTATTGTTATGGAAACTTTGATATGAAATGATCCTCCAAGAATAAATGGTTCTCCAAGAATAAATGGTGATACGGGCAGACTGATGAGGAAATAAGAGCATGAATAGGATTTTGATTATAGATGATGACAAAGAACTTTGTGCACTAATCAAGCGGAGTATTTTACAGGAGCGTATAGAAGCTGATTGCTGTTATTCCGGGAAATCCGGCTTGCTGCAACTGAAGGAAAAAGAATACCAGCTTGTCATACTGGACGTAATGATGCCCGGTTTTGATGGCTTTGAAACATTAGAGCAGATTAGAAAGGAAAGCAGTTTGCCTATTTTAATGTTCACATCAAAAAATGACAGTGCTTCGAAAGTGCGTGGTTTGCGGGCAGGGGCCGATGATTATTTAACCAAACCTTTTGATATGGACGAGTTGATTGCCCGTATTGTCTCATTGATTAGGCGCTATACCCGTTTCAATCCAAAAGACGGACAGGCACAGACATTTGAGTTTGACGGATTGCGGATTGATCTTAACAGCCGTTCCGTTATCACAGTAAATGGAGAATATGAACTTCCCCCCAAAGAATTTGACATTCTCTTGCTCCTTGCCAAAAATCAGGGAAAGATACTGACAAAACAGCAAATATATGAAAAAGTATGGGGAGAGGAATATGTCTATGACGATAGCAATATTATGGCAATCATTAGCCGTTTGCGGAAAAAAATAGAAGAAAATCCCGGAAACCCTAAATATATACAGACGGTAAAAGGGATTGGCTACCGTTTCAGTAAGGAGGTATGACCATTGTATACAGAAGCTATAGTTGTGATGGGAATCGCGATTGTCCTTTTTTCTGTTTGCAGCTCCGTGCTGACCGTCCGGCGTGTGAAAAAGCAGCTATCGGAAATGTCTGACGCTTTGGAAGACGTAAAAAACGGAAATGGAAATAGGCGTATCTTAGCGGAAACACATGAACTTGTGGCGCCGGTTGCTTATGCAATCAACGATATTATCCTGTCTTACGAGAACAGGCTTTCTGCCTACCGTCAAATAGAAGAAACAAACAGGCAGCTTATGACAAGCCTTTCCCATGATGTTCGCACACCACTCACTACACTGATCGGATATTTGGACGCTGCACATAAAGGGATTGCCTTTGGAAAAGAGCGTGACGATTATATAGGAATAGCCCGCCGGAAAGCCTACGACTTAAAAGAATATATAGACGTGCTTTTTGACTGGTTTAAGCTGGGATCCAATGAATTTACCATGAACGTAGCGGAGGTTGATTTAACAGAGCAGACGCGGAATATACTGATCGACTGGATACCAATATTTGAGGATACACAAGTAGATTTTACGATTGATATTCCAGAACAGCCTTTTCGGGTACAGATTGACCCGGACGGATATATGCGGATCTTAAATAACCTTATACAAAATGTGATTACCCATAGCCATGCAGATAAAATTGAAATAGCTTTATCGGAACAGGATAGAAATATAAAAATTCTCCTGTCTGATAATGGGATAGGGATTGAGAAGGAAGATTTAAAACATATATTTGATCGGCTATATAAATGCGATAAGGGGCGGTCTGAAAAAGGCAGCGGTCTTGGATTGGCTATCGTACATGAGCTTGTCGAAGAATTAAACGGGACAATAATGGCAGACAGCACACCGGGGAAAGGGACAGTTTTTACCCTGTTCTTCCCCTTGACGGACTAATCCGCTTTCTCCAAATTACAAGGTTAATGCAAGTTTCGTGCAAGGTTAATCAAGATTGGCGTGATAGAATGGCAGACATGAAAAAACTTTTTTGTTAAAAAAACATGAGGTGGAAGGCGGGATTAAAATATGTTACGCTATACCATAAAGGAAATAACAGTTTGATTATGGTAAGTGATAGGAGAAGAAAAATATTATGCAATCATCCGGAGAATACATGCAGAATTTGAAACAATGGCTTCGGGATACAGCCGATTCCCCACTGGAAGAGATGTCTGACTTCTTTACAAAGCGTCTGCATGATTACGAAGAACATATGTCGGTTTGGGAGGAATCTTACCAAGTATTTGCTGAATCCTTACCTTCGGGATGCCAAAAGATTCTAGACTTAGGATGTGGAACTGGCTTGGAATTGGACAAGATATGGCAAAAAAATCCAGATATTGAGGTGACAGGGGTAGATTTATGTGCCAATATGCTGGATAAACTACTAGAAAAACATCATGACAAGTCCCTTACCATAATATGCCAGGATTATTTCCAATACGATTTGGGATATGATAAATGGGATGCTGTAATTTCCTTTGAAAGCTTGCATCATTTCCTGCCGGAACGCAAAAAGGGATTATACCGGAATATTTATTGCAGCCTGAAAGAAAGAGGTGTTTTCATATTGGGAGATTACATTGCCTGTTGCAATGAAGAAGAGGAGCTTTTGCGCACTGTCTATCTGAACAAAAGAAAACAGTCTGCAACATCGGATAATTGTTATGTACATTTTGATATTCCAATGACTTTGGCGCATGAAAAGGACCTATTGCAGGATGCAGGATTTGTAATTGAAAAAGTACTGGATGGCAAGGCAACAATTATGATAGCCAGTAAAGGAGACTAATGACTATGCCTTTGGAGATCTGAAAACCCACAAAGTATTACGGTTCGATAGCTATATATATGCAAAAAGCTTTTGATCAGAGGTACATACTATGCAGATTAAATACGAAAACATCATCCTTCGGGATAGGATTGAGTCTGACATTGAGGATTGTGTCCGTTGGTTTACAACCGGAACCGAGCGGCCGGATACCGATGCGCCGTAGGAAGCTTGAGATCAAAGACGGTCAGACCGTTCACCGTGCTATTGACATTGATATATTATAACGATCAAATTGATGTATCAACACTTTAACAAGTGTTTTGAATACAAATACGAAACAGAAAGGGTGGTTTTTTATGAAAATGAGTCGTGTATGGAGGGTTCACGCTTCCTAACCCTCCGAATAAATTTTTGGAGCAAACAAAATGGAAAACCAAATTACCATCCGTGAAGCAGTCACGGAAAACGATGTTGCACTCTTTTGGGAGCAGCTTTATATTTATTACAAACGGGATATCTTTTCTGGAGCGAACGAAGAGGAAAGAGACTATTTTCTCAGTGATGAGCACCGTACCACGATGCAGCAAATCCATGACAGAGTGCAAGATCAGTGTTATTATCTGTTCTTTCATCGGAATGGACAAGACATTGGCTTCGCCATGCCGGTGATTTACACTTCTGAGGATGGCAAATGTTTTGTCATGGAATACTGTGTGTATCCGGAATACCGTGGAAACGGTACAGGCAAAGAATGTGCCAAAGTTCTGTTGAGTTGGGCAAAGGGGAACGGCGCACTCTATGCCGAATTGAATTATGGCAGTAATGACCGCCGTCTCCGCTTTTGGAAAGATGTTGGTTTCATTGAGAACGGTGTTGACGAATGGGGCGAGCCGTTGATGCTCCTGCCTCCCGGAGATGAAATACCTTTCTCCGTGGAACTTTTGGCTGAGCCAACTGATTGGCAGCTCTTGAAGTTGGAAAACGGATTCAAAAAAGACATCGGAGAAGAATCACTCACAGAGGAAAAACAAAAACAGCTACAGCAAGCGATCAAGGAAGGTAAGATTACTTTCTTTGTTGCAAAGCGTGGATACCGTGCTGTCGGTATGTGTAGTGTTGCTACATGTTATTCTACTTTCGCTTGCACTGATACGGGTGTATATGAAGATTTTTACGTCGAACCGGTTTTCCGTGGCAAAGGCGTTGCTCGGAAATTGGCAGAAGCTGCACAAGCATGGTGCAAAGATAACGGCATATCGAGCTTAACGGTATGCTGTGCGCCGTGTGATGAAAAAATGTATCACGCTCTTGGATTTGATATTGGCTTGGGTACAACTTTTGCGCACATGGAATAACTAACAAAAGGGCGGCGATTCGGTTCGCGAGTCGCCGCCTGCTTCAAAACAGGAATATGATTTATTTGTTTTCTCTCATTACCCGGCAAGGATTCCCAAATGCGATGACGTTATCCGGGATATCTTTGGTGACAACGCTGCCAGCGCCGATGACAACATTATTGCCGATTGTGACCCCAGGCATGATGATGACCCCGCCACCGATCCAGACATTATCTCCAATTGTGACCGGAGCAGTCTGTGTCTTGCAGAATTCAAAAGAACCGTCTTCTTTGGGCAGGCCAAAGCGTTCAATGGCATTTGTCGGGTGAAAGGCAGTATATATCTGGACATTTGGAGCAATTAAGGCATTATTGCCGATCACTATTTTATTGTCATCTAAAAAAGTACAATTCATATTCACTTCACAATTATTGCCAAAATAAATATTGTTCCCATAATCTGCATAAAAGGGAGCCGTAATCCACAAGTTCTTGCCCCTTCCGCCTAATAGTTCATCCAAAATACGGTCTTTTTCTTCCTTATCGGCAGAATTAGCCTGGTTATAGTCCCTTACTAAATCTTTTGCCTTGTGCCATTGCGTCAGAAGTTCCGTATCTCCGCAGTCATAAAGATATCCCGCTAACATTTTTTCTCTTTCAGTCATAATTTCCTCCTTATAATCCTAGTTTGCTGCCAGGTTTCTTATTTGGCATGAATTGGATAAAATGGTTCTGTAAATTGATTTCAGTGATGTTAAATTCAGCGATGTCAAATTCAGCGATGTCAAATTCAGTGATGTTAAATTCAGCGATGTAATATTAAATGAAGTAATACAACAAATCTATTGACAAAATAAAATACTCTATGATACAATACAACTCGGTAAGCGGACAAAGTGCCATTTACAATGAAGTAAGCTGCTGTAGCACAGTCGGTAGTGCGTCGCATTGGTAGTGCGGAGGTCACGGGTCCGATTCCCGTCAGCAGCTTTTTGCATGGTCATTTTGCCAGGGCGTCCCGTTCCTGGCAGACTTTTCTCCAATCGGGCATTTGTGCCAAAGTTTCCGAGAAGGCATGAAGCTCGTCAGGGATGTTGATCTGCTGTGGACAAGCTTTTGCGCATTTGCCACATTTGATGCAGGCTTGTGGCATTTTATCTTCTGCCAGGGCGTCCAGCCGCATCTTCACGGTCAGGTTTTGGGAGAAGCGGATTTCATTATAAGCGGACAGCAGCATCGGGATGTCCAGTCCCATGGGGCAGCCTTCACAGCAGTAGCGGCATGCGGTACAGGGGATGGAGTCTTTCAGCTTTTCGGCAATTTCAAGAAGCATATCGCATTCTTTTTCCGTTAACGGCTTGCGTTCTTCAAAAGTTTTGACATTATCTATTACTTGTGCCAGATCGGACATGCCGCTAAGGATCATGTGTACATTGGGAAGGCCTTGCAGGAAGCGGAACGCCCATGAAGCTGTGGTTTCCGTAGGATGGCATTCCTGGAGTATCTTGTCCGTGTCCGGGTTAAGGCTTGCAAGCTTGCCGCCTCTGACCGGTTCCATGACCCAGACAGGGATATTATGTCTGGTGAGCAGTTCATATTTTTCTTTTGCGTTTTGTAATGTCCAGTCCAAATAATTTAATTGGATTTGGCAAAAATCCATTGGCACGTCACACCGTTTGAGGAATTCTTCAAGGAATTCGGCTCTGCCATGGCTGGAAAAGCCAAGATGGCGGATGCGCCCAAGTCTTTTTTGTTCCATGAAATAATCAAGAATGCCCCACTTAGGATCCAGATAGGTTTGGATGGAGTTTTCATATACGTTGTGGAGCAGGTAGAAATCGAAGTATGTAACATCGCATTTTTCAAGTTGCTTTTCAAAAATTTCAGCGGGATGATAACTTTCGCTGATCTGGTGCCCCGGATATTTGGTTGCCAGATAGAATTGTTCCCTTTGGTAGTTTTTTAAGATCCGGCCCATAATCCGCTCAGATTCTCCGTTGTGGTACGGATAGGCAGTGTCGAAGTAGTTGACGCCATGGGAAATGGCATAGTCTACCATTTTGGCGCTAAGCGCTTCGTCTACCGGAGCATCCGGCTTGTCTGGGACGAGCGGGAGCCGCATGGCGCCGAATCCCAAGAGAGAAAGGTTTTCATTACAGGAATTGGTGTAAATCATGAGGAACCTCCTTTTATGGTCTTATGCTTAGGAGCCGGATGTCGAAAGGCGCCTCATGAGGACTCCTCTTTTCATCCGGCTCTTAATGATATAGACAATCATACCATAAAAGGCAGGATTTTGAAACTCATTTTAATAACCATGCCTTTCTCTCAACCTGAGAATTTGGAGGCCAAGACGCTATCAGCGTCGGCACAAATTCGCGTGTGAAAAATTTATTTTTCACACTATTCTGCCTCGCGCAGCCTTTCCACAATCGACTTGCCCGATGTAAGCCGGTATATGATAAACGGCGCCATGCTCCCTAAGAGCAGGAAGAGGGGAGCAGTTACGGCAAGCGGCAGCAGGGTGGGGCGATAAGTGAGAAAGGAAAGCATATTGCCCAGGGTAGCTGATATGAGCGGGGCGCTTGCAACAGTCAGGAAGGCGGCGAGCGTAACGGCGCTAAGTGTTAAGAACAACCCTTCTGTGACCAACATCATGTTTAATTGCCGTCCGGTCATGCCGACAGATTGTAGCACCGCAAATTCCCGATGACGCGCCATGATGCTCGTCAGGAAAGAATTGAGGAAATTGAGGATGCCGACAAACCCAACGATAAGGCTTAAAGCGCTTGCGCAGAGTAAGTACATGTGCGTAAAGGATGCAAAATCCCTGGTATAAGTCTGCTTGCTTTCATAATCATATTGCGTCATCCTGTTTTCTGTATATTCTGACAGGAAATCTTCCATTTGCCCTACGGAATCATCTCTTGTATCAAAGGCATAGTACATGCAGGCGTGTGTCTGCGTATCCTGGATAAATGTCTCCGCACCCAGGATATAGTTATAATTTGTGCCATAATAGCGGTAAGTGAGGGCAGTGGGGACTTCTACCAGCGCTGCGACCTCATATTGGATATCCCTGAAGCGAAGTATCCGCACGTCAACGTTCTCCTGTTCCGAAGCGGGAATGCTTTCCACATCGGGATAGACTTCACCTGTATCTACATGATAGAGTTCTACTTCATCAATGTAGCGTAGCGATACGGTATCCCCGATGCCTGCCCAATAGCTGCCGCCGGCAGGATTGCCGTAATCGTCGCTATCGCAGACGGCGGCGATATAATGGCTGTCGGAAAGCTTTGTGATATCGCCTTCTATTAGCTTCATTTTCTCCAGACAGAAAGGATCCATGCCGTAGAGTTGTATGATATTTGCGATTTTGTCATCTTTTTTCTCAGCAGTGGCAATCTTCTCCCGGATCATGTTCTCACTATAGAAGGATTGGTATAGGGAACGGTAAGCGTCTTCACGAATGAATTCTTCTACAATGCTGTATTTCCCGTAGACCCTGCCGCCGCCAGTGACGCCTTCTTGGCTTTCTATGTTGGCAATGACGTCTTCTGGTACAGACATATCTTCCAGAAAACTGTTGCGGTGGTTTTGAAAATACTGTGCGTCGGCAAGGAGGAAATCAGCCGACATGCCTTTGAGGCCGTATAGATATTTCTCTAGGTCAAAGCTTTGCGCGCAGGATACGGTAATGTTTAAGAGGACGGCTGAAAGGGAGAGAGAGATAACGGTGAGGAGTGTTTTTCTCTTGTTCCGGCCTAAGTTCGCCCATGCCATCTGATAAACGGAAGCGCCGCCTATATGATTTCTCTGTTTTTTCTTAGATAAGATATCGGCGCCTTCGGTATAGCGGACGGCTTCGATGGGAGACACTTTTGCCGCCATTTTACCGGGTTTCCTACAGGATAGGAAAACCGTGGCCAGGGTGAATAGCGCTGAGCCGATGAAAATCCATGGGTTAAGGGATAATGCGCCCTGATATACGGATAAAGTGGAAAGCACAACGGGCGCAAGGCAGGCGCCAATCCCATAACCGATCAGAGAGCCAATAGGGATGCCGATGGCGGACAGAAAGAGAGCCTGGATGATAACCATGCGTTTTAACTGCCTTCCGGTTGCTCCAATTGTCTTTAATAACCCAAGGAAGCGGATGTCGTTCGAGACGGATATCTGGAATATATTGTAGATGATCAGGTAGCCCGTGAAAATAATCAGCCCCAGGATGAAAACGATGGCGGCAATGGTATCCAATTCCAGGGAAGCTATGGCTTGTTCCATTTTCGCTTGCGTATATCCCCAGTTGACGCCTGATTTCAGATAAGTATCTTCTTGCAGCGGGTCGCTTGATTGGTAACCATGCCGTTCCAGAATATCCGTTATGTTGCGTTCTATATGATTGGCGTTAGCAAACATAATATCTAAATTGTAAGTCCCGGTGATGCCGTCTAAGCATTTAGTCTGTAGGCGGCTTAGAATTTCATCGACGAGGCTTTCAGGGATCAGGATATGATTGGCGGGAGCGATGTTGTCGTACTCCCAGTAGCCGCATAATGTAAATTCCTGTGTCGTTTCGGTGCCGTCAACCATAAAGCTTAGGGTAAATTTCTCACCGATTGTTGGTGAAACGCCCAGTAAGGCAAGGATTGCCGTGTCGGTTGCCGCTTCATTGGTGCCTTCTTTGGGCAAACGTCCTTCTATAGGGTCTAAGAACCTCCAGTGTGCTACATTAGGGTCACAATAGCTGATTTCCACATGGGATTTGTGGAGTGGGTCTTGCGTGGGCATGGCGAGAAAACGGCGAAGCCCCCATTCATGGATGAGAGGGTCTTGCTTTAGTTCTTCAAACTGCTCCTGGCTAAGTGATTTGATGCTGCCGTGGGTATAGGAACCGATTGTACGGAAGCTGCTCTGTTCAGAGCCTTTTATAATGGTCATCCCAATCGTGAACAGGGTAGTGAATAAGATCGTTGTCAGAGCAATCGCTATGATGGCGATGGCGTTCCTCGTTTTTTGTGAGCGCATATTGCAAAAGGCGATCTGGCGGATGCATTGCTTATTGGCGACTTGGATCTGCATGGTCATCGGCCTCCTTCCCGTTTATGATGCTGCCGTCTTCAATCCGTATGATGCGGTCGGCAAGCTGGGCGATTTCCTCGTTGTGGGTAATCATGACGATTGTCTGCGAGAACTTCCTGCTTGTGATTTTCAAGAGGCCTAAGACATCCTGTGAGGTCTTGCCGTCCAGGTTGCCGGTCGGCTCATCGGCAAGGATAATGGCAGGCTTGGCGGCGAGCGCACGCGCGATGGCAACCCGCTGTTGCTGCCCGCCTGACAGATTGTTCGGTAAGTTCTTTAACTTGTCGTTAAGGCCTAGCGTTTCAATAATGGATTGTATATACGGCTTATCAATTGTCCCGCCGTCTAGGCGGATTGGCAGAACGATATTCTCATAGACGTTTAAAACGGGAACCAGGTTATAATGCTGGAAAACAAAGCCAATCTTACGTCTGCGGAAAATGGTCAGCGCTTCCTCCTTGAGGGTAAAAATATCTTTGCCGTCAATGATGACGTTCCCGGCTGTAGGGCGGTCTATACCGCCTAACATATGGAGCAAAGTAGACTTGCCGCTCCCGCTGGTGCCAACGACTGCTATAAATTCGCCTTTCTCAACGGAGAGGCTGACTCCGGCGAGCGCGTGGACTTCCTGCACACCTTTGCCGTAAGTCTTTGTTAAGTTCGTGGTGGATAAAATGGTCATGCCGATGCCTCCTGTTTATCAATCATTTTGGTCTGGAGATGCCGCTCTTGGCTGCTTATGGGCTTAGAGAAAGAGCGAACACTTACGATATAGATTTTAACAAGCGTTTCTTTCCAGATTCTTTCCATAGGAAAAACAATTCTGTCAATTTTGAAAGAATGGAGGCTCCATGGGCAAAAAGATTGCGAAGGCGCTGCCTTTTCCGGGCGCGGAGGTGAGTTTGATATAACCGCCGCCCTGGGTAATGATCTCCCTGGCGAGGGATAGGCCGATACCGATGCCGTCTTCTGATGAAACGTCTTTGGAGCGGTAGAAGCGGGTAAAGACTTGCGCCTGTTCCTCTTCGGCGATGCCAATCCCGGTATCTGTGACTTCGATACGGCAAAAGAAGCTAAAGGATGTGGCTTTGAGGGTGATGGCACCGGACTTTGTGTATTTAATGGCGTTGTCGATGATGTTGCCAAGAGCTTCCAGCATCCATTTCTCATCGTAGAAAGCCTTAGGCGTTTGGCCTGGCTCCGGTGGGATAACCGTAAAGGCGATGCCTTTATCCATGGCTTTTCTTTCAAATTGTCCGTGTGCCTTGGCAAGAAGCGGCATCACTTCCGCATGCTCTGGGGCAAGACGGATCGTGCCGCTTTCTAGCCTTGACATTTTAATCAGTGAGGAAACGAGGAAATGAAGCTTATGCGTCTGCGCATATAGGGCATCCACATAGCTTGCGGCCTCTTTGTCTAAATCTTGTTCTTTTAATAATTCACAATAGAGCAGGAGAGAGGCGATCGGGGTCTTCGTTTGATGAGAGATGTCCGAAATCAAGGATTTGATGATTTCCTTTTCTTGGGCGAGCTTCTTGGTAGAAGTTTCTGTTGCGTGGATATAATGGCTAAGCTTGAATTCCAGGGAAGAAAGCATGGATTCATCAATCTGGCTGACTGTGAACGTGCCGTTTGCCGCTTCGTCGAGCATATGCATCATCCGCCCCATAAGCTTTCTTGCACGCCGCCGTTCTATTGCCACGGCTATGATACAGGCGGCAGAGCAGATGATGATGGAGCTTATGATGATAAGAAGCGCGGGGAAAGAAACGCTGCCTGTGCCATCAAGATATTTTCCCATGGGCATTTTGCCTCCTTTTTAGATTGCCTATTTTTCCTTCCATACATACCCGATCCCGTAAACTGTCCGGATATAATCCTGTGCAGCGAGCTTGTCACGGAGCCGTTTGATGGCTACCGAAAGCGCGTTTTCGTCTACGTACTGCGTGCCGTCAGTCCATACGAAATTGATTAAGTGTTCCCGGGAGAGCGTGATCCCCGCATTGCGGACTAAAATGTGAAGGAGCTTCTGTTCCGTTTTGCTAAGTTCAATGAGGATGCCGTCACGGGAGAATTCCATTTTATCAAAATCAAAGCGATAGCCGTCTATGGCGTAACGATCCGATGTATGCGCAAGCGCCGGATGGGCGTTTGCCTGTCCCCTGCGAAGCTGTGCCTGTACTCTGGCACGTAGGATGGCTAGGCTGAAAGGCTTGGTGATATAGTCGTCTGCACCTTGTTCGAGTGCAGATACGATATCGCTTTCTAAATCATTTGCAGTAAGCATGATGACAGGTGTGTCATATTTCTCCTTTATTTCTATCAGGAAATCAAACCCGTTGCCGTCAGGCAGATTGATATCTAAAAGGATCAGGGCATAGCTATTATGTCTTAGCTTCTCTTTCGCCGTATGCAGGCCGGGACATGTTTCTACACTGCATTGTTTAGAGGCAAGGGCGCGCTTAAGCCCCCCAGCAAGGGATTTATCGTCTTCGATGATTAAGATTGTGTTTGTCATTTTATGAGATGTCCTATCCATGTTTTTAGGTACGGTCATGTTTTATTTTCTGCTTTATTATACCTTTAAGGCTCATTTTTGGGAAGTGTCTTTCCCCGTCATTTTATGAGGACCCTTTGAATTACATTGACAATGCCAGCGCTTTATGTTATAATCTTTCCAATAAATTTCGCACTTCTGTTTTTCAGGGGTGCTATTTTATTTGGTAAAGACAAATAAAGCGTAAAGGAGAAGATTATGAAAAAATGGATGGAAAAAGAAAAAGAGAGAAGAAAAAACGGTAGGAATTACCACAAAGCGGCTTATGCAGTGATACTATGTCTGCCTCTTTTACTGGCAGGATGTGCGGGGAACAGTCCCCAGGGCAATGGTGGGAATGCGCAATCTACCAGAGAGCAGGAGGCAGAGGGGCAGACTGTACAAGAGCAGGATGTTCAGACCATGCAAGGGCAGGATGAGCAGACTGCGCAAGGTCAGACCATGCAAGGACAGGATGGTCAGACCGTGCAGGGACAGACCATGCAAGGGCAGCAGGAACAGCCGTCCCAGGCTTCATCGCCGGATAGCCCAGTACAAGATGCTCAGAGGGACGCGCAGTCGGATATCGGGATAGAACAGGCGAAAGAAGCGGCATTGGCACATGCCGGGATGGAAGCCGCCAGCGTAACCTTTACAAAAGAAAAGCTTGATCATGATGATGGCATTGCCAGATACGAGATTGAATTCGTAACGGATACCACGAAATACGAGTATGAGATCAATGCGTCGGATGCAGCAGTTATGGAGGCTTCACTAGAACCTATAGAGCAAATATCGGCAACGGCAAAACAACAGGATATCATTACGTTGGAAGAAGCGAAGGCAGCGGCGTTAGACTATGCCGGGATGAGCGCAGAGCAGGTGAGGTTTACGAAAATAGAACAGGATTATGATGATGGAATGATAGAGTATGAAATCGAATTCTATGCAAATGGGAAAGAATATAGCTTCGTTATTGATGCGGTTACAGGATCGGTTCTAGAAATGGAGATAGAGATGGACTAGACGGACGGGATAGCTTTAGGATTGTCAGGCAGCAGGGATGGATTGGGATAAAGGACGGGAAATGGCAGGTAAGGAATATAAAATAGCAATTTGTGATGATGAAGCGAAGCAGATTCAATATCTATCTTCCCTGGTGAAACAGTGGGCGAAGGTCAGGAAGCATACGATTGTGATCCATGTTTTTGAGAGCGCGGAAGCATTCCTGTTCCACTATGCGGAAGATAAGGCATATGACATGCTCATCCTGGATATTGAAATGGGGGAAATGAATGGTATAGAGCTTGCCAGGCGCATCCGCTCCGGTAGCGAAACGATCCAGATTCTCTTCGTGACGGCATATGCGGATTTTATTGCCGAAGGCTATGAGGTAGCGGCGCTCCATTACCTGATGAAGCCAGTGGATGAGAACAAGTTGTCGGAAACCTTGGACAGAGCGGTATCCAATCTGGGCAAAGCAAAGCGATTCGAAATCTTTTATCAGGATGGGGAAGCAATCCGCATTGCAGTTGATGAGATTGTGTGCGTGGAAGCTTTTGCACACTGCGTTGCCGTGACGACAACCCGGGAGAGATACCGGATTAATGAGACAATCTCTGAAATGGAGAAGATTCTGGGCAATGGCTTTATCCGCTGCCACCGTTCATATTTGATCGCCATGAAGTATATGAAGAAGATTACGAAGACGGATGTTGTGATGGATACGGACATATCAGTCCCGTTATCGCGTAGAAGATATGATGCCGTGAACCGGGAGTTCATACGGTATTATAAGGAATAGGAGGCTGCTCAAATACTTTATGCAGCATCCCTATTGCAGTAATATGCTCTTTGGATAAAAATACTCTCGACAAAGCAGGAAAGGAAGAATCCGCCATGGGTTTATTTTCGCTGTTATTTAGCAAAGCAATAGACAAACGGATTGCGGCTTATCAGAACGATCTGGTGTCAAAGCATTGCGCGGAAGTACAGAATATATACAAAACAATGCGCGGCTGGCGGCATGATTACCATAATCATATACAGGCGATGAAAGTGCTGGCTATGCAGGTGCGGGAAGCAGGCAGCGATACGGAAGCGCTGTCGGAACTGGAAGCATATCTGATGAAGCTCAATGATGATCTGACTACGGTGGACACTGTGGTGAAGACCGGGAACGTGATGGTGGATGCGATTTTAAACAGTAAGCTTTCCTTAATGAAGGCCAAGAAAATCCCTGTCAATATCAAAGCAACAGTACCGAAAGAATGCTGTATATCGGAAGTGGATTTATGTGTCATCATCGGGAACCTATTGGACAATGCCATGGAAGCGTGCGAGAAACTGCCAAAGGAGACAGAACGGTTTATCAGGATCTATATAGGCATCCTGAAAGGGCAATTGTACCTTTCGGTGGCAAATGCCGTTTATGGGGAACTCAGAAAGAGCGGGAGGCGTTATCTTTCCACCAAAGACAGCGCATCCCATGGGTTCGGCCTGTTGCGGATTGACAGGATAGCCAATAAATACCAGGGTTATGTAAACCGACAAAACGAAGAAGGAGTATTTGTGACAGAAGTGATGCTGCCGTTGTCATAGCCGGAGGCGGTGGCAACTTCCCTCTTATTTGTTCATTTCGCGCAAACTCTGCTAATGGAGAGGGAGTTCTGCAACCACTTATTGACATACATAGTGAGTTGGAATATGATATCACTATTGAAGTGCGATGTATCGAAATGATACATAACGCCATTATGTAAAAGGTGATATATGCTCTAAATGACTTCTTAATCACGAGATTTTCTCATGGTGAATATTATCCCGCTTGGGAGCCACCAGTTTTCGGCTTGAAAGCCACCTGGAAATTTCTGGCTTCAGAGCCATCCAGGACACAAGATATAGTAGTACTGCTCCTGTTAGTTCCAAAATTAACAGAGGCAGCTTTTATCTTTTCTATCTAAATGATTCTTAGGGCCCTATCTCATCAACAAGCTTTTTAGCTTCTTTGAGCCATACAACTTTCCCAGGTTCTTTTCATTAGCGGGGATCCCATAAGCATTATGGACGGTTCTGCCCATGATAGAATCCGCCTCCGGGCCTGTTATACCATTCATCTACAGGATACTGTCCGACAAAGATGGCAGGATTGTTGTCGCCACGCTGTTTAAACAGTTCATAGGGCCAGTTGCCGCCCCGCTCTGAAATATCCCCCCATGTCCTGCTTGGCTCATGAACAATGCCTGCACCTCGCCAACGGTATTCCTTCCGGAAGCTCTAGAAGATCCCTGGCTTTTGTCTTTATAAACATAAAAAGGCCTTCTTATGCATTATTTGGTGATATTGCATCTACAGCCCTCCAAGGACAACTATAAGGATATTTATAATGAGATCAAATATGTATGGTGCCACAAGATGTTGTGGTGGCTCTGAAGGTGGAAAATATCATTTCCGGATGGCTCTCAAGTAGGAAACTGGTGGCTCCCAAGAGGGATAATATTCAACAGCCTTTCCCCACTACAAATATAGCAGAAAAAGGCCGTTTTTTCAATCAAAGCGATCCATATCCTGTTGTGTCCCAAGCACTACATAGGAGCAGAAGTCATTCCTGCTCTCACAGTACATATCATTGATCAGCATTCGCTTTCTCTCATTCTTTCATGAATTTTCTCAATTCTTCTTCCCCTTTGGTCTGGCTTGCAGCCACAGGAGTACGGTTTTCTATCTTTATTTTATTATCTTATATCGGCTAACGCAACATACCAAAGGACTGACTTCCCTTTCAGATATCCCATGAAACTTGATACGCTCATTTTAGATGGTAGCTTACCAGCATATGGATATGGCCTGGCATTAAATGCCCTTCTATAATCTCCACTCCCTTACATGAACACATCTGTTTCAATATATCCCGTATGTCACTTTTTAATTGATTATAAATTATTATTCGCCTATACTTAGGACTAAAAAGGAAGACCAACCCATTTGTTAACTAACATTTAAGAATGATATAGTATAAAAACGGGGAAATAAAAAAGCAAATAAATATTACAAATAGTTTGTGACAAAAAGAGAGGCTGGCGCGTCTTATCTATGAGATCTCAAAATTAAGGAATCACACGAAAGCTAAAAACGCAGAAAGGAGATGCATTCATGTATGATGTGATGGAATTGTTCCGTCTCTATAAGGACGATGTCTACAGGCTGGCGGTCAGTTACACCCATTCAATCCAGGATGCGGAAGATGTCTGTCAGACGGTCTTTCTGAAACTGATGGAGCAAAACAGCCTGACGCCCGGTAAGGAGAAGGCATGGCTGATGCAGGTAACAGCCAACCAGTGCCGGAGCCTCCTGCGCTCTGTCTGGAGAAAAAGGACAGAGCCGTTTGAAGAAGCACACAGGGAAGAGATAGTGTTTGATCAGCCTGCACAGAGTGATGTCTGGGAATGTATCGGCAGGTTGAAACCCAAATATCGTATTGTCGTCTATCTTTTCTATTATGAAGGATATACGGTCAGGGAAATCGGGGAGATACTACATATTTCTTACAGTGCTGTCACAACACGAATGTCGCGGGCAAGGAAGATATTGGAAGAATCGTTAAAGGAGGAGGTCTGATTGATGGAAAATAGAGTGAAAGAAGTATACGGACAGGTCAGAATGCCGGAGCGGTGCAGCCAGCGTATTGAAGAGGCAATGCGAAATAAGCAGGCGGACACATCAAAAACCCCGGCGGGATACAGACGGCTTCCGGGATCGGCAGTCGCGTTGGCAACGATCCTGCTGCTGGTGCTGGTCAGCGAGACCACATATGCATATACCGGAGAAGGGATCATCAGCCGGATTTTATCTTTTGCCAACAATGCCATATTTACGGAATCGGTGGACGAAGAGGGGAATATGGTTTCCAGTGCTATGCTTGACACGGCAAATGCGACGGCGCCGGCAGTATATAAGGATGGCCGCCTCTGGTTTACGGCGAACGGAGAAAATATTGACATTACGGAGCAGATTTCCGACAGCCAGGCGTATATTTATGATTACAGGGACAGCCAGGGGATTCAACATTATCTGATCCTGGGCGGCGATCCGGAAACGTTCAGCTATGCAGAATTTCTGTATGATGAGAGTAAAAATCCGTCATGGGTCGGGGGATATTTCACGTCAGGAAAAGTGGGAGAAACGATCAATCCCGTCTGGCTGGAGAATGCCAAGGCTAAACTTGGGATTCCATGGCCGTAGATAAAAAATCAGAAAACCGGTAAAAAGGAGATTATTATGAAGAACAAATGGATAAAAACACTAGCAGTGACACTGGCCGTAGTCTGTATGGCCGGATGTGGAGTGAAGGATGCGGCAGGACAACTTTCGGAAGGCGTGATGGCGAAGGAATCAGAGGCCGGCCAAAACCCGGAAGAAAGGGAATCTTCGGAAACGGAGGCTGCACCGGAGGGCAGACAGGATAAGAGTGCGGCGGCCTTAAACGGGGAGTTGTTCGACGGTCGGAGCATACAGATCTGGAAAGGGAAGGAAAATACGCTTCTGGCTTTAAAGGAAGATATGATGTATCTTTATGACGCGGTGACGGCACAGATCTTGGCGCAGACGAAGACGGAAGAATGGGATATGATTGATTTTTATTCGTATAAGGATGGATATTGTGCGATCGGTGTCCCCAAAAGCGGATTACCCTTTGAGGATGCGGGAAAAGAGGATGAACAGATGGTTGGATTCAGCTCCGAAGAGGATATGGAATGTCTGTGTATTTTTTACGATGATGTCCTGAATGAGACGCGGAGAATGGTTTTGAATGATATTGTACCGACCGCAGCTCTGGCTGAATGGACTGTTTCACAAGACGGAACACTGCTTGTCTATTGCGATAATTGGGAGGGGCTGAACTTTTATGATCTCAAAAGCCAGAAGAAACAGAAAGTGATGGATTTGTGGACGAGCGAAAACAACATTGATCTTTTGGGGGCTTCAGCGCTCTTCTTCGATGAAGACAACAGTCATATTGTATTTTGCGGCAATACGAATCAGAATGGCACATCGGTTCCGTCATGGGGCCGGGTCGGCATAGACGGCAAAGGCTATGAAAACTATATCCTACAGTATGATTTTGGCACGGCGACAGGGTACAGCGACGGAAAGCTGCTGTTTGGAGAAGACAGCCTGTTCTTTGAGGGAGGAATGGGCGTAATTGATACGAAAACGGGAAAGGCGGCATATAATACGGAGAAGGTAAGCTCACTGCCGGTAAGCGGGCCTTTCTTTTCCGATGACGGATCGGTCTATGCCACGGCGGCTCTTGATGCGACCCAGATGGAGATTGCGGTCTGGCGGACATCGGATTTCTCCTTACTATATAAAGAAGTGATTAAAGACGACAGAGAAGAGATGTTTTATCGCTCTCCCCAAGTCTGCCTGTTCCCAGAGCTTCGGGCATGCATTGTCTGTATGGGAGGGCATAACGATATCCCGCAGAAAACGGTGCTTGTACATTACTGAATTGCATAGAAGATTTTAAGGGCGGAAGGACCGGGCCGTTTGTGAGAGGCCCGGTCTCTTCCAGTTTCACGCACATCTTTATTGCTATGGTAATCATTGTCAGGACTATCCGTCTGTCCCTCTGGACGGCGTACTGGATGAGGCGCTGGATGAAGAACCAGGGCGTGGAAGGCTTCAACCGCAACACTACCGCCCCTCACAATCTCAATCCTGTTCGCGAACATTCTTTTCAGCAAAGCTACCAAATCATCATTCCTGTTTTCTATCTGGGTACACTCCAAAAGAAGCGTGGCGCTATCATAATCAATAATTGTATGATCATCTGTGGTGTCAGACCGGCTTTCCCTATTGTAATCGGATATTCCTTTTTCCAGCGGCCTATTTCATCCGTCCACTCTAAGATGTGCAGCGGCTTCGCCTTTGTTTCATACACTCTCTTCCATCCGTCTTTTCACAAGCTAATCTTCTCCCCCTCCGCTTCTATACAGTCTTCCAAAGTAACATGCTGTCCTGAAATACAGTCCCTAACTTCGCACTATCTTTCAGCCATGAAAGATAAGACCGTACCGTGCTGCCAACCAATACATACTGTTCAAAATTCATGGCCAGTCCATAGCTTTTGAACACTTCCTGCAAAATATGCTCAAAGCAGGTTGGTTCCTTACAGATCGATAAAATCCTCTCCGCCACCTCATACACCTTATCCTTGTTGTAACGGACAAGTTCTTTCATATCAGCCGAAGCTTCTGCATGGGCAGGAACGAACATGCCTGCCTCCATCTGCTCCACCTTATCCAGCGTTTCCAGATAAGCGCCCACATTATAAATGAAGGTAACGCCATACTTATCTAGCGTTTCCTTACTGCTCATACAGTCCGCAAGGAAGACCACACCGTCTTGCATGCGGACCCCCACCATGTCAAAGAAATGCCCCAGCAGGGGTATCACTTTAACCTCCTTCGGGAAGCTTTCATCTGAAAAATCTGTCACGTCGCTATCCTGCGCCATTAAGAACTTATGACGTAAATCCTTACATGGATAACCACCGTAAAGGAAGGAGGGCTCCAATACCGGATATTTTGTAAAAGCTGCCTCTATACCGCCGGAATAAACCTTACATCCTGTCTGCCCCTGTAGATATTTATTCCCACCGATATGGTCTGCATTGGAATGGGTATTGAGTATTGCCGCCAAATGCCATCCATTTTTATCCAATATCTGTCTGACCTTCCGCCCCGTATCCTTGTCATTCCCACTATCGACCAGATAGACATTATCCTTGTCCGCCACATAGACACCGATCTTCGCCGGGCAGTCTATGTAATAACATTTCTCACTGATTTGAACCAATTCATACATTTTCCGTTTCCTCCTTATTAGCCTGAATTATTTCTTCGGTCAAAAGCCGTTCCTGCAAAATCAAAATCATCCCCTGAATTATACCATAGAAATGTTATTCATCAATGGTACAAAAAATTTTAATATATAGTATAATGATCTTATTGAATTATGGAGGTGTGACCATGAATTTTTCAGTCTTATCAGATTGCCATAAGAAATGGCAGGATATTCTCGTAATCGGGAAAACGATAGAACGGGATGGCAGAAAATACCATATTATTGGCATGACCTTATCTGATGTAGCAATGCTATATATCATCGAGCCATACGATAAGCCAGAACCCACGAACAGAAAAGGCATCCGCAACAACAGACGGTTATTAAAAAAACATGACGCGATAAACTACGGTTATTTAAATTGCAGCGCTTTTTATCTTGGTGATAAAAAACTACAAGTACAGGGTGGCACGGGAGGTTCCCTAGCATACTCCTTAGAAGATTATGGGACAATCCAGCTATTTCTTGACATGATGAGCGCCGGATGGACGGTGCCAAAATGGCTAAAAGATACTGATTGGGCCGATCTAGCGATGATAACGCTGAATATTCCCAATATGAAAAAGCTGCCTGATTATTCACCAGATATGCCTATCACCATAACCCACAGTCCGGATCCTACGCGGCATATACTTGAAAAGGCCGTTACTTTGAATGTGGGAAAAAGCCGCTCATTTCATTTCACCGATGACTATGGGGAGAATGTGCAGTGCCATATCAACAATGTAACACTAATAGATATGTGGAAAAATACAGAGGAAAAATTCAGTAATCCCAAACTGGCAGAACATTTTTCTCCGGAACAATTAGAACAGGTACGAAAACAAAGTTATAATGCATTAGCGCAATGCTGCCCAAAGGGGATGTGCTATATCGGCATAGAATATGAATGTAGCAAAAATTATAACCTGGTATTCCATTCCAAACAATATTTAAAATCCCGACCGGAAACGCATCAAGGCAGCTCCCATTTGCTTATGATGCGCTTAAAATCCGATCAGGAAACAGGGACTCACTCTCTTTCGTTAAAAGGCTGTGTGATACAGACGCCAGTCTCTCCGGATATCACCAAAATTCCTGCTGAGTTATTTCTGTATTATGAGAAACTAAATGAGTGGACTGAAACTATTTCATAGTAATCCTTTCCCTTGCTTATTATGGATCCATTCATTGCGCTTATTCTATATGCTGCTTACAACCCATAGCCGTAGTTAGCCTTTGTATTATCTGGCATTCAGTTTTACTGCCATAATGCTTTGTCAGCTCAAGCGATAGTTCCATACATTTTCCCTTCTTTCATGGTGATTATGATGAAATAAATTTCCTTTATGAAAAATACCGTAAAAAACAAAAAAGCAGCAATCCATAAGCCAAAAGCAGACGCATCATACAGCCACGGCACAGTTCTTGCCAATACGCCCCAGCCTACACTGGAACCAAAAACAATAATCACACATAATTGCATGCTTTCCTTCCCCTGTGACCGGATCAAATACAGCATACTGACCATACATACTAAATAGGGAACCATACAGTATAAAATCATCTGTCCGATTTCTCTGTATGATTTATGAAGATACACTTCTAAAGAAACAAGGACTGTCATACATATCAGATTGGCAGCTCCTGCCAATACCAGCTTAGCTAAAATTACTTGTGAAGCAGAAGCCCTCGTAACCGCTTCGATTTCACCCATTCCATAATACTGGCATTTGAACATGACCGGCATGAATGCCAATACGAACAAAGGGATAAAAGCTGGTATATATTGGGGGATATCCGCTACGGTAGATATTGTCAAACATATGAAAAATAACATAACTGCCTGTAAGCCAAAAATCGGTAACCCTTCAAAACGTAAAATGTCTGACAGATACTGAACGAAATCTGTGCGCGGCTCTTTCTGTCCATTTAGATCCGGTTTCTGTTCCCGCATCATCCCAGTACACAATTTTATAGTTTCTTTCAGCTTACCAGCGTTTTCATTAAGTTTCTTTTCAAGTTCTTCTTCCTGCTGTAAAGACTGCTGCAAATGCTTCTTTAATCCCCTACTTCTCATTTCTATACTCCCTTCTCATAATTTTCAAAGCATTCCTAACCCTGCTTTGCGCTGTCCGTATATTGCATCCTACAATTTGGGCGATCTCCTTAAATGCAAGTTGCTCCCCAAATCGTAAAATGACAGCTTCCCTTTGCTCTGGTGATAAAGATTTTAAGAAATAACTAATTGCCGATTTATCCTCTATCCTGCGCATCTCATCACATTCGTATCCAATCTCTTCCTCATTTTCCAAGGGATAGACTTTTATTTTCCGTCTTTCGTCAATACACAAATGATTGGCGATTGTATATAAATATGGCTTAAATTTCTTTTTTCCTTTATACCCTGATAAGTTCTTAAACAATTTCAGAAAAGTTTCCTGTGTCAGATCTTCTGATTTTTCCCGATCGAAACCTTGTCTCTTACAATAAAGCAAGATGGATGTATAATAGCGTTTTATTAATTCTTCTGCTGCATTTTCATCACCAAGCCTTATCTGTTCTACCAGATCGTCATCAGAATGCTCTCCTTCCATAGAATGCTCTTCTTCCATGGGACATCCTTCCTCCATTTTCACACGCCATCAACTCCTCCTTGAAATATCTATCTGAAAAATAATAACGGATCATCGCCCCCAAATGATCAAAGCTTTCTTAGAATTTTATCTCAGACCCATATCGCAAAATAGCAAATGGAATGGAACAAGGGAACCAGGAATGCCTGCGCATCCCCCTTCATGCCACACTGCCCTTATTTCTTATCTACGCATAATGGATCATGTTTTTCCAATCTCCCCTGATCCATTTCATACACTTCGTCACACAAGATCTCGATATCTTCTTTATTATGGCTTGCAAGTATTATTGTTTTTCCGTCATCCCGCAACCCCATCAAAATTCCTCTGATCTCCTCCACACCCTGTTTATCCAGGCTGTTCATTGGCTCATCCAGAATCAGTATTTCAGGATCCTCCATGATAGCCTGTGCTATGCCTAAACGTTGTTTCATTCCTAACGAATATTTCCCAACCTTTTTATGGCTATCAGGGTCAAGCCCTACTTTTTTCATGCTCTCCCTGATCTCCTCTTTACCAATTACATTGCGTATGCCTGCCAAATATGCAAGGTTCCTAAATCCCGTATACCCCTTTAAAAATCCGGGATTTTCTATGATGATCCCTATATTGTCCGCAAAATCCGTGTCCTTCCCGACCTCTTTTCCACTTACTACGACCCGCCCTTTCGTAGGCTTTAGAAAACCTGTAATAAGCTTAAATAAAACCGTCTTTCCAGAACCGTTTCTTCCGACAATACCGTAGATTTTTCCTTTTTCAATGCTCAGATTAACATTTTCAAGCGCGGTAACATCTCCAAATTTTTTGTTTAAATTCTCAATTCTGATCATCTCTGCCATACGAAAACCCCTTTCCTTCCCTCCCCAGGAAAATCCCTCCAGTCAGATAAACAAGCACAATCAGCGTCATCTCGATCAAAAGGGAAGATAACACGGAGACTCCCGTCTCCTGAAAATACCATTCACTCTGAAAATACATCCCCCACATCCCGTACATAAACCGGGCTATCCTCATATTTGAAAACCCCATGAGAAAAGTGCCCCCTTCCAGCAGCAACAGGATTGCCGGTGCAAATTTCCTGACTCTGGTCAGATCCAGCATCAGGAAAAAAGCCATTGTCATTATCATATGGGTAATCCATAAAAAGAACACTTTGCAGCTTTTATCCGAAAGTTCCCCATGGTTCACAATATCAGCCGCCATTGCCGTGATAAACATAACGGCCGCCATCAGTACGCCATTTCGTAGAATTCTGATAAACTTCCGCCGCCACCATTTTTTTACTGTCACATAACGGTAACTTGCAAGCAGCTCCATTTTCCTCCACTTTTCAAGCCAGAGACCCTCTGCCAGCAGGCAGATGCCAATGGGCAAAAACCATCCTGCCAGTTCACGGAATACTTTGTCAAAATCAACTGCCAAGCTTGCAGCATCCTGTGAAACTCCTCCAAAAAATTTTAAAACCATACTCTGCTCCATAATGCACCTCACTGTCTGGCTATTTGCACGCCATGTACTCTACCACAAGCTTTATGGCAACTTTCACAAAACCCAATGCCTATCTTTTCTGGATATCCGCCCTCTTCACTGCAACTAATGACACTATTGTCATAATCAAGATGAAAATCAGCATCCGACAAGGATACCTCCAATGACTGCCGGTGCTGTCCACGTAATACGCCGGACTTGGATGCAGGCTGCCGGCAAAGGATAGCATAACACCTCCCAAATGTGCCACTGACACTGCTGCCAATCCCCAAAAACTGCCAAGCGTAAGATTACAGAGATACAAAAGGACCCCCAAGAAAACAAAATAACAGAGCATATACAAAAAGGTAATGCCAAACGCCTGGAAAACCGTCATATATTCCATCATTGCCACACCGTCAAAGTAAATATGGTATTTTTCCGCAATCGCATTCGAGGCAACCGTTGCCAGCATGTAAACGGGACTGCTCCAAAGCTCTCCGGGAAATCCAAAAGGCGTACTGGCAGCGACGGAAACGGTCGCAAGGCATATGGTATACAAAAGCGCCTGTAGGAAAACATATAACAACATGCCCATATTCCATACCCGCCTGCCGCTTCGGTACAACACCATATAGGCATTCCCTTTAACAAAAGGCGCATCCCCTATGACCAACAGATATCCCAGAACCCAGAACCTGCACGCCATCCCCTGATTTGCAGCGACGATAAAAGGTTCACAAATATTAACGGGTTCCCCGGTCTCCATTGCATATCGCAAAAAGTCGTTTGCCCCCAGCGCCAGAAATGTCAAACCCAACAGATATCCCATGATCATCTTGGCACTTCCCATCTCTTGTCGCAGCATCCCCAAGGCAATCCGGATTGCTTTGACAATCCTTTTACTCATCCCTACATCTCCTCCTAAATCCCGCCATGACAGCCACCGCAGCGGCACAAAGCCAGACACACTCCGCCACAATCGACAACACATGCCCCGTATCGTCCCCACGCACCAGCAGGGCGGGATTTAAACGATTGGGCATCAATATATAAAGGGATTGGTACAGGACAAAAGGCGCGAGCAGTGACACATACTTATTCGGTATCCACACCGCAAACGCCAATCCCACCAAAGCCCATGCAGCACCGAATAGAAAACCCAGCAACACCTTGGCTGCCACCATCACGCCAATCCCATAGGCTTGACCTATCATCACCATTTCAATATCTGTCTCTACCCTCAGAACATTCACCCCCGAAGCGTCCAATCCCAGGAGATTGGCATTGGCCACCCCCGGCGACTCCAGATACACAGCCGCAAGACATACGAGAAGATAGGGCAGCGCAACGATGACGCCTCCCGACAGCGCCGCGCTAATGATCCGGATCCGGGCAAATTTCTGTGGTTTCATCCGGGCAAGAATCAGCCTGTAATACCCGCTCTCATACTCCCCGCAAAAGCGAGCCGCATACCCCATCACCGGAAACACTGGCAGAAACACGGTAAAACCCGATGTGGCCAGTATATTCACGATAGCATAATAGGGACTGCCCGAATGAAGCGATTCCGTGACAAAATTATACACAAGCAATGCCCCAAGTCCGAAAATACCTGCAAAAAATCCCGGAGCAGCAAAACTTCTTTTGACATCCATCCATAGAAATTTCATATGCCTTCTCACACCCTCTATCACTTTCCCATCTTCATCAATGTTCCTAATCAGCCTCTTCCAGTTCCCCTGTGACCGCGTTCACACATATGTGAACCGGCCCTACCGCATTTCCGTAGCCTCCTTCCACATATTCATCAAGGGGCATATAAATATGCCATATGGGCGTAAGCACGAGTTCAGGCTTATACTCTATCTCATCTAAGGCAGGCGAGGGATTAGGCACTGGATAATAATTTAATTCCACTCTGTCGTATAGGATCGTTCCATCCGACTCTAACATGCCGCTATCCAGATACTGTTCCAGTATTTCCAGAACCTGCTCAAAAGAAATCGCCGTGACAGGCTCTTTATCCGCCATCTTTGCACAGAAATTGGTAAGGGATACCTCCGCCACGCCCTCCTCGGAAACAATTGCATACCCATCTGGCGAAACCTGTCCCAGCGCATAGCTGTCGGCTCCAATGTCCACCGCGATCCCATCATAGGTGGGCACAAATTCCATCTGGTAAAAGCTGCAATCATCGCCCTCAATATAATATATTTTCCGAAAAGCAAGCGCACTCACTCCCACCGCTTTCAGCTTGTCCAGGAGCATTTCCCTGGCTCTGTTTGCCGAAAAGGCGCCTTCGTCCATCCCATCCTGGGAAATGAGCGTTTCTTTGGCGACCTTACTGTACTCCTCGATATATTTTTCCCTTAACCCATAATCCACATAATATGCCGATGTATGATGCGAAAACGATGCCTCCTTTTTCCCGTCGCCAAGCCTGTTCGCGCTATGGTCACCGAATTTGGAGTATAAAAATCTTTCGCCGTTTTCATCAGGGGTACTGTTGTATCTGTCATTCTCTTCTATCTCTTTTAATTGTTCCTCCGAAGTATCCTCTATGCTACCGCTTTCGCCATCGAGGAAGACAAGCAGCGCGTCCTTGTCAAGACCTTCATCCGGCTTCAGCGTAATGATGTATAGTTGATCAGGCAGAGCAGGAATTTCGGCGTTTATGTTTATTATGTTATCGCCTGTGCCTACTGTGCCCTGATAGTGGCCTGCCGCCTTGTCACTCCCGTCTCCCGCCGGCATCTGCTCCTGTGAGCCTGCCGCAGCAATGTCCTGCACCTGCCTTTCCATATCACCTTGCGCGTGCATAATGCCGTTTTCTTCCACTGCATCCGGCGCTTTCTGACAGCCGGTAAGGCCAAGCACACACAACATTGCCGCCATCGTTAAGCGTATATTATTTCTTCTCATACTGATACCTCCCAAACAAGATCTCTTTTTGTATGTCGAACAAAGCATACCACAAAAACAGAGTTTATTTGGATTTTGGCGAAATCAGACCATATTTTTGCCGGAATTAGCTTGGGGAAGCGCAGGCCTGACCAACGCTTCCCCAAAATCAGAGTTCATTTATGTACATGATGATATCCGTTTCCATACATCCGTTTTCACACACCAACTCCATATCTCCATGATATTTTTCAATGATTCTCCGCACATTGCGAAGGCCGATTCCATGGTTTGGCGCATCCTCCTTGGTGGTTGTCAGGCGCTCTACCCTTCCGTCTGCAATCCCTTGGCAACTATTTCGGATATGGATAAACAGAATTCCTTTCTCAAGCCTGATTGCTATTCTCAGCTCTTTTTCTTCTGTACGGGCTGCCGCCTCTATCGCATTATCAAGCAGATTCCCCAATACCACATTTAGGTCAAAAGAATGCAGCATCAGTTTTTCCGGTATACTTACCCTTGCCTCCACCATCTCCAGGATTTCATTTGCCCTCTGAAGCTTATAGTTCAGTAAACCGTCAACAGATTCGTTTCCTGTGACAACATATTCTGACGGATTCGCCATAAACTCCTGCATAGAGCCAAGATACCGACAGGCTTCCTCCAGATCCTTTTTCTGCAAAAGCATTTGAAGCGCCATGATATGGTTTTTCATGTCATGCCTTAACGCCCGGATACGCCCTTGGGATTCCATGATCACATCCAACTGGTTGCGGTAGATGGATGTCTGCTGCCGGTAGATATCATTTTCCCTTAGATTCCTATAGTTTTCCGCCATCATATGATAGAGATAAAATATGCCCAGGTTAATGATCAGTATGGATATACAGATCAACATTGCCGCCATGCCTTCATATCTCCCGTACAGCAAAACACACAAAATAAATACGCTTGCCGCGGGGATCATGAGCAAAATACAAGTCTGCCTTTTATCAAACACGATTTCCCTGCTGTCCGCCGGATAAGCGATATGGCTGATCAAGGTGGCACAGATCAGGAGCAAAAGCGTCTGGAGAGCCTGCCGGTGCCCGATAGGAATCTGTGAAAAAGCAAAATAAACGGCAAGCGCGCATGCCAAATCTATCGCAAATATCGCCAGCGATACCCAGACCCGCTTTTTCCATGTTCCCTGATAAAAAAGGGTCAGTCCCGCGATCGCAAGATAATTGCAGAAACCGTATAGCACTGATATGTTGAACATACTGTATAAAACAATGGTCAGCAGATAATAGCTTACAAATCCTATTCCAATCTTTTTCCCATTTTCATCAACTGCGGGAAGAAACAACTCCATCATTTTCCGGATCAGCAGAACCCGCAGGATATTTACAATCAGTAGAGATACAAATCTATAACTCACCATACATTTCTGCTCTCCGATATTGCTTTAATTTTCCTCTTATTTCTTTCCGATATGGCTTACTGATATTTAAAACAGTTCCATCAGACATTTTCACGCAGTCGTAAGCGTATTCGCTGACATACAACTGATTGATAATATAAGACTTGTGTATCATCATAAAATCGGCTGGGAGTTCTTCTATCATATTCTTCAGCTTTCCATAGAATTCCTCTTCGCCCTCTCTGGTGACAAGCCTGATTTTCTTGTCCATACTCGTCAAATAGGCAATATCTTTTGTCGGGATCCTGAATATTGCACCCCCTTTTTGGTACTCGAAGCAGCTTTTGAGGCTCTGCCTCTGCTTGATGCTCCTGCTAAGGACTTCCTTTATCTGTGCATCGGATATGGGCTTTACCAGAAAATCAAGAGGCTGAATCTTAAACAACTGCATTGCATATGTCTGCCTGGAAGAAATGTATACAATATGAGTATTGATGTCCTCCATTTCATTGCGGATAAACTTCCCTACTACTATCCCATCTGCCTGTACCAATTCGATGTCCAAAAAGATCAAGTCCAACTGTGTGCCTTTCTGCAAATCATTTACTATGCTTTCACCGGAATGCCAAACTTCAACCTCTGCTTTTACCGACAATTCTTTCGCTATGAAATAGATTTGTTCCTCTAATCCAGAACATAGCTCTTTGTCATCATCACAGATTCCAATCCTGTACATACATCATTCCCTCTCTGCAAAACATAAAATTCAAATCTGCCCATTCCCTGGTAATTCTGGCGTAGATACTTCTAGACGCAATAGCTCTGCATATCGCGCATTTCCAATATCTGTTTGCTTTTTCTTATGACTCCCAAACAGCATAAATTATCGTCCCCTCACCAGTCCTCCAAGCATGCTCCTATTTCTCAAGCAGAGCCTTCTTCGCCTCTGCCACAATCCTGCTGTCAGTTCTGAAAATACTGTATTCATCCATTATGGGAAGTCCCATAGGCACATCTTCCTTGCGATATTGCATGCCGCTGTCCACAACTCTTTTCGCCGACAAATGATAACTGGTAATATCCGTCTGTGCGCGTAAACTACGTATCACCTCCGGCGTCACCCCTGCGCCTGCCATAATGCGCGGTGTTCCCGTCTCTTTCTGCAATTCGCATAACTGCTGCAATAACGGCAGTCCCAATAGGCACTCGCGTTTCTGCCCGGACGTAAGGATCGTATCAATTCCCAGTTCCCTGGCTTGTTCATACGCCTTTATAGGATCTGCGCAGACATCAAAAGCACGATGGAGCGTCACTTTCATGTCACCCGCCTGCGCCATCAATTCCCGCATCTGCTGCATATCAAGGTTCCCGTCTTCCTGTAGACATCCAATCACCACGCCCTCTGCTCCCGCTTCCCGAAACAGCGCCACCTCTCTTTTCAAAATCTGAAATTCATATGCCGTATAGAGAAAGTCCCCAAACCGCGGCCTTAAAAGCACACGGACCGGCAGGCCACAACATGTCTTTACCTGTTCAAACAATGCGAGTCCCGGCGAAATACCGCCAATCATGAGCGCCGCACACAGTTCCAGACGGTCTGCGCCTCCTTCTTTGGCTGCAAGAGCCGATTCTACGCTATCTACGCAACATTCCAATATATAGTTTGTCATATTCTTCACCTCGTATTTTTAATACACTCCACGAAAGAGCCCGTTCTTTTCATGACTTTAATGCCATTGCATGAGATGCCCTTTCATTATAAATCCATTTGCGAAACTTGTCCAATACTGAAAATGACACACAAATGCCACGAAAATGCCATATCCACCGGAAATTATTACAAATTCCGGCGATATGTCCTGCCCTGCCCGGTATACTCGACCGGGAACTTTCCTCCATTGTCCATTCTGATGCATTCAAATTCTAAAACAGTCTTACTCATCATTTCCTCCCGTATGCTGCTGTCCCAGCTTCAATTATTCCTCTATAATCCAGTTTAGTCACAATGTTAATTTGCGTTGCTTGTGGCAACGGGCAGTTTTGCCTATAATAATGACAACAGCTTAAACAATTACGAAACGACTAAAAAGGAGGCCATCTCTAATGCTAAACGAAAATATGAAAACAATCAGAAAATCAAAAGGGCTTTCGCAACAAGAGCTTGCTGTCAAGCTGAACGTAGTGCGGCAAACAATTTCTAAATGGGAACAAGGATTGTCAGTTCCCGATTCTGATATGTTGATCTCCATATCGGAAGCGCTTGAAACACCTGTGAGTACGTTGCTTGGAGAAAACCTTACTGAATCAAAAGTTGATGACTTAAAGGCAATTTCCGCAAAACTGGAAGTGATAAACTTGCAGCTTGCACAGAGAAAAACCACAAGAAAAAGAATTCTACAGTGGCTTCTCATTTCATTATGCGTAGCCATAGTCGTAATTTTTGCAATCTTATGGTCATTAGAAAGTTCTTACTTAGGTTGGGATTATCGTGATCCTGAAACCGCCGTTCTCGGAGTGGCATTTCACTCATTTGAATGGCTGTTTGTCAGACTAGCTCCGATTATCCTGATTGGTGCAATCATTGGAATTTTTTTGACACGAAAGAAAGAATAACGCTATAAAAGCCGTCAATCTGGTAGCTACGCTGTTTTGAAGAAAGGGCGTTTCACTACTTATTGATAACCTCATTTCCCTTGGCGCCTTCAGGTATGCTCTGTCCGCCTGTTTCTTTGACATCCAGGGTTTTGCTGCGCTCAAGGCAAATTTGTAACGCTCCGGCACAAATTGCAGGTTGAAAAATCAGTGCATCAGCATGATTTTTCAACCTTTTTTATTCAATTCAACATAAGGCAGGCATAAATTTTGCAAACAGATATAACCCTTCCGAACCCGCAATGACCTCATGCGGCACACCTGCCTGCATGATGGATATTGTACCGGGCTTATACGGAATGATGCTGCCTGCGTTTACACACTTTCCGCTGCCCTTTATCACCTCATGCGTTTCCAACTGCGTTTCATGGATATGGCTCCCAATACTGCAATCGGGTGCAATCCGCACCAAATGATAGCTGAACTTCCCTTCTGTGTCTTTTGCCGTAATGATGTGCTTCAGTTCCACGCCTTCAAATGTCGGATGCTTTGACCATGCAATCTCCGCAAAGCCGGCCTCCTTTTCCGGTAAAACTAATTTTCCGTTGTTAAATACTGCAAATGTATCCATTCTGCACCTCCAATATGATATGTGATCTGTCTTACGTTTCAATCATATTCTCTGGAAGCTCTCATGTCTTGTAAAAAATTGCCCTATGTGCCCTGCCCTATCTGTTTTTTTGAATGGACATATTCCGACGGGGATATCCCGACAATCTTCTGGAAAGTCCTGTCAAAGTGGCTCTGGTCATAAAACCCCATTTCCGCGGCAACCCTGCTGATCACCTTTTCCTCATCCAGAAGACCCTGTGATTTCCGTATGCGGTTCTGGATACAGAACTGATGCGGCGTCATCCCGATACTGCTTTTAAATTTCCTTATGAGATAATATTTACTGACAAAAATATCCGCCGCCAATGTCTCTATTGACAATTCCTGTTCCGGATGGCTGGTAATTTTATCCGTTAGATTTTTTATGCCTGCATCTATCTCTTTGTGCCCATGATCACGGAGGCGGTAAACCGTCCGCAGGGAAGCCAGCAATTTTTCTCCCTGCTCTTTCCCGAAAATCCCCAGCGCTGCTGCGTCCTTTAACAGTTCCCGAACAATACACTCTGCTGTTTCTAAATCTGACTCTTCAATAAAAACCGTTCCTATGCACACAGACAATAGACGTGCATCCCTTCCCTGACGCACGGAATGTAGGGCATACGGCGGGATGATAAACATATCCTCTCTACAACATGTCACTTCCCTATTTTCCAAACAAACGGTAACCGTTCCCTGCATGACAATTGATATGATATAATGCCCTACATGGTTATGCGCATCAAAATGCTTATCAATATTCTCCGACAATACGAACTCGATTGGATATTTATCACATTGATAGTATTGCATATTTTACTCCATTTCTGCGCTTTATGTTGTATCATTTCCTCAATTCTGTATTCTTTTCCAATACAAATTATATTGGATTAAGGGTATCTTATCAACTGGCATTACATGACACTCCTATTTATTGCATGAAATGACTATAAGCACAAACTGGCATATAGTTGAACCGTAGGAAATACACGGGATTTTCGAAACTCTACTGTTGGTAGGTGTTCATTTTATCCGTCCGCTGTATAATAACAGTGGAAAGCGAGGATTTTTGAAATATGGATCAAAAGAAAATAGGCAGTTTTATCGCTGCGCGAAGAAAAGAGAACGGTCTGACACAAAGCCAACTGGCTGAAGCTTTGGGAATAACGGACAAGGCAGTATCAAAATGGGAAACAGGAAGGTCAATGCCTGATCCGTCCTTGTTTTGCCCACTGTGCGATCTGCTCCACATAACTTTGAATGAATTGCTTTCAGGTGAACTCATATCCGATGAAAACCTAAAAGAGAAATCTAATCAATTACTGCTTGAAGTCATCACAAGCTTGCTTGGAAAAGACCAGTGGGAAAATAAGACAAATTCCCTTGTTCCGACCGTACTAAAGATAAAAAATATCAGAAAGGTATATGAAACTGAAAGTACGCTAACTGAAGCCGTTAAAGATGT
This sequence comes from uncultured Lachnospiraceae bacterium, assembly GCA_910578845.1. Taxonomy (GTDB): domain Bacteria; phylum Bacillota; class Clostridia; order Lachnospirales; family Lachnospiraceae; genus UBA3282. The sequence goes on from CAJTSL010000028.1 coordinate 44,643, forward strand.
CAGCTTTGAAATCACCAAAGGAAGTTTCGTCGGCATCATGGGGGCATCAGGATCAGGCAAAACCACCTTACTGAATATGATCGCAACAATAGATAAGCCTACCAGTGGCCAGATTGAAATTGATGGGCATGACATTGCAGAGCTGTCTGAGAATAATCTGGCAACTTTTCGCCGGGATCATTTAGGTTTTGTATTCCAGGAATACAATCTATTAGATACCTTGACAGTTTATGAGAATATCGCACTGGCATTGACAATTAAGCGGGTACCAAAAGAAAGCGTAAAGCAGACGATTCTTGATTTAGCTGACAAATTAGGGATATCGGAAATCCTAAATAAGTTTCCCTATGAAATTTCAGGCGGCCAACGACAAAGGTGTGCCTGTATAAGAGCGATTGCAACAAATCCCAGCCTGATTCTCGCAGACGAGCCAACCGGTGCGTTGGACAGCCACTCCGCTACACAATTGCTGGAAACATTCGGCATGCTCTGCCAAAAATATACTGCCACTATTTTAATGGTAACACATGATGCCTTATCCGCAAGTTACTGTGATAAAATTCTGTTTATGCAGGATGGCAAAATAAAAGCCTCCCTGGAACGGGAAGAGGAAAATAAACAGGAATTTTTCACCAGAATTTTAAATACTTTTGCAAAAATAACAGGAGGTGTCCGTTATGTATCTTAAATTAGCACTCCGTAACACAAAGCGTTCCATGATTGACTATCTTTTGTATATTTCATCAATGGTCATGCTCACTTCCATTATTTTTCTTTCAAACTGCATTGCTGCTTGGGGGAATATGCAGGCAGGTTTTCAGACAATGGCTTTACCTTTACTGGTCGTGATGATCATGGCAGTGCTTGTAAACTACATCAATCATTTTATCATCAGACAGCGGGCAAAAGAATTTGCTACTTATATGCTGCTTGGAATGGAGAAAGATAAGCTATCCCTGGTATTCCTATGCGAATTATTTTTGATAGGAATGGTATGTTTTCTTGTGGGCATTGCTTTAGGTACGGGGATATTCTCAATTTGCTGCCATACAGTGCTGCGGGAAACCGAGAGACATTCCATGCCCTGTATTATATTGAAAAGTGTTCTGCAAACATTTGTTTATTTCTGCTGCGTAGAAATTTTGTCAACATTTTTGATGAAACGCAAATTATATAAATTACAGATTGTGCAGCTTATGCGTGAAAAACAACGTAATCAGCCGTTTGGCACAGGTAAGAAATCTTTTTGGGGATGGATGTTAGTCATCAGCTTTTTGGGCTACCTGGCACTGCTATCTTGCATTTCCTTTATGCCAGACAAGATAATGGCTCTTTCCACCTCCCTTATTTCACTGCCAATGTTAGTATGCGTTTTCTCATTCTATAGATGGCTGTATGCTTTTATCGCCTCCTTACGCCTGTCACAGGCAGACACTTTATATCAAGGCAACCGTCTATATCAAATTGCGGAAATGACAAGCGGCTCAAAAACCAACGCAAATATAAATGCCATTTTCTGCATCTGTTTTATTTTTTCAGCAGGCGCTTTTGTTTATGGGACACTTCTGCTCAATCCTCATATTTCTCTTTTTGAACAAGCGAAGCAGCAATGGATGGGATTCTTACAGATCAGCATCTGCATTATTTTTATGATTATCTATTTCTTTATCCTCTCTTTATTGCAAATTATTGATTTAAAGAGAGAGAACAGAAATATACGGCTATTATTTCACATGGGGAGAAATCGTTCCGATCTAAAAAAACTTATTTGCATGCAAGTGCTCATAAAGCTGTTCATGCCAATACTAATGTCTTTTATTATCCTTTGGACAGCCACGCCATTTGTCAATCATAAGATGAACTCTATATTACACATACACAATCATCTGTTTAAAGCTATCGCTTGCTTTATGGTTTGTTTCTTTGTTCTGTATTTATGCTATTTTGGCATGGTGTATTTGATAAACTCGCGCTATATCAAATCCATCACTAAATAATGACCGCCTAAACAGCCATTCGTACTCCTGCTGATGTAAAAATGCCCTGCATAAAAGTTGTGCCCGCTACGACCTCTCCGCCATTCAGAGCCGCCAGGCCATATGGGACAGATTAAATCACAAGCATTTACAAACCCGATCATAGGGAACAGCACCCCGCCGCATAAGGCTATGGCTATGGGCATCCATGACGGATTGGAGCCCTGGCTGAATATGCCCGGCTCCATACAGATAGATACCAGCGGCGCTTCCACATCGGGAACAGAAAAGAACGCAAGGAACATGGCAAATATACACATGGTCAAAAACAAAGACCGCCTTACCCTTTCCAGCAGATCCGCTTTCATCACCTGATAAATGTGCCTTATACCCCATTTGATAGACATATAGAACGAGTGGTATAATCTATCCAGCA
>CAJTSL010000029.1:0-14235 GCA_910578845.1 uncultured Lachnospiraceae bacterium
TCATAGAACGCTTCGGTCTTCTCAATCTCTTCATCATAGAAGCTGTTTATCTTGTCTGCGCGCTCATCCAGTAAGCCAATCTGCTCGTTAAGCAGGCTCTTCTGGCCTTCTAATAGGCTGACCTCTTTTTCAATGGCAGCAATGCCAATCTCACGCTTTGCATCGTCTACTTGTTCCTTAGCGTCACGTATCCCGTTAGTATCTTGGGCATAATGTATGCCTTTATCTTCAGAGTATTGCAATATGGCGCGCTGGCTCTGGATGCGCTCCAGCTCGTACTGCGCCTTCTGTAAGTCCGTCTCGCGTTTCCTGGCGTCCGCAGCTTCGTTGATGGCGTCAATCTCGTCCTGCTTGGACTCTATCTGCTTGTCAATGAGCCCTATCTGTCCTTCAAGCTGCTCTTTTTGTGCCTCGATGGCTTTAAGCCTTGCGTCCCGTTCCGCTTCCAGTGCCTCAACGGCAGCGTCCTTGGCATCCTCTAGGGCGTCCTTTTGTGCGTCTATTGCCTCAAGCGCAGCGTCCTTCTGGTCGTTGATGGAGCTGATCTGCCCGTCGATGGCCTTGGTGACGCCGGATATGACGCTGTCTAAGCCCCTTAGCTCTTCTTCTAGGGCGTCTTTGTAGGATCTGCCGGCTTCTTTGCCTGCTTCTCGGCCAACCCCTTTTGCAGATTTCACGGCGCTTGTACTGTCAAATCGGACTTCTACAGGTTTGAAATTACTAATATCTGACTCTAGCTGTAGTTTAGCTTTTGCCATTTCGTCAGAAATAATGTTCATTGCGCCATAGTCGCCAACCGCTTGCGCCCGATTAAATTCTGACTGCAAAGAAGCAATCTTTGCAAGTGCGTCCGATGTGATCCCTGCCGCTTGTGCCAACGCCAGCACATTATTAATATCGATGCTCGTATCAAGCAATGTGTTATTGACAAGCATTTTCTTCAACTGTAATAATGCCAGCGCTTCTCCACAGTTTCCAGCTTCTATTTGCTCCAAGATAAACGCATTCGCTTCATTGTCTGTCGCCAGAGCTAACTCATCCCCCGTCAATGCCAGGTATTCTTTGGCAACAGCCAGCTCTTCTGTTTTCGCCGCTAGTTCACTCGCCACAATCTCTGCTGCATTCTGGACACCCATTTCTTCTAACTGTTTCGTAATAGCAGATTCCGTTTCGCTGTTCAATAATGCCAAGGTATCCGTACTATACAGGTAAGCCGTTGCAAGATCGTTGAATGCCTGTTGCGCCTGCTCTGTTGTCGCACTGCCATTCATGAGCGCGTCAAAGAAGGAATCAAGATTGGCAGCATCAAATATAACGCCTGTCTCCTCTTTAATTTCGGCAAACGCCTGACGAAGCCCTTCTAGCATAGAATTATCTATGTTGCGGAGCCCATCACTTTCTCGTCCCTCTTCATCAAACTGAAAGATTTCGTTGTAAGCTTCCCCAAGCCTTGCGAATTGCGGCTCTAATTGTTCCGCCATCTGTTTCACTGATGCCGATATGGTCGGGGAGAGGTGATCAATAAGTCCGTCCAATTTTTCGGCTAACCGCCCTAGTCCATGATCTGTTTCTAATGTCTCATGAAATGACTGTAAATCCGTATCAGCCTGCGCGAATATATCGTCGAGCAGCACCGCATATTTTCCCCATTCTTCTTCGTTACCCTGAATGGAAGCTTTTATTGCATCCAGATTTTGCTTCGCCTGTTCCACATTTTGGTCGTCATGTGGATTTTCAGACATCATTACGGCCTCATTATATTCCTGCACTGCCTTTATCGCATCGTTATACACGATTGCTTTATAATCGTCGGACGCAATTTCAGCAGCCAATGACTGATTATAGATATCTGCATATTTATCAATGACTTTTTTCGCCTGGTTCAGGGCATTTGACGAGATATCCAGCACATCATCGAACATATTCTCATCGCCGAGTTCTCTTGCCCGCTCCCGCAAATCATTTTCAAAGGCATTGATCGTCTTATATGCGGACTGTGCATCTGCATTTAGATGAACCGAGAACTGTAGATAACTGCCGTCACCATACTCGTCCAATAATGTAATCCCTTGATCTTCATACTTCTGGGCGATTTCCATTATCGCTTTCCCTTTATCCGTATAACTGCTAAGGCCTGTATAGGCTAAGTTGTAATGACGTTCTTTCGTCATTTTCCTTTCCGCTTTATGAATGCCTCCTCTATTCTCATTCAAGAATGTCTGGGCAGCTTCTTTATTTAACGCCTGTATGGACTCCGTCTGGTCTTGGTATGCCTTAGCCACCAGGTTAATGGCTCCGTATTCATCTCCGAATTTCTCATTTAGCTCCGTCTGTAGCTCCAGCAACTGCTTCTTAATCCGATACGTTTCTTCTTCATTGCCAACCGCCATCAAAAGCGCCTCTCGCAATTCCTGATACTTAGAAACATAATCCTCTATGGCTAAAGAGGTTTCCTTATAGCTGTTGGCGGCTTGCTCCGTCGCCTGACGGACATTCTCTTCTCTCTGGATGAGATACGTAAGGCCCTGTACCGCTGCCTGGACGGCTATGCCGACTCCTATGCCGATTGCCGTATTCAGCAATATAGTCTTGAGCCGGAGCGCGTCTGTGCTAATGCCCGCCGCGTTAAGATGGGCTTTATAGCCTGCTAAAGACCCCGGTGCTTCTTTGGAGCAAGTGCCAAGATATTCCCTTAACTGCGCATTGCTCTTCACTGCGGCATTTCCAAAATTATTAATATTTGCCCGACCTAAGCTTAATTTCTTATTCCACTCCTCAATAGCTTCCCCGGCCTCGGCAAAATGTTTCTTCTGCGCCTTAATGGCGGTAAAGTCTATCCCGAACATATTTCCCTGGATATCCGTTTTCTTTGTCTCCGGATTCACAAGCTGCGTAATGCCATAGCGCTTATCTTTTACAGCCATAGCGGTATTGATCGCAGCCAGCGCGACTGGCACTTCGCCTATCGTATCCATTAACGATTCCGCTCCTTGCATTAAGCTATCGAAGAAAGAAACACCGTTTACGACAAGTTCCTTGTTCGCCAATGCATCCATGAAAGAGTCCCAACTGCTATGCAAAGATTGTATGCGGTCATCCCACACATCCAACTGCTCCGTTTTCCCTGATTCTGAAAGCAATTCTTGCGTTCTCGTCACCATATCCGGCAGAGAATCATCGGCCGCCTCCAGTCCGACAGTTATTTCCGGGAGCATGATCTCTTTTGACCGTAACGTCTTTAACGCCTTGGCCAAACTACTGACTGCCAGGGTGGCTGCGCCAAAAGCAGCGGGAATCTTAGCGATACGGGCAAGTAGGGTTTGCAAGTTATCCGCTGTAGGCTGCGCCGCAAGCCCCGCCGCGCTGACTTCTGATTGAAATAGCCTGATCGCATCTACAGCCTCCCGTAAACTTGCTTTATCGTGTACCGTATTAATCAGCTCTCTGACTTTCTCCGCCTCTTCCTCTAAGATCGGCGATCCGCTTATCTTAACATTGTTCTCTAAATAGGTAGATAAATCGTTACTTAATTCCTTTCTCTTATCATCCATATCCACGCGCATCGGTATTTTGTCCGCATATGCTCTCATGCCCGCGATGGCTTTCCTGATTTTCAGTTTCACTTTGCTCTCGTCAATAGACAATGCATCAATCTCTTTCCATTGCATCTTGCCCAATGCACTGTCTATCTCCTGCGCAATCCTTTTCTTATCAATTTTGATATGTAGCTTAACATACTCGAGCTGGGACTGTAATACTTTGATATAAGAATTGAGTTCATTCTTCGTCTGGCCTTTCGTGAATGTCCCCGTGATGCGCAGCATATTTATCGCTTTTTCCAGCCGTTTCATATCCGCATTGATCTGCTTCTTGCTCTTTCTTAGTTCTAATGCGCCTATAAGGCTTAATGTATCGTGATCGCTCAAATTTATTTCCTCCTTCATCAACAATCGAATAATATAGGGCACAATTTCTTACAAAATAAAAAAGAGATTACCATCAAAGTAATCTCTCTAAAAATCTAGCCTGCATCGGTTACATACCCTTCTTGGCCTGCCGCCTCCGAAGAATCCGCCACCGTTTAGCATGCTATACTCGCTGCTGCCGCACCAGGGGCAGCTAACAGGCGCCTGTGTTGTCTCGGGAAAGGCATCCGGGACATATTTCCTAAGGATCTCTTTGGCCTTATCAGAGTTTCCCTGAGCATCGCTAGGCGGCGCCTTGAATTCCTGGACAAGCTCCAAATGATCCGTCCGTATCGGTAATTCATCACATAAAAAGTAACTACCATGAGGAAGCCTATAATAATACCAAGTAATCCAATCCGGATGTTCTTCACCGTCCGTCAGTTCCGCTCCGCACATCGGGCATATTTCCGTGTTCCCTTGTTTCCCCATCAGGAACATCTTATCGAAGCTGCTCTTACATTTCGCGCAATTCACGCGGTTCTCCTCTTCCATACCCATCCCCCTCTTTCCTTCATCCTATTAAGTTTTAATATATCATTTCCTTTGCTTGCCTGCAATAACCATATCACCTCCTCCGAAAATATATACATTTTGTTCATTTTGATCAGACTCGTTGCATGAAACAACCGTTTCGCAATCACCTGATTCTTTTCCTATATAGCGTTGGCACTTTTGTCCATATCCTTTGCTTTTTGCCCGGAAATGCTAGGATACTCTCGCCCGGCCTTCACGAAATCCATTTTCCGGAATCTGTGGCCCTTTATCATTCCTGAAATAGTCCCTTATCATTGTACCCGCTCTATTATAATCATCCGTCCTAATCCAAATCTCTCCCTCCTGATAGGGGAATAACACTTTTATTTTGGTCCCACCGCTCATTATCTTGCTTTCTACTATTCCTATTTTCTCAAATAGGGCAATTGCCATATCCATATTTTTATGTCCGACAGATGTCAGCCTTTCCAATGTTGTATCTGTTATTTCATCCGGCACATTATCTAATTTCTGAATCCACTGCGGCGAGCCTTTCTCATCTTCATATTTCCGGCTAAGATATACGAATATTGCCAATACACGCTTCAATTTGGCTACATTGTCCTTTCGCCTGATTTTTTTATCCATATATGCTTTATCCAATACATTGTTGATATATGCCCTGTCCCCCTTCGTCAGTGTAATGTACTTACTTCGATAGGCTTCCATGCTCTCGATCGATTTAATGAGCACTTTCTTTTTGTCTGCTTTTAAGGCTCTTTGCTTCTTGGCATATTCCACATTCCGCTTGTGGTTTTCTTCTAGTTTGCTAAAGTCAATGCTTGTCCGTATGCTTTTATCCGAGCATCTGGCTATCATCTCATCGGGAAAGGCGTTCCATAGAATATCTTTCTCCAAATCGAGGAACCCTGCCCCGTCTCTTTTATCGCCATAGTATATTACGACAAGCATATCCAATAATCTAGGGATATCCGGTTCCAAAAACAGCAATTCAGTCCTGCATTTAGCATAGAACCACCTGAACTTATTAGCAGCCGCCTTTCGATGCGTCTTTGATTTTAAAGATTCCTTCCTATACATCATGGAAATATGCTGGTATTCTGCCTGCAATACCTGTACCATACGATACACTTTCCTATTGATAACCGGCTGGCTGTGGATCAGAGATCTGCGATAGTCAAACATATGTCCAGGCTCGTTCGCTTTCAACGCATATTGCGCATCAATTGCCGTTATCTGCTCCTCTGCATAATGGCATAACCTGTTCATATTACAATCATAATCCTTAAATTTCCGCTTTTTCTCTATTTCCTGTGGATCTTTTCCTGATGCCAATGCTATCTTTATGGCTTTTTCCTCTCTCATAGCTTCCTTATAGTGCCTTGGCAGGTAGCGCATCCACCATCCTCTTTTTCCGCCTTTTAGGAAATCGGCAACTTCTACTGGCAGAACCGCGTTTTCTCCTGTCTTGGCAAAATCAATGGTTTCAGAGCCAACTATAACGCCTGTCATAATATATTCCCTGATCCGGTTTTCATCTAAACGGATATATGTCCACATGTCAGTCACCCTGTCAATGATATGTCCAATGGAATTTCTAAATGCCATCTGGTTTACTTTCATCAATGCTGCCCTATCTGATATCAGCACTCCTTTTGGTTTAGAAGCTTCTTTTGCTAGCTGCTCTCCTATTGCCTTTTTAACGACCAGCCTTCCATTGCCGGCTTTCAGCTCTCTTTTTACCGCGTTAATCAAGTGTACATTATCAGTTGTGCAGACTGTGTCCCCATCATAATCAGCGCCGTTTAATGACAACGCAAGGGTATCATACATCCCTGTCACAATTCCCGTTGTCTGGAATTTAAACCATTTCTTCATCTCACGGTTATTCCTAAGGCGCCCTATCCTATGCTCCATTCCTATTGCCGGGTTCCTCATGATATCCACCGATCGGGCGCTCCTGTTATTCCACCAATCAGAATATAAGTGGTACGGCTTCTGTAGCAGCCCACATGGCTCATGTCCCAGTTCGTGATGAAATGCCCATTCTGCAAGGCCATAAAGGTCAGGCATTAAGACCTGATAATTACCGTTTACAAAAATCTTCCCGGTCAAAAGGCTATTTCTTAGTTTTTTTACATCTTCCGCAACTTTGTTGTGGACATAATGATCATAAAATAATTCCTTATTATGAAGCAGCGCCACATAATAAGGCGGTATGCAATGATCAATATCTGCCTCTTCTCCTGTATCATCCGATATCTTATTGAGCCCACGGTATTTTAGGAATCCGTCTACATCCGATGCCGCTTTTCTATAGATATGGATGCCCATATTACTTACTGCCGCTATTTCTTTATCGGTAAAACTTAACGATTGTAATGGCTGATAGCTTAACATCGTTTTATCCGGTAAGTCGTCCGGGTGCGCCCCATAAGAAACAATATTGAACGTCCTTCTATACCCATGGCATGTCCTGTCAAATTCGTTTCTCCACAGGCGATAATCAAATCTGCCATTATCATCAAGATATTGCTGCCAGAACTTAAACTGGGACTGCGTAAGCACAACATCTATCTGATCTTTGAAAATGTCCCATTCCTTCCCGCCTAAGTCTACAATCTTAGATACTTTCTTTTCCCTGGCAAACCTTTTGATATCAAAGACCATGACTTCGCCTTTTATCCCCGGGATGGCGCGGAACTGGAAACAGGATGGAAGATAAAATTTCCCCTTTCTCGATTGACAATTTAATTCCTTTGCCCATTTCATCGCACATTCAGGCGTTACTAAGCCGGCACCGTCAAAAGGCATGATTTCCAATAATTCTTTATGATGTTTCATCCCTTTATGGCCAATCGGGTTATACTTCTTATTTGCTCCTGTTCCCGATACTTCCACGATATCAGCCTTTTGTCTCATCATCTTCTTATAATCCTTAATCACAACGATATTAGGCATATTCGTAACTGGCGTACTGTCTGTAGTGACCATCGCATAATAGGCATTCCATTTTGACGGCCACTCATACACAAGCGTTTTCGGCATTCCACATAATAGAATGTCATTGAGCTGATCCACGATATCCTCCTGCACAAATAGATTCTTCTGCGCCCTTGCATGCCCGGCCCCACAGAAAGTCGCGACATATCTATCCTGTCCGGTTGTTTCTAACTGATAATGATTATCTTCGTCCAAAATTTTATTGCCGTTTTCATCTAAGACATACTGCTGATTGGTTATTGTCAGTTCACCCTTAGAAGCCATGAGCTTATGATATCGTTCGATATTCTTCCCTACATTGAGGGCAAAATAAGACGGAATCACCGTATAGCCGCTTTTGTTCTTTTCCGTTTCTCCTCCTGCCTCTTTCTCTAAATGCAGCAATATCCTATGTAGCTCACTTTCTCTTGCTAAGTTTTTCGCATTCATTTGCTTATAAGGCGTTAAAACAATTTCGTTATGATATGTGCCATCTTCCTTTCTAGTCATGTCATTTACATCAATGCTTCGGACTTCTACCATTTTGTTCATAGACAATTGCTCCTTCCGGTCTGAAATCCATGCACAAAAAACACAACGATATAGATTAACAATGCTCTATATCATGATTTCAATCTCTGTTTATTTTTCGCTTTTTGTAAGATGGATCTCTTGAATCTGTGTGTGTTGTATCCATATGCTCCCAGTTCAATCGTACTGCCAATACGATTGAAGCATCTTGCTTAGGAACATATGTTCTATTTCTTAATTATATCTATAACCAGCTTATATGTCAAGTATCTCTTGCTCACAGATCACTTTATCTATGGCAATCCCCCTTGATGCAAATCAGAATATACATGACATCCCTCTCCGCCTATGATAAACTGTTCCTAACATAATCACATTTTTCATAGGCAACTGCCTGTCGTATTTTTCATTGCAAAAGGAGGAAATATGGAACATCAGGAACTATACGCGCTTTTAGAATTACCGGACGAGGTCGTCCATGCCCTAAATACATACGGGAATAGCAGAGACAACACGTTCCGGACAACAGTACAAGACTTGATGGAAGACATCGAGCTTACCCTACAACTAGACAAGTCTATCCTGGCTGCCGTTACAGAAGACACTGACGGCTTCAAGACGTTATGGGAAGAATTGAACATTGCCAAAGACGCCTATGACGAATATGTGAAAAAAGGCATTCCGACGTCTGTCTTCGTTGACACCATGAAATTCTGCACGCGTTTTTTGGCGGAATATCATAAGACCTACGGAAGCTACCGTTTCGTATGGGGATGGTGGTTCCCGAGGCAATTATCCCTACGGGAATACCGGATCGGCGCCTTAGAATACGAATTCTGTGAGAATGAATGTATCAGCATCCATATACCATCCGATGCGGACTTCTCAGAACAATCCGTCCTGCAATCCCTGTCCGGCTTCCAGGATTTCTGTAGGCAATATTATCCCGAACGGATTACCTGGAAAATGGAATGCAGTTCCTGGCTCTTATCCCCGGCGCTGCAAAATATCCTGCCTAAAGGATCCCATATTTTGGCTTTCCAAAACCGATTCGATATAACGGAAACCGATTATGAAAGCATGAAAGTATTAGACTGGGTATTTCCCGGACATGAAACCGTTTCCGAAGCTCTCCCGGAGACAACCAGCCTACAGAAGAAGATGAAGGAATATTTGCTGGAAGGCAACTCAATAGGATGGGCCAGAGGCACTTTACTTCGCCGTCCGGATTAGATTTTTTACATAATCTTTACATTGCGATCCCTCTGATTTTACATAGAACTGGTATAGTCATCCTACTACATAGAAAGTGAGGATGACATATGAACTTATCCAATATATTGACAATGATCGGCGGTTTGGCGCTTTTTCTTTACGGAATGCACATTTTAGGCAATGCGCTCACCAAAGTTTCCGGCAGCCGGATGGAATCGCTGCTTGCCAAGATGACAGACAGCCCCTTAAAGGGCGTAGCTCTTGGCGCCGGCATAACCGCCATTATCCAGTCCTCTTCCGCTGCTACCGTAATGGTCGTAGGCTGTGTCAATTCGGGCATCATGCAGTTAGGCCAAGCCGTCGGCATTATCATGGGCGCTAATATCGGCACCACGATCACTTCATGGTTCTTGAGCCTTTCCGGGATTAAGAGCGATAATATTTTGCTCACGCTGCTCAAGCCGGAGACATTTTCCCCCCTGCTTTCCATGATCGGCGTCCTCTTTCTTCTGTTTAGCAAATCCGAGCGGAAGAAAGAAGTTGGCGGCATATTATTAGGCTTTTCCATTCTGATGTTCGGCATGGACACTATGGGCAACGCCATGGAGCCGTTAAAGGATATGCCTGGATTTACCCGCCTGTTCCTTGCCTTTTCCAATCCGGTGATGGGCATGATCGCGGGGTGCGTCTTGACCGCGCTGATGCAAAGCTCATCAGCTTCTATCGGCATCCTACAGGCGCTCTGCATGACCGGGACAATTCCTTATGCGGCTGTGCTGCCAATCATCATGGGACAGAATATCGGCACATGCATCACTGCGCTTTTATCTTCTATCGGCACGAACACCCATGCCAAAAGAGCCGCCTTTATTCATTTGTATTTTAATCTGATCGGCACACTGCTATTCATGGGCAGTTTTTATACCCTACATGCTTTTATCCCTTTCCGTTTCCCGGCACAGACCGCCACCCCCGCAGGGATCGCAGCGATCCATTCCTGCTTTAATATTCTTGCCACGATTGTTCTGCTTCCGTTCTCCGGCAAACTGGTGAAGCTCGCAATCATATCCGTACGTGAGAGAAGCACCTCCAAGCCACTGGCACATTCAAATCCCCTTGCCGCGCTCTCTTATATGGATAAACGCTTCCTTGACAATCCTTCCCTTGCGCTTAGCCAATGCCACAAAGCCGCAGACGCGATGATGGCATTAGCCAATGAAGCTGTCTCCGGCGCGCTCTCGCTGCTCTTCGATTACCAAACGGCAAAAGAAGATGCCGTAACAGAATTAAGAAATTGTGTTGAGAAATATGAAGATGCAATCAATGATTATATGTCCCAAATCGGGCGTTGTCCCCTCTCTGCAAACGATTGGGAAGAGCTGGTCTATTTGCAGCATTGCGTCTGCGATATAGAGCGTATCGCCGGCTACTCCTCGAACATTCTTGAAAGCGTGCGCAAAATGAAGAAAAAGGATATACATTTCTCAAAAGAAGCAAAAACGGAACTTTGCACCTACTGTGATATCATCCTCGCCTTAATGAAACACGCTATGGGCTATCTGGAGAGCCATAGCCAGGATGATGCCGAAGAAGCCATACAATTAGCGCACGAACAAGACTGTATGGAAAAGAGGATGCTAAAGAGCCACAAGAGGCGCCTGAAAAAAGGGAAATGCAGCGTCAGCCTTGGTTTTATCCTTGCTGATCTTCTCTCCCATTGCCGAAAAATTACCGAACATAGCCTACATGTCACTCATGCGCTGCCCCCCATCCTTCCAGCGCAGAGGCGCTACCCGGAAACATTACGCTGATCGTCGTACCCACGCCTTCTTCGCTTTCCAAAGCGATGCACGCACGATGTGCCTGCGCAATATGCTTGACAATTGCCAGGCCAAGCCCCGTGCCTCCTGTCTTCTTCGAGCGGCTCTTGTCCACACGGAAGAACCGCTCGAACACACGCTTCTGATATTGTGGGGAGATACCGATGCCATTGTCACGGACAGATAAGCGATCCGTTACGCTCACCCACACATTACCGCCTTTCTTATTGTATCGGATTGCATTATCGCATAGATTATAAATCATTTCCGCCAGCAATTCCCGGTCGGCATCAATTAAAAGCGGCTCCCCTTCCAGCAAAAGGCAGACCTCATGCTTTGCTGCCACTGGCTCGAGTTTGTGGATACATTGGCGTGCGATCTCATATACATTAACCCTTTCTAGGGACAGTGTATGTCCCTGCACATCATCCAGCTCCGACAATGCCAGGATATCATTGATCAATTTCAGTAATCTTTGCGCATTTTCATGGATTTCTTCCGCAAAATGCCTGCTCTCTTTCTTTGTCGCCATGCCGTTTGCGATCAATTCCGCATAACCGGATATGGCCGTCAGCGGCGTCTTTAGCTCATGGCTGACATTCGCGGTAAATTCCTGTCTGATCCTCGCGTTTTGCTTCACTTCTTCATGTTGTTCGCGTATCAGCTCCACAAAAGGGGTCAGTTCTTTATAAGCATCCACATTTTCCAAATGGCTCATATCGTCCGCCATTTGCGCAATCGGCCTGACAAATGCTTTGACAAGCTTCCTGGCAATCCATGCGGATATCAGGAACGAAAATAATGCAATAAAGAATACGGCCGGTAAAATATTCTTATACACCTGTAAGATGCTCCCCGTTTCTTTCGCCATACGGATGATCGTGCCATTATCCGCTCTCTTAGCATAGAAGAAGATGCTCTCGTCCATCGTCTGCGACTTCCGGATGCTATACCCTTCCCCGTTTTGTTGCGCATCCATGACTTCCGGCCTGCTGCTATGGTCAGTCGAAACAATTGCCGGCGTATAACTATCATATAATACGGAGCCGTCTTCCCCGATCCAGGTAATCCGCAGTTCATTTTCCGGCTGCACATAACCGTCTTCCTTCATCCGCTCGATCAGCCCTAGCTGCTCGATCATCTTCGCGCACGACGAAAGGCCTGCAAAAACCTCTTGTTGGAACAGGCGGTACGATACGATCGCCGTAAGAAGCACGGAGAGTAAAATGGAAACGGCAATCACGAACATAAAGTTTTGGTTCATTTTCCTAGTCATTCCCTTACTCCTTTATCCGCCAGATATCCTACATTCCTAATCGTCTGGATATGCGCTCCCGCATCTCCTAGCTTCTTGCGCAACGTCTTGATATGGACGTCCAATGTCCTTGATTCACCGACAAAATCAATTCCCCATATTTTCTCCATGAGAACGTCCCGCGTAAGCACGACGCCTGCATTGCGCATCAGTAGAGATAACAGCTCAAACTCTTTATAAGTCAGGTCAACATGCCGTCCCGCAACCTGACAGGAACGGCTCGCCATATCCAGGAAAATATCCGACAATCTATAGGAAGCTTCTTCCAGCCCCCGGGCCGTCCTTCTTAACAACGATTTCACCCGCGATATTAATTCCATGACGCCGAAAGGCTTTGTCATATAATCGTCGGCTCCGGCATCCAGGCCTTTTACTTTATCCATTTCCGTTGTTTTCGCCGTCACCATGATAATGGGCAGCATCTTCGTATCTGCTCCGGCACGCAGCTTCTCTAAGAGCGCAATCCCGTCCTCGTCAGGAAGCATGATATCCAGTATAATAAGGGAAGGCATCCTTTCCTTGAGCGCTTTCTTAAAATCAGACGCGCACGCAAACCCTGCTACTTCATACCCACAGTTTTTCAAGGCAAACATTTCGATTTCACGAATGTTCGCATCGTCTTCCACCACATATAGCAAACTCATCAGTATCCTCCATTCTCTCCTATCGTTAATATAGAAAATTTAAAACCATCTGTCAAGGAACACCAAATAGCAATGCCTTTCTTTGGGCAATCCGCACATGTGTTCTTCTGGCGCACTCCTATCGCTTATGTTAATATAAGGGCAGGTATCACAAATAGATATTACAAATAAGCATCATAAATAGATACCATAAATAAACACCATAAATAGACACCATAAATTAAGAAAGAAATGAGATCACAATTATGGAAAAGCATTGGAAAAAACAAGCGACGCTCTTTTTCACCTTTTTAAAAATCGGCGCTTTTACTTTCGGGGGAGGATATGCTATGATCGCTCTCCTCAAGAACGAATTTGTCTCCCGGAGAAACTGGATGACAGAGGACGATTTCTTTGACATGGCTGCGATCGCCGAGTCCACGCCAGGCCCAATCGCCATTAACAGCGCTACTTATATCGGCTACCGTATGGCAGGGATGGTAGGCGCATTCGTCTCAACGATTGCTGTATGCCTCCCGTCATTTACGATCATTTATCTGATTTCCCTCTATTTTGACGCCTTCTTGAGCTTACAATATGTACAGTATGCTTTCAAAGGCATTCAGGCGTGTGTCATTTATCTTATCCTGACAACCGGCATCTCCATGGCCAAAAGCTTGAAACGTAATATCTTCTCACTCATCATGCTCCTCGCGGTTGCCTTTTCCATGGTGGTGTTCTCTCTCTTCGCCATCAATTTCTCCTCCGTGTTTTACATCCTGATTTGCGGCTTATTAGGAATGATTGGGTATCTTGCGGGAACTTACCGTCAGAAAGGAAAAAGAGAATTATGATTTATGTAAACTTATTTTTTGAGTTTTTGAAAATCGGCACCGTTTCTTTCGGCGGTGGCTACGGAATGATCGCCCTCATCCGCGAAACTGCGTTGCATCATAACTGGCTGACAGAGAGCGCGTTCATCAATCTGATCGCCGTCTCCGAATCTACGCCAGGCCCGATTGCAGTCAATATGGCTACCTTTATCGGGGCAGCAAAAGGCGGCATACTAGGTTCCTTCCTGGCAACGCTTGGCGTGGCTTTGCCCTCTTTTGCCATAATCCTCCTCATCGCCTCTACTATGAAAAATTTGCATGATAATGCATATGTAAGAGCATTCCTTTCCGGGATCCGCCCATGTGTCGCGGGCATGATCCTGGCCACTGCCGTGACAATGTGGCTTAGCTCCTTTCTCTCTCTCAAACAAACAGGCGATAAGGCAAGCTGTG
>CAJTSL010000029.1:14245-45808 GCA_910578845.1 uncultured Lachnospiraceae bacterium
CTATCGGAAATGGAAAAAGAAATCTGCTTCTCCCATCTTCCTGCTGCTAATTTCGGCAGCGCTTGGGATTGTGCTTTATAGGTAAATCATTGCCCCGGCAACTGCTATAGCCTCCCATAAACGAATTTTCCCGGAAGATGCAACGCCATATTGTATGTACGCATCCCCCGGGAGCTATTTTCGCCTCGTGGCCCGCAAGGCCATTTTATCGATCTATGCCCTGACACAACGCTATTCATGCAAAGCCATAGATCATCATTACTATCTATTGTTCTCTCTTTACAAAAAAGTCATCGATGATCTTCTTAATGTCCGCCTCCGGCATTGTTTTTAGCAAATACCCTTCCGGTTTTAGCGCCATGACCTTCCTCACGCTCTCCCGGTCACCCTTACCAGTCAAAAATATGACCGGGATATCCGCAATGTCCTTTTCCGAACGGATCATTTCCAAAGCCTGTCTTCCGTCACAAACGGGCATCTCATAATCTAACAAGACCAGATTAGGACGGCTTACCGTTATTTTCTTAATGGCGGATATGCTTGAACTCGCCTCTATCATATCATAATCCGGTGATAATAACTGGATCATCCTGCTACGCATGAAATCGGAATCATCCACTACAAGGATTTTCTTCTTTCTTTCCTCATTTTCCGCTTTTTCTTTCACCAGGAATTCCTTGATCGCGCTCATAGCGTTCTGGTGATTAATCTCCGTTGTGATCTTGCCCTGCATAGAGCCTCCGATAGAGGACGCACAGAAAGCAAAGTACCCTTTTCCGGTATCAAACAACAGGCTACAGGCAGGCTGCTCACGCTCAAAAGAATTCACAAGCTGCTCATGGGTCAACAGACATTCTTTCTCTAGCTCTAATAAATCTATCGCCGGAAAAACCTCTCTAATCTTCTCCAAAAACTGGCGGGAAAGATATCTGGTAACGTTTAGCACCATATCATCCACTTTCGGATAATCTGTATTCAATATATTACTGATGACCTTGAGCAAAAGCTGTTCTTCATATACAAGCGTGACTTCCCATTTCTCTTTCTTCTCTCCTTGGTAAAGGAAGCGGCAGCACACTATTTTCCCAAAATCTTCTCCGGCATATTGCTCACTGATCAGCTTTGCTTTCATATGGAACATTTCCTGGGTTATCTGGATGATCGTTGCTTCTAGCGCATCCTTTTCCTCCACGCGCGGGATATCGGTCCATTTGCTGATTGTCTTCCCTACAATTGCCAAATCTTCCGTCTGCGTATGGGCAACCACCCATCCGATACAGACTCCCAAGAAATGGCGGATAGACTCGATCGAATAACTGCTCTCTTCCATTTCTTCTTCTAAGGCCGGAAGCGTTTTGAACCGGAAGTCGTCATGCAAACGCTTGTGTATCTCATACTCACTATAGTCAATAGACCTCATATAGCCTTCTTCATGTTCAAAATGTTCCTCGGTATGATGCTTTATATATTTCACGCCTTCACGGCATACCCATTCGCTTTTCTCTTCGTTTTCGCTAAGCGCGAGCAGCTTATTCATCGTCGTAAACAGTACCTGATGCTCCTTATCAATAAAATCCACGCCTATTTTGTAACTCTCTCTCCATACTATCTGATTCATTTCACTACTCCTTCCTCATAGTGTCATATAACATTTTTTCGTACAACTGCATTAGCCATGGGGGATACGCTCCGCGCGCTCCCTTCTAAAAAATACGCAGTCTTCCCAGTAGGTATTGTACCATATTTCCCATCTATTTCCTATCCATATCTTTATCTTTTATGTGAAAATCACGCCCAAAATAACACAAATCCTTACCAAAGCCTCCCATATGCACAGAGTCTTTGACATGGCTCACTGATGATGTCATCTCCGTCTTCTCTATTCCATTATATTCAATTTCCGTGTTAGCGTACATCCCACAATTCCTTACTCCATCGCCATAACCATGAAATGCCCCATGCCGTAAGCATCGCACATTGTTCCGCCTCCTAGCACCCTTTCCCGTTCTCTGACATATCATAAGCATATAATGAGATACCGAGGTTTTGTTATGCGTTCATCCCTCTCTATTGCTATTGCCGGACGTACACCGGATACCTTAAACTATGAGAATGCCTTACAGCAGCTAAACGTAAGCACGGTCACTTCCCTCGACCCAGAACATTGCATCAACTGCGACGGCCTGCTACTGCCAGGCGGCGGAGACATTACGCCTGCCTTTTTCGGGCAACAGAACCATGGTTCCCGCACAATTGACACCGAACTGGACATTCTGCAGCTTCAGATCTTAGACCTATTCGTGAAATGGAAAAAACCTGTGCTCGGAATCTGCAAAGGCCTACAAATCATCAATGTACATTTCGGCGGCACGATCTGCCAACATATCAGGAACGCTGCAAAGCATGAATGGAATGGCAGCGACCAGTTCCACTATGTATACCATATCGGCTGTGGCCGCATGGATTTCTTCTATCAGTTATATGGCAGCAGCGCTTTCGTCAATTCCGCTCATCATCAAGCCATCTGCCAGCGCGGCAAAAAACTGCTTCCTATCTGCCAGTCCTATGACGGCATCATAGAAGCGCTTGTCCATGAAAGCCTTCCCATCTTAGCCGTCCAATGGCATCCGGAACGGATCATGGAGAAAGGCGGCATGGAACTGCTTTCTTATTTCTTAAATAGTTGTTCGAGATGACCAAGGCCTTCATCCAATTTCATCCTACGGTTCTCTTTCCTGTTTAAACGCTCCTCTTTCGCATGTTGCGAAAGTATCTCAAACAAAGCTTTCATAATATCATTCATCACTTTCAGGGCATCCGCATCCACATTCTTCACCGCTGCCATAATGCCCTGAATGCTCCGCTTCCAGTTCGCAGTGAAATCTATGAGATTATCTGCCTCCGATGCTTTCATGACATCATAAAGCGTATCTACGAAAATATGCATTTCTTCTTGATTCAGTGAAAGAATCCAATCGTTGAGCGTCGTATCCATGAACATTGTCCTGGAGTAGACTTGCTTTGCCCACTGGAAGTCATCTTTCTCGATCAGCCAGGAATATGGGTCATGCTGTGCCAGACCGATATTCTTGCTTTCCACGACCCGGTAATTTCTTTCCGGGTTTAGGAGCATCCCTACCAGAGAGGAATGCGGGATCGTCCTGCGCACCTTCCCTTCGATTCTATCATATCCGCACTTTTCTTTCACTTCCGGGCGAAATCCCGGCCCGTCATGATTGAATACTGCCGCGATCCGATCCTGTATCCCTTCTTCGCAATTCATTGCTGCATATACGGCAAAATTGCCTCCTTTGGAATGTCCGCCGACAAAGAAAGGCTCCTTTATCTGCCCTGCCGTCTCATTCAAATATTCCACGCTCATGAGCTGCCCCGGGACAGGCTCGGAAAATGCAAGGTTTAGGTCTTCTTTCCATCCGACGATCGTCTCGTCCGTCCCACGGTAAGCCACATAGAAAGTGCCATCCTCCAACCGGAAAGTGACCGCTGAAAACTGTGTCTCTTTCTCTAGTTCTATTTGGTTAACATAATTGTTAATGCGTAAGGTGCCAAACCTCCTGCTCTTCTCCATCGCAAGGAAAAGCCGGGTGTTTTTCTCCCTATATCTTTCATCTCCATACAGGCTGTCATATTCCGCATGCTGCATGAGCTGTTGCATGGATACTGCTTCTGCGTGGTCGCCAATCTTGGGCGATAGCGCGTCAAACTTCAAATAAGAAAACTGGCATAGCACCAGGCTGTCCACTTCGCTCAATGGTTTCTCCATAAACGTATAATCGCCATATTCCTTTATATAATCAATAATCGTTCCCATGCTCCGCACCCCAGCCTATCCAAAAATCTATTCTCTTACAGCTTCGCTTCCAAATGTTCGATATTCTTAATCAGCACCGAAACCGTTCCGTCAGGATTGGTGATAAACTCCACGCTTTTCGGGTTTTTATACTGCTCCATCGGGATTTTGATTTCTATTCCCGTATCGGTATATAAGTGCTGGCTTTGGTATTTCCTGACGGTA
The DNA here is from genome assembly GCA_910578845.1 of uncultured Lachnospiraceae bacterium. Taxonomy (GTDB): domain Bacteria; phylum Bacillota; class Clostridia; order Lachnospirales; family Lachnospiraceae; genus UBA3282. Next base: position 18,282 of record CAJTSL010000029.1, read on the forward strand.
TTCTCGCTCTGCGGCTGTATTTCTTCTTTGACCATGTCGTACTTTTCCATTTTATCCTGAAAAGCAATTTTTAATTCCGGTTTCTCTTCGAAAATCTTCTCCGCGATCTCCTCTACTGTGAAACCGCCTTTTTCTTCGATTTCCTCCTGTATGATGCTTTTCGCTTCCATCTGTTTTACAAAACGCTCCGCCTCTCCATACCCTTCCTTTTGTATGCTTTCTACCGCTTTGCTGACAATAGAAAGCTTAGACTTATGTGACAAATGGCTGCTGCATTTTAAGAAAAGGAATGAAAAATAATGCGTCTTCTCCCCATTGACTTCATACTTCTTCTCGATGCACCAGAGCGCAAGGTCGTCTAAGCGGATGAGCGCCGCTTCCGTAAGCCGCTGGCTCTCCGATGGCAAGAGCGACTTATGGCGGATGATCTCATTACGATTGCCGTCTTCTAACGCCATCGTCCTATGCGTATAGAAAGCTTTATAATTCATCTTAAGGATCGCCAAATATTCTTTCGCGTCATAGCCGAATCGCACGATCAGCAAATCCGCTGGCGGGATATCAATATTGCTATTCATAATATCATACAATAGCGTCGCAATATCCTTGCTGATGTCTACGAAAGATTCATCCGCATACTGCTCCAGGATATGGCACACTTCAGATTCCTCCTTGTAGAAACGGCATTCCCTGGCGTCGTCTCCCGAAGAGATCTTCGCGATATGTTCTTTGACAAAATCCGCAAACTCAGAGCCGTATTCTAATTCCGTATCAGATAACACTGGCATACCAATCGTTGGATCCATGATGTGTACGATCACCTTTTTGATCCTGATATCTTCTTTGACCATCTTATGTGTACTCCTGTTTCTATATTTTCTCTAAAGCAACCTTTAATATTTCTGCCATGTCCGCGGTGAGAACAGGATCAGCATCGGCAATAGCTCCAAACGTCCCGTCAGCATATCGAACATCAGCACCAGCTTCGACAGCACTGTATAGCCGCCATAGTTGCAGGTAGGCCCCACCGCATGCAAGCCAGGCCCCGTATTATTCAGATTCGCCAAAACAGCGCTGACATTGGTAGTGAAATCATACTGATCTACCGACAATAACAGGAACGAGACCAGGAAGATCACCAAATAAATGATCAGGTATGAATGAATCGAATTCGCCGTTTCATCATCGACAGGCCGTCCCTCTAAATGTGGTTTTTTGACAATCTGCGGATGGACGACACGCAGAAGCTCCTTCTTCATATCCTGCACCAGGATCATGACACGGGACACTTTAAAGCCACCCCCTGTACTGCCGGCACAGGCTCCGATCGCCATCACTACCAATAAAATCGCCTTGGAAAACTCCGGCCAGAGATCAAAATCCGTCGTTGAAAACCCGGTACTGCTCCCTATGGAAGTAACCTGGAACGCAGCATCTTTCAACGCCAGCGCAAAATTATCATAATACCCCCTGATATTCCATGCGATCAAAAGAGATGCGCCCAAAAACAGCAATAAATAAACCCTGGCCTCCTCATGCTTCCATGCTTCTTTCGGTTTCCTTGCCACAAGCAGCAGGTAATAAACATTGAAGTTCATACCGCCAAGTATCATGAATATAATGAAAATAATCTGCACCGCCACCGAATAGCTGCCGATACTGGTATTCAAGACGCCAAAGCCTCCCGTTCCCATTGTGGAAAAAGAAAGCACCGTAGCGTCATACAGGTTCATCCCTGCCACCATTAAAATAATAATCTGTAAAAGCGTGATACCGATATAAATGCCGTACAGGATCTTCGCCGTAGACTGCACGCGCGGCACCAGTTTGCCCACCGTAGGCCCCGGGCTTTCCGCTCGCATCAGATGCATATTATAACCGCCGGATAAGGGCAGTACCGCAATGATCAAGACCAATACGCCCATACCGCCAATCCAGTGGGTAAAAAGCCTCCAGAACTGTACACATTTCGAAAGCGTCTCGACATCCCCAAGGATACTGCCTCCGGTCGTTGTCAGACCGGAAACCGTCTCGAATAACGCATCTATGAACGCAGGGATCTCCCTGCTGATATAAAAAGGCAGCGCGCCGACAATACTAAGTATGATCCATGTCAAAGATACCGTGACGAATCCCTCCCTGGCATAGAAAACATTGCTCTTAGGCTTCCACTGCTTACCAATTTCCGCGATAAGAAGACATCCTATCATTACAATGACAAAGGCATATCCTGCCTTCTCCCGGTAAATCAGTGCGACCAGGCACGGAAGCGTCAGAAAAAGAGCGGCAAATTCCAATACACGGAATAAAATATACCTGATAATAGAAAAATTCATGATAATCCTCCATTCCTGCTATCGTTATGCCGATAAATCATTTTAATATATCTTTAATATCATTCAATCCCGTATTTGTCGTCACTACGATCACCATATCTCCGCCTCTGATCACGCTCTGTCCACCCGGGATACTGATACTGCCTCTATGGTTAATCGCACAAATCAAAATATTCGGTTTTATCTGCAAATCCTGCAATGGGATCCCGACAACTGGCGAATCCGCCTTGACGCTGAACTCCAATGCTTCTACCCGGTTATCGTTGAGCCGATAGAGCGATTCTATATTGCTGTCCAGGGAACTGTCCATCGCGCGCACATATTTAATGATATATTCTGCGGTCAGATATTTCGGGTAGATGATACTGCCAACATCCAGGCTGTCAATAATCTCCTCATAGGAAATCCGATGCACATGCGTAATCAGCTTCGCCTTAGAAAGGCTTTTGGCAAATAGGGAGAGCATAATATTCTCTTCGTCCACATTCGTCATCGCGATAAACGCTTCCGTTTGCAGCAGCCCTTCCTGTAATAACAGGTTTTTATCAGTGCCGTCTCCTCTGATGATGATTGCTTTTGGCAGCAATTCACTCAATTCATCGCACCGCTCTTTATCTATCTCGATAATTTTAATCTGGATGCCCATGCCACCTAACTGCTTGGCCAAATAATATGCCGTTTTACCGCCCCCGATAATCATCACGCTCTTCGCCCTCGTAACCGGCACGCCCAATTTCTTGAAAAAAGTAAGTGTTTTCTGAGCCGTCCCTACAATGGAGATTTCGTCTTTGGCACGGATGATGAAATTACCGCCAGGGATATATACATTCTCGTCCCGCTCTACGGTACAGATTAAAACATCTGCTTTTAGTTTAGACGCTATTTGCTGCAGTGACAAATCGCAGAGCACAGAGCCCTCTTCCACGCGGTACTTGATGACTTCCACTCTTCCTTTTGTAAATGTATCAATGGTAATCGCTGACGGAAACTTTAGCAGCCTTGTCATCTCAGTCGCCGCGGCATATTCCGGGTTCACGACCATGGATAGCCCCAGCTCCTCTTTAATATAGCCAATCTCCATGTTATAAAGAGGGTTCCTCACTCTTGCAATGGTATGGCAGCCGCCCGTCTTCTTCGCGATCAGGCAACATAACAGATTCACCTCATCGGAGCCCGTCACAGCAATCAAAAGATGCGCCTGTTCCACGCCGGCTTCCTTTTGTACGGCAAAACTGACGCCATTTCCAATCACGCCCATCACGTCATAGTTATTGATTAAATTCTGCAGCCTCTGGTTCTCCATATCAATGACCGTCACATTATGCCCTTCTGAGCTAAGCTGTTCTGTTAAGGTCGAACCTACATTGCCACATCCTACGATAATAATCTGCATATTTTGCTCCTATCTGTCCGTTCGAAGACATTCATGATCTTAATATTTTCCAGGGTAATCCGTTCCTGTTTCTGTCTGCATCAGATGGACATATCTCCCGGGATCCTCTTCCATTTTCAGCATCGTATCAAATGCCATCAATAGCATTTTGTCCCCATTTTCTTTCATATCAGCATGCCCTCTGTCCATCTCTGCCTTGAAATGATCCATTTGCCAGACCATAATATCTACTATTGTATATCCTTCTATCCGATATTCACATAAAAAGTCCTGTTTCTCCAGATAATAAAGAAACTCCTTGTAAATAAGCAAAGATTTCCGCAACCTTTCCCAAAACTGTTGCAGAAACGCTTCATCCTCTCCAGCATACAAACATAACGCGCGCGCCCAGTTCCTGGCGGCGTCCTCTAGCTCCTGGCCTGTCGGCAGTCTCTCTTCTCCTGGCCTGTCCACGTCCTTGTATCTCCTCTCTTCCTGTTTCCCCGGCTTTTTGTCCCTTCCGCATCATAAGCTAACGGCTTAGGGGTTCTTTTTCCGCATCTGCTCCCATATATATGAAGTAACCAAAAAAGGCATGGGCAAAATAATGTTACAAATTATCCAAGATGCGAACGACTTTATATGGGGGATTCCTCTTCTCTTCATTCTCATGGGCACACATATCTATTTCACTGGCAAGCTACATATGCCACAGCGCAAGATTTTCTATGCCATCAAAATCTCCCTTGGCATGGAAGACAATGACGGCAACAATTTATCGCCTTTCTCAACCCTTGCCACGACCCTGGCTGCAACACTAGGGACCGGGAACATCATAGGCGTTTCCACCGCAGTCGCATTAGGCGGCCCAGGCGCCATTTTCTGGTGTTGGATCACCGGTATTCTTGGCATGGCGACCGCTTATGCAGAATGTTATCTAAGCGTCCTGTTCCGTAACAGACGAAAAGATGGCGCTTATGTCGGCGGCCCCATGTATGTCCTGCAAAATGGTTTACATAACAAAACTTTAGGGACTTTTTATGCCCTCTGTACGATTATCGCCGCTTTTGGCGTCGGCTGCACCACACAAGCAAACTCTGTCTCACAGGCAGCCTATGCCTCATTCCATATATCGCCACATCTGATCGGGATCCTGCTCGCAGTCACGACCGGGACCGTTATCCTCGGCGGCGTAAGAGCAATTGGCAGCCTATGCGAACGGATGGTTCCCGCCATGAGCTTCGTTTATTTATTCGGCTGCATCCTGTTGCTTGTCCTCTATCGCAAACAGCTTCCTTCCGCATGCGCATGGATTCTGTCAGATGCCTTTTCTTTCTCGTCCATAGCAGGCGGCTTCGTCGGTTCGACATTGCAATTATCGCTGCGTTACGGCATTGCCAGAGGCTTGTTCACAAATGAGGCCGGAATCGGCACCTCCTCAATTGCTGCCGCTGCTTCCGGCTCCCACGACCCAAGACATCAGGCATATGTCTCCATGACAGCAGTATTCTGGGACACAGTTGTCATGTGCCTGCTCACCGGGCTTGTCATCGTCTCTAACATGTTATATGACCCTTCCTCTGTCCAAAACGTCCCTTCTACCGGGCTGACATCCGCAGCCTTCTCACACCTGCCATATGTCGGAGACGCATTTCTGACAGTTTCTCTCGTTGCCTTCGCCATCACAACGCTAATCGGCTGGTCGTACTTCGGGGAAAAGGCAACGGAATACCTTATAGGAAACGCCGGTATTCCGTATTATAAACTATTCTATATTGTCATGATATATTTCGGTGCCATTATTCCCATGAACCTTGTATGGGAATGCACGGACTTGATCAATGGCCTTATGGTGCTGCCCAACATCATAGCGCTTTATTTCCTGCGCCGACATATCAAGTCTTAGGTTTTCTCTGACTTCCGGCTGCTTAGATTTTGAAGGAATCTACGATTTCCTGTAGAGAGCGGCTGCTCCGCTCCAAAATTGCCATCTGGCGCATGATTTCTTCGGAACTGATATTCGTATGCTGCATGGTGGAGGCCAGATTCCGGATATCTTCCACCATTGTCTGCGTCGTCTCCGTGATCGTCTGTAGGGAAGCTAACATTTCTTCTACTGACGCTCCCATCTGCTGGGCGGACGCGCCCAGATCCGTTGCAATCCCATCATAGAATACTGCATCATCTTTATACTGCTTGGCGGTATCCAGCATCGCGTGATAATCGTTAATGACATGGTCTTTCATGAAATCCAATAAAGTGCCTGAACTGTCTTTTAAGGCCATGACAGATCCTATCACTTCCTGTATGACGCCTTGGATATTATCTACCGCTTCTTTCGAATTCTCCGCAAGCGCCCTGACTTCCTCCGCTACCACCGCAAACCCTTTGCCTGCTTCGCCCGCCCGCGCCGCTTCTATAGAAGCGTTAAGCGCAATCAGGTTCGTCTTCGATGTAATGTTTAAGATCTCCTGAGACAGCGTATTAATAACTTCTACCTTCTCAACTTCCTGCAATGCTGCCTCTAATTCTTTCTCTACTTTTCTATAGATCAGGCTCGCCTGTTTCTTCGAGTTTTCTGTCGAAGCGAGCAATCTCTCCGCCCGGGCATTGATTTCCCCTGATGCATCAGCAGCCTCAGACGCTTTAATCGACACGCTGTCTACGACTATGCCGATTTCGGAGCTTGCCATACTGATCGTATTCGTAATGCTCGCTGCGTCATTAGCCTTAAGCGTTACTGTCTCAATTAGCTGATCCATCTCATCTAAGCCATTGTTGAGCCCTTCCATATTCGAATATGCCGCATTCGCAATGTCCACCATCCCAGCCGCTTCTTTCTTCGTACCGATGATAGACTCCCGGATCTGCTTCCTGACAGATTTCGTCGCATATTCTATTTCTTCCATTTCATCTTTGAATCCGTCAGCGACCCGGTGCTTCACCCGGTTCCCTCCTGTCGCTTCCCGGAAATCGCCACTGGCGAATTGTTTCAAGTCCGCAATAGGCGCTAAGAGCTTATTCGCCGTAATAACGACACAGCTTACGATCAAAATCACACCCGCCACACAGATCACCGCCGAAGCAAGGATCAGAATCGCCAATTCCTGTAATACTACATATTTCGGAATGACGACGCCAACTGCCCAATCACAATTTCTCATAGATGCAATCGCAAAATATTTAGCGACGCCATCATAATCCTTACAGGAAATGATGCCCTGTCCTTGTGCGATCAATTCACTTACATCAGCAAGCGCGCCGCCAGCCGCCTCAGTAACAGCGACTACCGTATCTCCTTTGGGCAAAAACTCTACGTTCGGATGCGTGACAAAATACCCGGAACTGTCAACCAAAAAACCGTACCCTGCACTATCCCCTTCTATCATATTCACAGCCTTGAGCAATTCTTCTATCGCAATATCCGCACCGCACACCCCGACTATTTCCCCGGACTGGTTCCGCATAGGCGCCGCTATCGTCACCACGGTCTTATCTGTAAAAACGTCCACATAGGGATCGATCACAACGACCTCTCCCGCCTCTTTGGCCTGTATATACCATGCCCGCTCACAACAATCATAATCATCCGCGACCTCGGAATTGATGAGTAACATCGTATGGTCTTCAAAAGCAAAATAAGCCTCCATAATTGTGCCGTCAGTCCCGGCAAACCTTGCTGCCAGATAACTCTTGATCTCCTCGTAAGGCTCCTGCTGCATCAAAAGCTCATACGTATGGACGTTCTCTTCTACCCAGCCAATTTGATCCGCCAGCCATCCGTTCATCCCTTCCGCTGCTTCACGTGCTTTTCTATACTGTAGTTCTTTTACCTTCTTACTTACAACACTGTCTGCAATCAAGTAACTCCCTATGGAGCCGGTCAATAGAATAATGACTGCTGCAAATGATATTGCCGCAATTAATTTTCCTTTAATCGTCTTCATATATAACCCTCCGGTCTATGTTTCCCAACGAATTCCATTATACACTTTTTTAGGGTAATCGTCCATAATATTTTCATTGCATCCGCCTTGCCCGCATGTTAAACTTTTAGATAAGCTTTTTGATAAAGCCGCTGTAATAGCGGCATGCACGGCTATTGCCATGCTATTTTCTAATATAAACCAAGGAGGTTTCAACCAATGGCTAATTATTGCTTAAGCTGTTCTTCCACAGCCGATTTATCCAAAGAACATTTTCACAAAAGGAATATTCAATATATATGTTTCCACTTTGAATTAGGGGGAAAAGAATACCTGGACGATCTCGGGGAATCTGTCCCACCGGAGACCATGTATCGCATGATGAGCGAAGGCGCCGACACCAAGACTTCCCAGATTACAATCGGGGAATATGAAGAATATTTCGAGAAAATACTCCAAAACGGACAAGACATTCTACATCTCTGTCTCTCAAGCGGCATTTCCGGCACATATAATTCCGCTTGCGTTGCCAGTAGATCCCTGGCGGAAAAATATCCTGCGCGTAAAATTTATATTGTTGACTCCCTTGCCGCGTCAAGCGGTTTTGGCCTTCTCATGGAAACGCTCGCAGATATGCGGGATGCCGGAATGGACATTGACAAACTGCACGACTGGATAGAAGACAACAAGCTTAAGTTACAGCATTGGTTCTTCTCCACCGACTTGACTTTTTATATCAAAGGCGGCAGGATTTCCAAAGCAAGCGGCTTTATCGGCACCGTCTTAAGCATCTGTCCGCTTCTCAATGTGAACTTTGAAGGACGGCTTATCCCAAGGGAAAAAATCAGGACGAAGAAAAAAGTGATCGAGCGCATCGTAGAGCAGATGGAGCAGAATGCGCAAGACGGGACACAATATACCGGCAAATGCTTCATCAGCCAATCTGCCTGTATAGACGACGCTAAAGCGGTCGCCAGCCTTATCGAAAGCCGTTTCCCTAACTTATCAGGTAACGTACAGATCTTCCCGATTGGCGCCACTATCGGCAGCCACACCGGCCCAGGGACAGTCGCGCTCTTCTTCTGGGGAAAAGAAAGAACAGATTAAACAAAAAAGTGGGGTCATGCCCCCCACTTTTTCGCCAGTTTACGACGTACAATGACAAAACAGACAACATGCGTCGCAAACGTAATAAACCAGCTCACCGGATATGTCAGATACAACGATTCCACCGTATGGAATGGCTCCATCCGGAAAAAAGTAAATATCCACAGTAGCCGCAGGCCGCAAGCTCCCACAAGCGAAACGACCATCGGCATGACCGCATAGCCAAGTCCCCGCAAAGCCCCCACCATGACGTCCATCATGCCACAAAACGCATATAACCTACAAATAATACCCAGTCTCTTCATGCCCGCTTCCATAACTTCCGGGCTTGACGTATACATGCCAAGCAGCGGCTTGCCAAACAAAACCACTATATTGCCAAAGACTACGCCTGCAACGATGACACAGCACTGCGCCGTATATAATATCTTATTGATGCGCTCATACTTCGCAGCCCCGGCATTCTGCCCAGTGAAAGAAATCGCCGCTTGGTGGAATGCATTCATTGCCACATAGACAAACCCTTCTATATTCGCCGCCGCGGAATTCCCTGCAACCGTTACCGCACCAAACGAATTGACCGACGACTGGATGATAACATTGGAAAAAGAAAAGACCATCCCCTGAAAGCTTGCCGGCAATCCGATCTGGATGATTTTCTTGAATTTATCGCCATTCACCTTCAGGCCAGACAAATCCAAATGAATGCTGCCTTCTTCCATTACCATGCAACGCACGATCAAAACAGCCGATATGCATTGCGAAATCACTGTTGCAGCAGCAACGCCTGCCACGTCCATATGTAATACAATCACAAAGATCAGATTCAGGACTACGTTAATGGCGCCTGCAAGCGATAAATAATAAAGCGGGCGTCTCGTATCGCCTGTCGCCCTCATGATCGCGCTGCCGAAGTTATATAGCATCGTCGCCGTCATCCCACCAAAATAAATCCGCAGATACAAAGTGGCAAGCGGCAGGACATCTTCCGGCGTCTGCATCCATATCAGAATCTGCTTGGCACCGACGCACCCGATTATCGTTAATAATACGCCGCTATATAAGCTTAGCGTCATTGCAGTCTGTACCGTCTCCGATAAATCTTTCTGCTGTTTAGCGCCGTAATAGCGTGCGACCAACACATTCGCGCCTACCGAAAGGCCAAGGAAAAAGTTAGTCAAAAGATTGATCAACGATGAAGTCGAACCCACTGCCGCTAAGGAATTATCCCCGGCAAATCTCCCGACTACAATAATGTCTGCTGCATTGAACAACAATTGTAAAAGGCTTGAACACATAAGCGGAATGGCAAATAAAAGGATTTTTCCCAAAATCGAGCCACTGCACATATCCATCTCATATTTTTTACTTTTGTCTTTTGCTGTCATCACTCATCAACTAAACCCACGGTTTCCGCAGGCTTCCTTTCCACTTTTCTTCTTGTTCTACGTATTGGGCATTCAGCCAGTCCGCAGCCTCTTCCACGCCCTCTTTGCTAAGCGGCACCTCGATCGACTGCTTCTCTTCATCCGGCGTCTTATGGATGCCGTAAGGCTCCGGCCAGATCGTCACCCGTATTTTATCTTCTTCCCCGGACTTGACCCGCTTTAACATATAACGCATCCCCTCCATGCTGCCGGAGTACTCCTCTTTCTTGATATAATTAAGCGGATGGAATGTTGTCTTATCTATCATAGCGTTTTCTCCGTTTCTGAAAGATTAAACGGGTGTAAAGCCTTAAAACTTTACACCCTTCTCCTAAACATCTCATAACAATCTATTGGTTATCCAATCTCTATGATCTTAGAGATTCTGCGAATATTCAAATATGCTATTGCAATTGTGCTTTCTCTTTTTTACTTCTTACTTCTTACTTCTATATTATATTCAGGGAGGCCAAAAAAAGCAATCACTTTTCTGGCATTCCGCTACAATTGCTTATCATTTTTCTTCACCGTTCTAAAAATTATTTTTTATAGCATTTAACTCTTGCTTTTTTATACAGAATTAGTTATAATGGTAAATGCTTTCGGGATGTGGCTCAGGTGGTAGAGCGCTACTTTAGGGAAGTAGAGGTCGCAAGTTCGAGTCTTGTCATTCCGATATTGGAAAAACCTGATAAATGCTGGCAACAGCGCTTATCAGGCTTTTTTATTTTCTATTTTCTGTTTGGCTTTCTTTTGATTCTCAACAGTCCCATAAAATCATCAAACAAAGCAGTATCCACTGGCTCAAACATTAACCATTTCCCATCGTGATAGGTTTTCGTTTCCTCATAAATCCTTTGGACTTCTTCAGCATAATTATCCCGATCTGTCTCAAATTGTAATCTTTCGTTTTTCCCTAAGATAACCATAAAGCCTACACAATTCTCTCTTGCATATAATGCACATAACGTTTTGCCGCCACGACGATATTTATATTCATATTTCCATGCTTTACCGCCTTTATTCCATAAACGCTCCATGTCATATTTTTCCTCGATTAAAGCATTTAATTGCGTCCAAACATCGTATAGTGATTCTCCGACTAAATCTGTCATCTCTTCATCACTAGGTATGATATCAGGCATGATAACCTCCTTTTCGCTGATTGTTCTCTAATGCCGTAAACCAATCAATTCCCACCATTCATTCCAATTAGTGTCATTTTCATATTTCTTGCCAATAAACCGTATTGCCGGACAACTTTCTTTATCTCTAAAATGCTAACTGCCATTCGCATGTGCCTCCAAATGCTCCTACTATATTTCAAGCCTAATAGGACATATTCTTCACACGGTAATTCTCATCCATAAATGATTCAAACTCCGCCTGTGGGATCGGTTTCGAGAAATAATATCCCTGCTGGATCTCACAGCCAATCTGCGAGAGGTAATCGCTCTGCTCTATCGTCTCAACGCCTTCACACAGAGAAGTAATCTGCAATTTCTTCGCCATATCAATTACGCAGGAAATAATAATCTTATCATTCTCCCGTATATTATGCTTGCTGTCACAATCCTGCAAGAATACTTTATCCAGCTTGATAATATCAATCGGCAGCTTGCTGAGCAAATTCAGGGAAGAGTAACCGGAGCCAAAATCATCCATAGACACTTTTGTCCCCATTTCATGAAGCCCCTCTATCAGTTCCAGCGCTCTTGTCGTGTTTTTAATATAAATACTTTCCGTTAGTTCAAATTCAACCAATTCAGGCGGGATTTGATACTTCTCGAAAAGTGATCTTACATAGGGCAAGATCCCCATCTTATTCAAATGCGCCCGCGAGACATTGACCGAAATCGGCACAATTGTCTTGCCTTCTTGTAAACGCCTTGCAATAAAATGAAACACTTCCCGATAAACAAAATAATCTAACTCCACAATCTGTCCGCTCCGCTCCACAAGCGGAATGAACTCATCCGGGTATATAAAGCTGCCGTCTGCTTTCTGCCAACGGATCAATGCTTCAGCGCCTATGATTTTGAGCGTATTCGTTTCCATTTTGGGTTGATAATAGACTTTAAATTCACCTTTTTCAATCGCAGTAGATACGGAAGAGGTAATCTCGACTTCTTTCTTGATGCCCTCTAACATCGTATTATCGAAGAGAACGCAGCAATCTTCATCCATTTCTTTTGCTACTTTCCTCGCCAGATTTGCATTAGAGACAGCCGTCGCCGGGTCAAGACGCCTATCTTCTTTGGATATGATACTGATGCCCGTACAAAATTTCAATCTTGCGGACATATATCTTTCCCGGAAATTATTCTCTAATTCTAAGTTCCGCTCCCGTATCAATTTCCTAAATTCTTCGTTCCCTACACACTCTTCTAAGCGCGCTGCCATGACAATATTATCGGAATATACCCTGGCGGCACAAAGCATATAATCGTTATTGCCCGTAACCATTTCCACGAACTCTTTTAGCAATGTGTCGCCCCGTTTATAACCGTAAGTGTCATTAATATATTTGAAGTGCTTAATATCCGTATACACGATCGCGATACGATAATCCTCCATCTTATTAATTTCCACTTGCAGCTTACCCAAAAATTCCTCGTATCTGTCTAAACCAGTTAAAATATCTTTCATTTCTGACATTACATATACCCCCCTCCGTAAGACACTCCCAGTCTTACGGAGATTTCTATAAAACTAGTCTACATTCTTCAATACCTGATGTCAATAACGTGACATCATTTTCGTCCTAAAATTTCCAATAAATATTCCCATACCCGCTTTACGGATGAAATGCTTAACGCTTCCTCTGTCGTATGGATGTCCTTCATATCAGGCCCATAGGAAATACAGTCTAACCCTGGGATCTTGCCTGCAAACAGGCCGCATTCCAGTCCTGCATGGATTGCTTCCACCTTTGGCGAAGCGCCATATAGCTCTTCGTATATCCGGACCATCTTATCACGAAGCGGCGATTCCTTTCGGTATGCCCATCCAGGATAATCTCCCCGGGTCTCCATCCCGGCTCCTGACAGATGAGAAATCGCCTCTAACTTCCTGCATAAGGCTACTTTCGCGCTCTCTCTTGCGCTTCTAATCGCAAAGGAAAGCTGCATACACTCCCCACATAGCTTCATCACGCCCAAATTGAGCGAAGTTTCCACCAGCCCTTCTACGTCAACGCTCATCGCCTGCACACCATTTGGCATTGCCATAAGGTATGCTACCGCTCTCTGCATACTGTCTGGAGCCAAACATTTCCATGTCTCTTCCGACACTTCCGTCACATTTTGATTTTGGATATCCGTCTCTGTCGGCTGCGCCATTTTCTGAACGCTTCTTCCTCCCATCGGATCCTCCCACGCCGAAATCTTAACGCCATCGTCTTTCCCTGCAAGCTCCTGCCGAATCTGCTCATCCATTGCGCGGACCGTGGCAAGACAGGCGTCTATATCTGCCGGCTGTGCCACAAGCCATGCATCCGCCTGGCGTGGTATGGCATTGTCTGCAAGACCGCCTTCTAAACGTATCAAAGAAACCTGCGCCTTTTGCAATAAGGCATCCAAGGTACGCCCTAAAATACAATTGGCGTTGCCCCTTTCCTTTATGATTTCCACACCGGAATGGCCGCCATTTAACCCGCTCACCTGCACATGCAGCACGCTTCCATGTCTTTGCTCCCATTCGACAGGAAGCTTACAATCCGCCCGCGCGCCGCCTGCACAGCTTGCAAGGAGAACGCCTTCCTCTTCATTATCCAGATTCAGCATCCTTTTGCCCTTTAGCATGGACACATCAATCTCTCTGGCTCCTTCCATGCCGACTTCTTCCCCTACAGTCAGGATCACTTCTAAGCGCGGATGAGAAATCTCTCTGCTATCAAGCAGCGCCAATAGATAGGCTACCGCAATCCCATCGTCACCGCCAAGGCTGGTTCCTTTAGCCGAAATAAAGTCCCCCTCCTTTTGTAATTGTAAAGGCTCCTTTTCCATGTCAATAGGACTGCCCGCTTCTTTTACCGCCACCATATCCATATGCCCTTGCAAGATAATCGGCTCCTCTTTCTCATAACCCGTGGTAGCCTCTTTGATCATAATGATATTGTTCCATTGATCCTGTATACAAAAAAGCTCTCTTTCCTCAGCAAACGCCTTCAGATAATTGCTTATCTTTTCTTCATTCCCAGAACCATGTGGTATTTGGCAGATCTCCTCAAAGAAATAAAATACCCGTTCCGGCTCTGTGCCTGTCAATATCCCCATTCTAAGCCTCCATTCCAGTCAGGCGCACATTCCCGTGCGGACGACCCTTTCCTTATAAGCATAAATGGAGAACGGCGATTATGCCATCCTCCATTGTACGGACTAACTCTTTCCTTATTTCAAATTTGCTTTTGCAAGCTCCGCTAATGTCTTGAAGCCTTCTGCATCATTCACTGCCATTTCCGATAACATCTTTCTGTTCATATCTACACCGGCATTTTTAAGCCCGTACATAAACTTGCTGTAAGATAACCCGTTCATTCTTGCTGCCGCATTGATACGTGCTATCCACAGACGTCTAAACTGACGTTTCCTCTCTTTTCTGCCCGCGTAAGAAGACGCCAGCGCCCTCATTACCGCCTGCTTTGCCACTCTGTATTGTTTTGATCTTGCTCCTCTATATCCTTTCGCAAGTTTTAACACTCTATTATGTTTTTTCTTAGCGTTCATACCGCCTTTAATTCTTGCCATGTCTTTTCTCCTCCTTACATAACACTATCCACAAGCCCATGCTTTACAGATAGGGTAAAATTTTCTTCATATTTTTTACATTCGTTTTATCTGTTATAGCAGGCTTTCTAAGCTTTCTCTTAGTCTTAGTAGTCTTCTTAGTCAAGATATGGCGTTTATAAGCTTTGCTTCTTTTTAATTTACCTGTTCCAGTCACTCTAAAACGTTTTGCGGCTGATTTGCTTGTCTTCATTTTTGGCATTTCAAAATTCCTCCTGTATTTATACTTAAAATTAGATACCATGTACGGATATCGTTTATTTTAAACTGAGCAACCCTAACGCTTCTCAGCTAAAAACATAGTCATACTCCTGCCTTCTACTTTGGGAGCTTTCTCAACGACCGCAATATCTGCAAGCGCTTGTGCAAAATCATCCAGAATATGCTTGCTATTGTTCATATGCGTCATCTCACGGCCACGGAAGCGAAGCGTGACTTTCACTCTGTCTCCCTTGGTAATAAACTTTCTTGCGGCATTGACTTTCGTGTTCAAATCATTGGTATCAATATTAGGCGATAGCCTGATCTCCTTGATTTCAATCACTTTCTGCTTCTTCTTGGCTTCTTTCTCTTTTCGGGTCTGCTCGTATTTGAACTTACCATAATCTACGATTTTGCAAACCGGAGGCTTCGCTGTCGGTGCAATCTTCACCAAATCGACACCCGCTTCTTCTGCAAGCCGTAATGCCTCTTTAGAGGACATAATGCCAAGCTGTTCCCCGTTTTCCCCAATCACTCTGACTTCTTTGTCCCTAATCTGTTCGTTAATGAATAAATCGCTAATTGCTTTACCCTCCTACATAATGAAAATAAAAAAGTGGATAGCATACCTATCCACCATAAATCACGTCCAAGACGCCTTCTTTCCCCGAAGGCCATACTTACTGACTTATTAACGCCTGCGAGCCTACTTGCTGCAGGGTGAGAGTGGATACTCTGCTTTCTCTTTATGTGTTCCTTCTTCACACACTAGAACACTATAACATATTGCCAACAATGTGTCAAGAAAAATTTCCTGTTATAGAAAATCTTTCGTTATCCTAAGCTATTCCGATTCAAGATGTATCGTTGACGCGCTCTCTTCAAACTCTTCCATCCTATCGTATTCATCCGTCTGGGAATATGTAATAACGTAACTCTTATCGGCATTGATCACATACTCTAACTGGGTAATTTCGACCTCATCCACCACATAAGAACATAGAATACGGAATGCAGGATAGCCGTCTATCTCTATCTTCTCATAACTTTTCAGCTCCACTGCCACATCCGTACCATATATTTCCTTAAAGTTACGCTGAATCTGCGTTAAGAATGTTTCCTCCGTCATAAGCTGTAGAGAGATGTCTTTCTCCATCTCCACATAATAAATCGTGGAAGCGTCTATCGGATAACGTTTGGTAACATACATACCAGGTATATCTTCTGCCTCAGTAAATCCCTCCGGTAATGCGAATGTACATCCCCGTGTTGCTTTCATATTCTCAACAACAGAGGTATCGAGCTCATTCTCCTGTAACAACTGGGTCGTCAGTTCTTCTTTCGTCTCTTCGTCTATCGCAATGTCTTCCGGTGCAGCCTCTGTGCCCTCTTCTTCCGGTGTGGCAACATTTTCCGCTCCCGGCTCCGCAGCAGCTTCTCCTTCCGATCCTGTAGCATTCTCCGCTCCCGGCTCCTGCGCTTCTGATTCGATCGGCGCCGTCACCTCTTTCGCCGCATCCTTCCCACATCCGCTTATGGAAATCATAAGCCACACGCCAAGTAGAAGAAAGCGCATCCTTTTGTCCTTATCTCTTCTCATCTGTCTAACCTGCCTTATCTATTGCCGGACGCGCTCTCTGTTGCTTAACCTCCCCTAAATTTTGTACCTTTGTACCAAATAAGATTTCTTAAAGATTAAGCTTCCCTAAAGGTCGCGCATTCCGTTCCTTTGCAATCCGCTGCGCCGCAGCCGCTAATATCTACATGCTCTGCATGGCATTTATAGTTACTATTATACACACAATTGGTCGCTTCACAATCAATACTGATGACTTTGCTCGGATGATTTAACGAGCTGGTATAGGAATCGCCTTTCCGATTCGAAAAGCTCTCGCAACAGGTATCCCTGCTCGTATCCGCGTGCTGACCGCCTACCATGATATCGCCTTTACAGCAGCGGCACTCCTCATTATAACAACAATTTTCCACACCACATTTTAATTCTGCCATAATAACCTCCTAATTAACCCTTTGATTTTACTCTCTAAATTTTGGTTTCCCTAACGCATGAAAACACGTTATCAAGGTTATTATTGCCTTATGGCATAAAAATATGCAGATAGACGACAGATTATCCAAAAAATGTAAACATGCCTACGAACCCATTGTGAAACTGGATCATTGCTGCACTAACCCTCTGCCAGACTGGGGCATTGACTATCCAAGCTAACGGCATAAATATTGAACCAGTACCGCTCTAACAAATAGCTTCCTGTCTCTACCGCATGAATGCCCTCTGTCTCCCATTCCTTACAAATATCATCCCTACTGTTAAAACTTCCAAAAAACCAAACTTTTTTGCCCGCAGACAGCCAATCCTTGATCCGGGAGACGCTTTCCACAGAAGCTTTATTCCCAAACATCTCTACAATCAGCGCTTCTGGCTCTCCTCCCCACAAGTAAGTCTCTTGGTCTCTATAATATCCTTCTACCGCCTGCAACTGGTCAAAATTATAGAGGATAATGTCATCTTTTGCAATATCGGAAATTGCTTTCTCCGTTTCTTTCATCAATACAATCTTGTATTCTTCTTCACCCATGAATGCGCGATAATCCCGGAACCCTACGACGGAAACCAGGCATACAGATGCCCAAAAGAACGCTCTCATGATAAGTTCCGGTATGGTTGTCTGCATTTTATTCCCTGACATATTCTCGTCTACAGTCATTCGTGTAGGCTGGCTCAATGATTGCCCGGTTGATAACGCGTCCAGGCAAAGCGCAAAGCAAAGCCAGAAACATCCCATTGCCGGAAGCATATACCGGTAAACAAAGATCGGCCTTATCAACACGGAAGCCAGAAATCCAAAACAGACCAGACCGCATAACACCATACAGCCGGCAAAAGCATAGCTGAACTGCCTGGATCCGTTCCCATCATATGACGCTTGTCCTACACATGCTTTGCAACATCTATATACCCTATAGCCATACCTGACAAGCAAGCCGACATATAATAAAAACAAGACAACCGCCAGTATGACATTAACGCCCTCATTGGCAAAAGCAGGCTTCATCAGGAATTTCACACAGCCGCCAATGCTTCTCCACGTCAACGGCAAAATCCAATAATTCGTACGTACCGTCCGGATCTGTGACAAAAGCACAAATAGCCACGGCATATAGCCGATGACTGACACGAGGACACAGGCCAGCCAGCCTTTTAAAATTCCCATAGAAGCAGGCATATGCTGCCGCTTTGCCCGCCAGTAGCGCCATAACAGACATACGAGCAGGTACAGATAAACCATAATGACAGCGACACATGCAAAATACTGGGTATAAGCTGCCGCAAGCCCATAAAATGCCAATGCCGCATAATGCTTTAGCCGGTAATGCGTATCCGCACCCTCACATTCCCTGTCGTAAAGAATCCCATACGCATGAAAAAACGCCGCTGTCACAAAAAACAACGCAAAACTATACATACGCATTTCTACCGTATATGCACTCATCTGTGGCATGGACACGATACAGAAAGTAAAAAGGCCAGCCACGAAAATCCCAAATCTTGTCCGCAAATACGTAAGTGCATAAAAAACCAATAAAAAGTACGGCATGACTGATACCATCTTCGTTATCATAACGGCATCCGCTGACGGCACAATTAGTTTCCATAAATCTAC
Organism: uncultured Lachnospiraceae bacterium; assembly: GCA_910578845.1. GTDB lineage: Bacteria > Bacillota > Clostridia > Lachnospirales > Lachnospiraceae > UBA3282. The sequence goes on from CAJTSL010000029.1 coordinate 37,124, forward strand.
AATTGCCTTCGCAATACAATAATACAACGGCGGATGCACGTCCTTTGCCGTAAAATGAATTAATTCACCATAGGAATGTTCTATCATTCCCATGGTGAACAGCTCATCATACCAAATATCCCTGCTAAGGCATAGGCGCAGGCTATTGCCAAGCATCACAAGGCCGGCAATCACAAAAAGCCATCCAAAAGCCTCTTTAACGGATATCTTCTTTACTGCGGCAGGGCATCCTACTTGTGGAGACATTTTCATAGCAATAACCATGCCTTTCTCTTAAACTGCATATTTTCACATTTCTACTCTCAGAGCCAATCCAAACAAGCACATCCCTACTCCTACTGCGCTTGCTTATTTTCTCCCTGTGGCTCCTCCTGACGGATTTCTTTGGTCCTGATTTCCTTACAGATCTGCTCAATGAAATCATCCAAGGCCTTCACGCCCTCATCTCCTGCAAAACGGCTTCTGACAGAAACAGTGCCGTCTTCCGCTTCTTGCTGCCCTACTACCAGCATATACGGAAGCTTCGAAAGCCTTGCTTCCCGAATCTTGAAGCCGATTTTCTCGGAACGGTTGTCAACCGTTACATCCACATCGTTCTTCGCCAATTCTTTTCTGACATGTTCTGCATACTCTTCGTATTTCTCAGAAATTGGCAATACGCGCACCTGTTCGGGGCAAAGCCATGTCGGGAATTTCCCCGCATACTTCTCTATCAGCCACGCAAGCGTCCTCTCATAGCATCCCATAGAAGTCCTATGGATAATATAAGGACGGATTTTCTCGCCATTCTGGTCAATATAATACATATCGAAATTCTCTGCAATCGCACAGTCAAGCTGTATCGTAATCATGGTATCTTCTTTGCCATATACATTCTTGGCCTGAATATCAATCTTCGGCCCATAAAATGCCGCTTCACCATCCGCTTCTGTAAAGGGGACGCCTTTTTCAATCAGGACTTCACGGATCTTGCTCTGCGTGGATTCCCAATACTCGTCATCTCCTAAGTATTTCTCTTTGTTATCAGGATCCCACTTTGAGAGACGGTAAGTCACCTCATCTTGTAACCCCAATGTAGAAAGGCAATAATATGCCAGATCCAGACAGCTCTTTAACTCTTCCTGCGCCTGATCGGGACGAATGACAAGATGCCCTTCGGAAATCGTAAACTGGCGCACTCTTGTCAAACCATGCATCTCACCGGAATCCTCGTTCCTGAACAAGGTCGATGTCTCTCCATAGCGGATCGGCAAGTCACGATAAGAATGCTGGCTATTTTTATAACAATAATACTGGAAAGGACATGTCATCGGGCGAAGCGCAAATACTTCTTTGTCCGTTTCTTCATCTCCAAGCACGAACATGCCCTCTTTATAATGATCCCAATGACCGGAAATCTTATATAAATCGCTTTTAGCCATTAATGGGGTCTTCGTACGCACATATCCCCACTCTTTATCTTCCAAATCCTCTATCCAGCGTTGTAATTTCATGACCATCTTAGTTCCCTTAGGAAGCAGCAACGGAAGCCCCTGTCCAATGACATCTACTGTCGTGAACAGTTCCATTTCACGTCCTAATTTATTATGGTCGCGTTTCTTAATATCTTCTAAATGTTCCAGATAAGCGGCAAGCTCTTCCTTTTTCTGGAATGCAGTGCCGTAAATCCTCTGTAACTGCGCTTTATTGGAATCTCCCCGCCAATATGCCATAGAAGATGACGTCAGCTTGAACGCCTTAATCCCCTTCGTGCTCATCAGATGCGGGCCCGCGCACAGATCCACGAAACCGCCCTGGTCATAGAAAGATATCTCCGCATCCTCCGGTAAATCACGGATCAGCTCAGCCTTGTAAGGCTCTCCCTTTTCTTCCACAAAGCGGATCGCTTCCTCTCTGGGCATCGTAAAGCGTTCCAGTTTATGGCCTTCTTTGATAATCTTCTTCATCTCGGCTTCTAATTGATCCAAGTCTTCCCTGGAAAAAGGAGCCGCATCAAAGTCATAATAAAAACCCTCGTCAATTGCAGGGCCAATCGTTACTTTTGCCTCCGGGAATAACCTTTTGACCGCTTCTGCAAGAACATGGGAAGCCGTATGCCGGATGACACGCAAGCCGGCTTCGTCGCTTACCGTTACAATATTCAATGTACAGTCATTTTCAATCACTGTCCTAAGGTCTTCTATTTTACCGTCAATTTCACCCGCACATGCCACTCTTGCAAGTCCTTCTGAAATATCTACGGCGATATCATATATGCTCATTGGCTGTGCATATTCCTTGCAGGAACCATCCTTCAATGTAATTTTCATGAATATCATGCTCCCTTCTTCAATATATGTCCTTATAGGCAATTGCAAACCTATAGTCTTCTCTTCTTATGCCTGCATTTTTTCTTATGCTCACATTTTTTCTTGTCCGCTTTCGGCGTTTCCGGCTCACATAATCCGTCTTTTCCATCCGCCGGAGCAGCTTTATCTCCCTCTGGCGCATTGCCATTATTGTTCCCATTTCCATTACCGTTGTCATTCCCATTGTTGCTGCCTATGCTGACATTGACGCCGTGCGTCAGTGGCGCATTGATCAACCCAAGAGCAATCCCGGCCAGCACCAATATCGTTCCTATCATCCAGCATTCCCTTTTACTGATCGTAATCTCGCCTTGGAACAACTGTACCGATGATTTCTTGATTTCAGTCCACGCTTTTTTTATGATCGCAAGTTCCGCTATCACCATATGACCCCTCCTTGCCGCATAGCGGCTCGTCATCCAATCTATCTATTGCATCCATACGATTGCATACAAACTCATACAACTGATTCCTTACAAAGTTCCTCTTCAATAATCTTCGCCGCACAAGCAACGATTTTCCCACACGGTCTTGTAGCATAGTATTCCGGCGTCCTGCGTGTTGGCTTCGCACTCTCTTCCATTCCTTCTATCCCCAACAATTCCCTACAGATTATCGTTCCCTGCTGCTCTTTGAATGATGCGCTCATCTGGCGCACCAAAGCATAGATGCGCTCTTTTGCTTCCTCATTCCCCGGATCGTCGTTCCCTTCTTTGAGGCCTGCAAGCATAGCCATCGCCGCCACCGTGCCACACACTTCCCTCATGCGCCCGATGCCGCCGCCCATAGCGCTTGACATTTTAAGCGCCGTGTGCCTGTCCATGCCAAATAAATCGGCATAAGCCGCAAATACGGACTGCGCACAATTATAACCGCACTCAAACAGAGCCGTTGCGTAACCGACCCGCGAGCCTCCCTGTGGGATTTCCGGTATATCTGTTCTATCCGCACCGCTCTGGATTTCCGGTTTATCCATTTCCAGTCCCTTCTCCTTCTTCCGCTTAGGCGATTGTAACAATCATGTTTCGTATCATATTTCCCGAAGCTTAAATTCCGCCATGATCCGCATAACGCCTTAATACCCAAACTCCTGCGCCCAGTACCATTTCCCGTCATACTCAAACACCGCTATCCCGATTGACTCAAAACCGGCATATAAGATATTGTCTTTATGCTCAGAAGATTCCATCCAGGCGCTCATCACGCTCTCCGCGTCCTGATACCCTTTCGCAAGGTTCTCACCATATATGATCTCTCGGTTTACCGTCCACCATTCGCTTCCGTCCGGTCGTGTATGGGAAAATGCCTCCTGGATTTCTTTCGCTCTAATATCCGCCGCTTCAGCAAGTTCGTCACACCAGACAAGTTCCTCTAATCCTGCTTCTGCCCTTACCTGATTGACCTTATCAAAAACGGCGCTCACTTCGCTCTCCAAGCCCTCTATCTCATTCCCGGAAACCGTCTCTTCTTCCTCCGGTGGCACTTCCACTGCCGAAGCAAGGTATATTGCCTCGTCCGCAGGCTCGATTACGACCCATCGGACAATAGACGTAGTCTCCCGCCTCTGCCCATAACCGCCAAGCAGGCATAACAAGGTTAAAAATAGCGGGATAAATGCCAAATTCCTTTTTTCTTTTGTCTGTTCACGCTCGTTTACACGTTTTTTCCACAGCATTTTTTATATTTCTTACCACTTCCACATGGGCATGGATCATTCGGGTATACCTTCGGCGCCTTGTGGATCGTAGTAGACTCCTTCTGCTCCTTATAAAGACTCTTTCGGGTTTCCTCATCGAAAATATCGTTCCACTCTTCTAAGTTATACAGCCAGTCCGCGCCGGCCGCTACCATGTTCTTATATAGAAGAGCTTTCTCAAAGCCAAGGTTTACCTTGGTGTCTTCTTCCATTTCCTCAATCGGGTTCGCTTCTTTTAAGCTGTCATTGATCCCATCCAGGAATCCTGTCATTGTCATGATATCAATATCATACTTCTCCGCTAATTCCTTGACTGTCCCTTCTACGACTTCATCAGGATTTTTTAGAAGCTGTGCATAAATATCTTTTTCCTTCCCAAAATAAACCGCCCACAGTCTCTGTAAGTCGTTTTTGTTCGCTGTTTCAGAATAAGCCATATCGCGCCATTGTTGTAATAATGCCATTTTATAAAACCACCTTTATCCAGTATTCTTTTACCCCGTTAGTATATAACATTTCAGACAAAAAGTAAATTTATTTTTCTAATATTGCAATAACTCCAACAGCTCTTCCTTCGTGAAACTCGCGCCTCCCATTCCATCGCCGCCCAGCACTTGTTCCGCCAGCTCGCGCTTCCTCTCCTGTAGCTTCACAATATTGTCCTCGATCGTCCCTTTTACGATCAGCTTATAGACATTGACAACATTTTCCTGGCCAATCCGGTGCGCGCGGTCTGTCGCCTGATTCTCCACGGCAAGGTTCCACCACGGATCGTAATGGATAACGATATCAGCCGCCGTCAGGTTCAGGCCCGTCCCTCCTGCTTTTAAAGAAATACAGAAAACAGGCGTATCGTCATGGTTAAAATCCTCGACCATCTGTATCCGCTTCTCTTTCGGCGTCGCTCCGGTTAACATAAAGTATCGGATCCCCTCTTTGTCCAGTGCTTTGCCAATATGATCCAACATAGAGGTAAACTGGGAAAAGAGAAGGATCTTATGCCCGCCGTTTATGGCGTTTCTCACCAAATCCATGCACATCTGCGCCTTTGCGGAATTCTCCGCATAACCTTCAAAAATAAGCGCCGGTTCGCAACATATCTGACGCAATTTGGTCAGTTCCGCAAGAATCTGTATCTTTGCTGTCTTAAACTCTTCCTCGCTGGTCTTATCTAACATCATGCGCATCCGCTGCACGTGGGCGTCATACAGTTTCTGCTGCTCGCCTTCTAGCTTAGCATATACATTTTCCTCTATCTTATCCGGCAGGTCTGCCAGCACATCTTTCTTCAATCTACGCAACACAAAAGGATTGATCAGCTTCCGCAGCCTGCGCATTGCCTCTTCATTGCCATTTTGCACAATAGGGATCTCAATCGATTCCCTAAAATGCTGGTATGAATATAAGAACCCGGGCATCAGGAAATCAAAGATGCTCCAAAGCTCACTTAGCCTGTTCTCCACTGGCGTCCCTGTAAGCGCCAGCCTAAACCCTGCTTCCATTTCCTTTACTGCTCTTGCCACTTGTGTATTATGGTTCTTAATATACTGCGCTTCATCAATGATCTGACAGTAAAAATGAATCCCTACATAATAGTCGATGTCCCGCCTAAGCAAATCGTATGACGTCAGCAAAATATCCCGCTCCCCGGAACTCCGTATCACTTTCTGCCGTTCCGCCGCGTTCCCCGTCACAGTCACTACATGCAGCGCCGGTGCAAAACGTTCTATCTCGCTGCTCCAGTTGAATACAAGAGACGCCGGAGTTATGATGATACACCGCTTGTTTTCATTTGACCTGGCGTCTATATATTCGGATAGGAGAAATGCGATCACCTGTAGAGTCTTCCCAAGCCCCATATCGTCTGCAAGGATTCCGCCTATCCCATGATTTTTTAACATTTTAATCCACTGGAATCCCTTTTTCTGGTACTCCCGCATGATCTCTTCCAAGCTTGCCGGCACCTCGGATCCGGTATCAGCGCAAGACTTCATGCCCTGGATCCATTCCCGGAAGCCTTTATCTTGTGTCACGCCAAAAGCAGACTGTTGCACCAATTCCTCATCCAAATAAAATGCCCTGTACTTCGGCAACGTTATCTGCTCTTTCTTAAGCTGTCTGTCCGTAATCCCCAGCTCATCTTTCATGCGCGCAAGCGCTTCTAGCCCCTCGCCGCTCGCATCCACAAAACAGCCATTCTTCAAGCGAAAATACTTTTTCCGCCTATCATATTTCGACAAGACTTCAATAAGCTGTCCCATCGGCATGTCATCGCTGCTCATCGTAAGCTCCAGCATATCCCCTGCCAAGGAAATGCCTACGGAGACAGCCGGCGAGGGCAGCAGGCGCAGACGCTTTAACGCATCCGACACATAGACTTCCCCAATCTCCTGCATGCAGGGAATGCCATATGCCAACAGCTCGTACAGCTTGTCCTCATCCCCGGAAAGTGCCATCATGCCCTCTTTTTCATCATATGCATTAAAATAGGAAGAAACAAGATCTCCCACTTCTATCTCCCGGAAGAAGTCCCGCGCGCTCTGTTTTTTCTCTTCTTCCTTTCCAAATAAAGCATATTTATCCTCATCGTAACGTACAAATGCCTTACAAGTGATCAGATCTTTCTGCGGTACATCCAGATAAATTTCAAACACTGCAACAGCCGGTAAATACGCTGTCACGTCCAAGCCGATCTTCTGACACCCATAAAACCTTTCTAGTTGTGGCAATATCTGTCTGCAAAAAACTGGCACATCCTCTTTGCGGATAAAAGCCTTCCTCTCCGGGATCTGCGACATACAGTCCAGAAAATCCCGGACCGGCTCTAGCCGCTTTCGCTCCACCATATAGATCAGCCCGTCAAGAAAATACCAATAATACTTCTCCCCCAAGAAATCATAAACGTAATCCAATGCCACGTGGATGCCGTTTTCTTCTCCCGTAATCGTTACATCATTCCCTAATTCTTCATCAGCGACCCGCCATTTCCGTTCTCCACTGCCACAGTAGTTAACATAAAATTCCTCCCCGCCGGTCGCACATAACAGTTCTTCCAACTCGATATCGTCTAGATCCAAATCCCTTACCTTCCGGTAGCTTTGCGCATGATAGAACCCGTAATATGCATACTCTTCAAACCTGCCAGCGTTCTTCTGCGCCCAGTGGAGGATAAACTCTACCATCTTGCCCGCATTTTCCGTAAATGCCTCTTTCATATGGATGAACTGTAGCTGTTTCCCATATGCATATTCCGCTGCTTCCTGCATATTTTTCACGAAGCCAAATATATCCTTTAGCACATACATCTTAGATATGCCTATACGGAATTCTACTTTCGCTGTTCTCTCCGAATACTCCAAATAGGTATCCAGGCGCACTTTTTTATAGATGTCCTTATACACGATCGGATACGTCTGCTGCATGAAATTCTTCATCAAAAGGCCTTGCATCGCCGGCGTCGTCACTGGCTGATCCGCAAGAGCAAGCCGCTCTCCTTCCTGCCTCCTTTTTCTTAAGAACAAAATCGGATGCTCCTCTATAAAGTCCACAAAGCAAAGAAGCACCGCAACACAATGCTTACATAAATCATCATATTGATAAAAAGCTGGGCATTCACAAAAACAGGATGTCAATTCGTCCTGCCCATCATCATATTCCAGTTCTACACGGTAATAACGATAACCGCTTCCCAAGACATCCGCTGAAATATACCATATGCCATCTCCGATTTCCTCTGCGCTAAAATGATCTACGCCACCGGATTCATAAATGTCCCTGCCACGCGCATAAAAAGCTTTATTTGTTAGCTTCACGATCTCTTTTGTTGTCAGCATGATGATTTTCCTTTATCCTTCTTCTCCCAATTGTCATATGTCCGCATCGACATCTATTCTTTTTATCTCTTGTTTATGCTCCTGCATATCCATACATATTATACAAGAGCAAGACTGATTTCACAAGATATTGTGGCATTATAAATTACTAAAAAGGATTCGCTGAGAGCTTTTTAGGTTTTTAGAAAAAATTTTTCAGATTTTATTGTTTCGGTGTATATTCTTCGTAGATCTGGCAACAATGATATTAGTCAAAAGATAAGGAAATACTTATCCTCCCCTAAGAAAGCCTCTAGGACTGCGGAAGACGCGGTTTTAGGGGTTTTCGCTATGTTTAAGGGTTTGTTCACTGCCACCCATCAGCCTCAAGGTTGTACTTTTATTCTTATGTCCTACATTTTTTGAAACCAATGCCAGCTTCATGCCCTTGTCCAGACAGTTGGTTACATAACTCCTTCTGCAAGTATGAGAGGGTTTGTATTCCAAAGCAGTTCGCCCAACCTCAAGCCAGTGCCACATAGAATAAAAAGAGCCGGAGAGTTGCGGTATTTCCTGCATCTGTTCCAGAAGTGGCTGACACATGGGAATCCCTTTCTGTCTGGATACCGCCGCCAGCCCCGGCTGTATGGTGCGTCCTACTGCCACTGCCTCATCTCCATCCGTATTATAATTATTCTGTAAAATAGTTCCGCTTTCCATCCCATAAGATCCAGCCACATAGATAAGGGGACAGCTATAATGGCAAAAAACAAAGGAAATACGACGTGGAATACAAGATCCAGGCCGTAAAGTCAGCAACAGAACTTGG
>CAJTSL010000029.1:45848-46056 GCA_910578845.1 uncultured Lachnospiraceae bacterium
CTTTTGAACTTGGAATCCCTGAAAACACCATGTATGCATGGATGAAAGCGGCAAGGGAAGGACCGCTGAATGTCGGTTCCGGCTCGCATACACTACAGACGGCAATGAATTTCGCAGAGGAATTGTCCCTCCTGCGCAAACAGGCCAAAGAGCAGGAAAAAGAAATCCACCGCCTGAAAGAAGAAAATGAATTTCTTGAGGAAGCAAG
>CAJTSL010000030.1:0-29269 GCA_910578845.1 uncultured Lachnospiraceae bacterium
CCCCTTTTAGTGACTGGCTCTCTTTATAGGTGGCTTGGATTGGCATATAGAGGGCATACATTTTTGACAGTTCCTTTAATCGGTTTAGTTTCTGCCCCTTTGACAAATTGATGTTGTATCATTTTAGTTGACACCTCAAACGCAAGGAATTGATGTATAATCAAAGAGAATTAAGGAGGCAGCTACAATGGCAAAACAACAACGGAAGTACGACATGGAATACAAAATCCAGGCGGTAAAGCTGGCAAAGGAAATTGGCGGCGCAAAAGCGGCTGCTGAATTAGGCATCCCTGAAAACACAATGCATGCATGGATGAAAGCCGCAAGGGAGGGACGGCTTGACATCGGTTCCGAACCACATACACCACAGACAGCCATGAACCTGGCGGAAGAGCTTACGCTCCTGCGCAGGCAGGCCAAGGAGCAGGAAAAGAAATCCGCCGTTTAAAGGAAGAAAACGAATCCCTTGAGGAAGCAAGCGCTTTTTTCGCCGCCAGCCGCCGGAAGCCTGCAAGGGGCAGGGAATGATGTTGATCGCCTTAAAAACGGAGGACGGCGTTATCAAAGGAAAGATTTCTTTCTACTGCCGGATGTTAAACGTGACACGGCAGGGATTTTATAAATATCTGGCGAACAAAGGCCGTCCGTGGAAATATCAGGATCTGGCGGATGCCATGCGGGCAATTGTGGCGGAAGATGAATGCAATGACACTTATGGAAGAGCCCGTATGTATCAGGCTCTTCTGTTGGAACAGCCGGAAGGCGCCCGCATACCCGCAGAACGGGCCGTTTACCGCGCCATGGAGAAAATCGGGCTCAGCCACCGTCCGGAACGCAAACCGAATGGGACCACCAGAGCAGGCCGTGAAGCGCGCAAATCCGATGGCCTGCTGAAAAGAGATTTCCGGTCTACAGAGCCGCTCAAAAAATGCGCCACGGACATAACCGAAATCAAAGCAAAAGACGGGAAACCCTACGTGTCTGCCATATTTGACTGTTTCGACGCCGCGGTTTTAGGCCTGGCAATGGGCACGAACATGAAAGCCGCATTGTGTAACCGCACGCTTGCCAGCGCCGCCCATTCCCATCCGGCGCTCAGGGGAGCGGCCAACCACTCTGGCCGTGGATCGCAGTACACCAGTGAAACCTACCGTAAGAGCATTGCAAAATACGGCATCCTCCAAAGCATGAACAGCGCCGACGGACGCTGCCATGACAATGCCCGGTGTGAAAGCATGTGGGCACGTATGAAAGAGGGACTCATCTATGGGAGGCATGATACAGAAAAGATGACTGTGGGAGAACTGAAAGCCCTCATCTTTAGATATTTTATCATTTATTGGAATAACAAGAGGATATGCTCCTCCAATGAAGGGCTTCCTCCTATGGTCAAGCGGCAGGGATATTATGAATCTCTGGACATTGCAGCTTAGGCATTTATATCCTTGTGAAAAAAGTGTAAACCAATATTGACAATATCATAACGTAAAAAAGGCAGATACGGAACCGTTCTGGTCTTGTATCTGCCTTGTCGCTGTATTTTATGAAATTTACTATAACTTGTAGGACATTGAACTACAAGTTGACTTTTATGTTGTAATTCCTTTCTCCTGCCATCCGCCGCCATACATATCATGGTTGACTTCCTGCTGGTAGTAATGCTTCATGGTCGAGAGCGCATTGTACAGGGCGGTAATCATGTACGCTTTGACATTGTTTATCTTTACGGTCGTATTCTGCATACAGTCAATGACATACTGTAAATGGAAACTGTTTAACTGCATGAACCACTCTTTTACCAGTTCATACGGATAGACTTCGCCGCCAATCCGGACTGCCTCATGTTTTATGCAGACTTTCTCATAGATTATCTCATAAAGTTCATGATACAGCTCCCTGTCATGATAGCTGCTATCGTTCATGAAAATGTCATATTCGATATTTGCTTTTATCTGCCCTATACAGCCAGATGCGCTTTCTATCCTATCAATCACTTCCTTACTCTGCTCTGATTGATTGATAGGATTAATATAACTTGAGTCAGTATTATTGTTGTTATATTTAGGCTGCATATTTTGCAAGTCTGGACTTTCGACAGTTGCAGCACGGTTTTCTTCCCTGTTTTCCAGGTGTCTGTTATCTTCAAAAGAATCAAATTTCTTTACATAAATGATATCCGGTTTACCAAGTCCCTGTTTTTTCCGTTCAATCAAGCCGATTCCCTTTTTATCATCCAGTTCCGCCAGTACCTTTACACACTTCCCCGTGGAACATCCTAAATTCTCCACGATATTTTCCAGCGTATAGTATATGTATGCCCTGTTTTCATCATCAAGCCATCCGTTCTTCATGGACAGGGAAAGCCTGTCAAGCATTAACCCATAAAGGAGCTTTGCTTCACAAATCCCTGAAACGTATATCTTTTATCAACAGCCGCGGCACTCTGTAACAGGAAAACTGCTCGGCTTCAATCCCATAGAATAATTAAATTTCAAAGCCTTTTCCATGCAATGCGCATCCTCCCTACTATCTGCTGTGCCATTCGTCTAAGAGCTGGTAAATGATGCTCTCTATCTCTTCCCTGCCGTATGTGTCCGCAAAATAATGGCTGATTTTATCGGCTTTTCCTCGGAAAGAATCAGCTTTACCATTGCGGGCGTAAGCTCTCCATTTTTCCCGCACTCCTTTAATTTTGCTGACTGTGCAATATTTACGCCGGTATTATTTTCTTCCAGAACGGTAAATACCCACTCCTGTGCTTCGATGTCAAGCAATGAAATATCCAGGCCCTGCATGAAGCCTGCTTTCTTCATATCCACCATAGCAAGCAGCCCATCTGACAATCGGGACAGCCAGATGTATCTCTGGACTGTCTTTGCGCTCTCTCCTGCCTCTTTGCCCATTTCCTCGATAGTCCTGCCTTCTGCCTTTTTCCCTTGATGCTTTAAGGCTTCATATTTCATCCGGTAGGCTTTCGCCTTTTCACTCGGCATAATGTCTTCCCGCTGAATATTCGAGTCTACCATGATGATTGTCGCTTCGTCATCAGAATAATGACGGACTACTATCGGCATTGTTTCCCTGCCCGCAAGTCCGGATGCGTGTTTCCGGCGGTGTCCGGCTATGATTTCATAGCCGCCGCCTTTCCCCGGTCTTGCAATCCCCGGTACAAGCACGCCATACTGGCGGATGCTTTCTACTGTTTCTTCCATCTTTTCATCATCCAGTACGTGGAATGGATGGCCTTGAAGCCATGTAATTCCCCTAAAGGCGCTTCTATGATATGCGCCTCCGCATCTGCGCATTCAGACGCCCCGAACAGGGCATCATATCCGTTCAGCTTGATGTTTGCCATAACGCCCCTTTTCGCTGTATTAGCCATTAGACAGCACCTCCTTTGCCAGTCCCGCATAAGCTACCGCTACTTTTCCTTTCGGGTCATGTGCATAAATGCTTATTCCGGCTGCCGATATCTCCGCCGCCTTTACGGAAATGGGGATAATATTTTCAAATATCTTTACTTTATCACCGTATGTTCCTATCAGAATACTGCTGATTTCTTTTGCGTAGTTCGTCCGGCTGTCCACCATCGTCATTAAGATGCCTTCTATTTCCAGTTTAGGATTGATTTGGCGCCTTACCCTGCCGATTGTCTCAATGAGTTGTTCTAAGCCTTTAACGGCAGATATGCGGCCTGTACGGGTATCAGGACGAAATCGGCACAAGCAAGGTCATTGATGGTCACCATTTCGAGTGACGGCATACAGTCTATGAGAATATAATCATATGACTCCGTCACACTGTTCACATACTCTTTGAGGACTGTCTCTCGGCTGAGGATATTGATAAGCGATACCTCGATGCCGGAGAATTCTATATTTGCCAGAAGCAACTATACGCCCTCGTTATGATGAAGTATTCCTTCGTCAGATTCTGGGAAATCCTCGTTTACAATCTGCTCCATGATGGTCACCAGCGTCACTTCCAGCTTGTCCGGCTCCGTATATCCGAGACTTGCCATAAGGGATCCCTGCGCGTCCACATCAATGAGCAATACTTTCTTTCCCTGTCTTGCCAGTTTATTTGTACCCTTATTGGCAAATGGCTCGGATACGGACAACACCGTGATTCTTCTGTCCTTTTCAAGAATCTTTTTAAACCACTTTAAGTCTTTTGTTGTTCCTTGAAGCCGTATTTTCAGCATCTAAATCCTCCATTCTTACTCATCCCTGATTGCAGTATTCCGGATAGCGGAGCCTGACTGCTTCCCAAAAATGTAATCCAACTTGTTGGATTTGAGCATAAACCGCAGCAGAATAAATCTTCTACCGTATAATATCCGTACTCATCTAACTGTTCTTCCAAATCATCATGCGCAAAATCGCTCGGCGCACTGTTGCAGTATAAGCTGAACGCCAGCCTTACGGCTTTTGCGCTCCCGCTGCTTATCCAGCCATCATAAAGACAGTCCGTATTGATACAATCTATCCTAATATTAAAAATCTGGTTTATGTTGTTTCTTGTGTCCGCACTGATTCCGAGGCAGTATATCAATGCCTTGTGGCATACATCCTGTGTCCTGCACTTTGGCAAGTACAAGAAATAAAATTCTTCGTGTTCTTTGTCCTTAAAAGTTATGCCTTCTGTCTTCTGCTTTACGGGCAGAACCGTGGTAACGCCTGCTCTTTTCGCTGTGCTTGTCATAATTCATGACCTCCTTTTTGATTTTATTCATTGCCTGACCATAACAAAAAAGGACATTCTCTTAGATTTCTCTAGGAAAATGTCCTTTCGTACGAATTATTCTGTTGGAATCAAAGACTGCTATTTGATACTTTTCGGGTATTATCAGGTATTATCTAACCAAAATTTATGTTAGCACCTATGTTAGTAAAGTTTGATAAACCTCTCAAAACCCTTGATTTTACTGAACTTTACTTATCCAGTGACTTCATCGTCGGGAACAACAACACATCCCTGATCGCCGGGGAATTCGTTAGCAACATCACTAACCTATCGATCCCATACCCAATGCCCCCTGTTGGCGGCATGCCAATCTCAAGCGCATTTAAGAAATCTTCATCAGTAGTGTTCGCTTCTTCATCGCCAGCCGCTAGAGCTGCTTCCTGTGCTTTGAAACGCTCTCTCTGGTCAATGGGGTCATTGAGCTCCGAATATGCATTACACATTTCCCGGCAAGTGATGAACAGCTCAAATCTCTCCACGTAATCTGGATTGCCAGGTTTTTTCTTAGTCAATGGAGATATCTCAACCGGATGATCGAGGATAAATGTCGGCTGAACCAAGTGTTCCTCTACGAATTCTTCGAAGAAAAGGTTCAATATATCGCCCTTTGTATGGCGCTCTTCATAATGTACGCCTTTTTCATCGGCAATCCGTTTTGCCTCCGCAGCATCCTTGATTTCATCAAAATCTACGTCTGCATATTGCTTAACAGCCTCTACCATTGTCATTTTGGCAAAAGGCTTGCCCAAATCAATCATATCGTCGCCATACGGGATCATGGTCGTTTTGCATACTTCTTCCGCTACATGGCGGAACATGTTCTCTGTCAGTTCCATCATGCCGTTGTAGTCCGTATATGCCTGGTACAGTTCCATCAACGTAAATTCCGGGTTATGTCTCGTATCCAGTCCTTCATTGCGGAAAACCCGGCCGATCTCATAAACTCTCTCCAAGCCGCCTACAATCAATCTCTTTAAGTATAATTCTAAGGAAATACGAAGCTTTACATCTTCATCCAGTGCATTGTAATGCGTTTCAAACGGCCTCGCCGCAGCGCCTCCCGCATTAGAAACGAGCATGGGTGTTTCCACTTCCAGAAAGCCTTGTCCATCAAGATAACGTCTGATTGAGCTGATAATTTTCGAGCGCATCACGAACGTATTTTTCACTTCTTCGTTCATTATCAAGTCTGTATATCTCTGACGGTAACGGATATCCGTATTCACCAGTCCGTGATATTTCTCAGGCAAAATCTGAAGGCTCTTGGTCAAAAGCGTCACCTTAGCAGCATGAATCGAAATTTCACCCGTTTTCGTCTTAAACACTTCGCCTTCGATTCCTACAATATCGCCTACATCATATTTCTTGAAATCCGCATAAGATTCTTCCCCTATGCTGTCTCTCGCCACATAAGATTGGATATTCCCCTCTAGATCCTGCACATTGCAAAAAGACGCCTTGCCCATCACGCGTTTGGACATCACACGGCCCGCAACCGATACGGCCTTACCTTCCAATACTTCAAAATTATCTTTGATTTCCTGGCTATGATGTGTCACGTCATATTTTGTAATCACAAAAGGATCTTTCCCATTCTCTTGTAACGTCGTGAGCTTCTCACGCCTTACTTTTAAAAGCTGATGAATATCTTGCTCCTGCTGCCCGTTTCCCTGATTCTGCTGCTCTGCCATCTTCGATGTTTCCTTTCGTTTCCTATGTTTTTAATTCGATCTCTGAATTGATAAAACCTTATACTGTAACACGCCAGCCTGTGTCTCTACTTGCACAACGTCACCGACTTTGCTGCCGATCAAAGCTTTGCCGACCGGTGATTCATTGGAGATTTTACCTTTCAGGCTATTTGCCTCTGTTGATCCTACGATTTTATATTCCAGTTCCTCTGCATATTCCATATCCAGAATTCTGACCTGGCACCCTATGTTAATTTTGTCCAAATCTACTTCGTCTTCTACGACGACTTCTGCATTTTTCAGGATTTTCTCCAGCTCTTCAATCCTTGCCTCAATATCGCGCTGCTCGTCCTTAGCTGCGTCATATTCCGCATTTTCTGACAAATCACCCTGTTCTCTCGCTTCTTTTATTTTCTGAGCTACTTCCTGCCGCTTTACGACTTTGAGCTCATGTAATTCATCCTCATATTTTCTAAGACCTTCATAGGTTAAAATATTCTTTTTCTCTTCCATGACAATTCGCCCTTTCCTGTCTATGTTTTATTCTCCATTGTTTATTTTAGACACGATACCTAATTAACTAATCTATCATACCCACTTTTTACTATAGTGTCAAGATATTTCCTGGGAGAGAAATAGGAAATATCCATATATTTGCGCCGAAATAATGCCTCTTTTGTTTCTGATGATAAAATATCCAGATATAGATCGCCTGATTGCATAGCATGGAACGGGATCTTAGCCGAAATGCCATAGTCTAAGAACAAGGCCGGGTTTTGTCCAATCCTCACATTTTGTCGTTTCACGTAAGCCTTCCCATACTGTTGTACCCATGTGACTAAGCCATATTCATAGTAAAGTTCCTCCGTATATTCTTGGATCGCCTCTTCCAAGCGCGCCTGCTCAATCGTAGCAAATGCATCATTATCCTCTTCTGCCTGTGCACTCCCTATGACGTCTTGTCGCATCAGCTCACCTCGCCACGTTGCGCCATCCCGGTATAAGCCGCTTTCTGATTTGCTGCCTTGCCATATCTTAGTACCTGGTTCTCTGTCCTGCCATACGCCGTCTTCCAGTACGTTCATACGTTGTACATCGTCTTCCCGCATGTTCATCCGCCGTACGCCGTCTTCCTGTACTTTCATCCGGCGTTCATCATCTTCCCGCATGTTCATCCGCTGCACGTCGTCTTCCTGCATATTCATCTGCCGCACATTGTCTTCCTGTGCGTTCATCCATCGTACCTTATCTTCCTGCATGTTCATCCGCTGCACGTCATCTTCCAGGTCATATAGGATCATCAGTCTGTTAATGTATGGAAAATATGGCTGCATTATATCATAGAATTTCTGCATCTGTTCTTCTACAAAGAGCGTATCACCGAGCATCAAAACAACAGCCTGTATAGGCTTCTGCAAAGGCTTTTGCAAAATATTCTGCGTTTGTCGTTTATATGGCAAAGGCAATATTTTCTGCAGGATTTTCTCTGTCAGGAACCACAATAGCGACGTATCCTGCGCAAAACAATCAGAGTAAAAAGCCGACCCCGGATATCCTTCCAACTGGCTTACTATTTGCTGCACCTGCGGCTGCATTGCCACTTTCGCCTTATGCGCATTGGGAAGGGCAGCGGCTGCCGCTTCCATGGCACGGAGGAGTTTTTCCTTCTTCCATTTCTTTGGCTTTTGCCCCTTCTTCTCTAACTTGGGAACTAATATGGCGATAACTGTCATATCATCCATACCATCGTTTTCCAGGACAAAAGACCGTAAATTTATTTTCTGCCAAAAATATAGCTCCATGCTTTGATCTGAGCCTGTCACAGCTTCTTCCGTAACATAATAGAGTATTGTTTCGTTTCCCATATGAGAATATACGCTACATCTGTTCTATTAATTCCTCTAATGCGGCAAAATTTCCTACGGCATTGACGGCTTCCCTGACTCTCGCAGAATGTGGCATTCCTGCCGTATACCACGATATATGCTTTCTCATCTCGCGGACGCCTGTATATTCTCCTTTGTACTGCATCTGCAACCTGGCATGCCGGAGCATCATTTCCTTACGTTCTTGGTGCGAGGCCGGCTCCGGCACAGCTCCGGTTTCCAAATATGTTTCTATGTCATGGAAGATCCAGGGGTTCCCCCTCGCCGCGCGTCCAACCATAATCCCGTCGCATTTTGTCATCTGTAACATTTTCGCTGCACTGACACCATCAGTTACATCCCCGTTTCCGATAACCGGGATGGAGATAGCCTCTTTTACTCTGGCTATGATTTCCCAATCAGCGCTTCCGGCGTAAAATTGCTCTCTCGTCCTGCCATGCACCGCTACGGCAGCCGCCCCAGCCTCTTCTATCACTTTTGCCATCTCTACCGCATTGATATGATCCTTATCAAACCCGCTCCTGATTTTAACCGTAACAGGCTTATGAATGGCTTTGACAACTTCCGACACAATTTCTCCTGCCAGCTTCGGGTTTTTCATCAATGCTGATCCTTCTCCGTTGTTAACGATTTTCGGCACAGGACATCCCATATTAATATCAAGAATGGAAAAAGGGCATTCCTCTATTTGTCTTGCGATCCCAGCAACAATCGCAGGATCCGAGCCAAACAACTGTAACGACACCATGCCCTCCCGTGGATGGATTTCCATTAAAGGGCCTGTATTTCTATTTTTGTATAAAATCGCTTTGGCGCTTATCATCTCCGTGCAAACAAGGCCCGCGCCCTTTTCTTTGCACAATAAGCGAAAAGGCAGGTCTGTTATGCCTGCCATGGGAGCCAGTATGATCTGATTATCTAATGTCACATTCCCTATTGTCAGTCTTTTCATGCTAAACCTCCATGTCAGAACAATTTTCTGCGATGACGCGCGTCGGAAATCTCAAATTTCCGACTGCAATCAAGGTATATCCCCGGCTCTGGCTCAAATTGCCGGTTGAAAAATCTTTGTTTTTTCAACTTAAACCTCCATGTCAGAGCAGTCTAACTGCTCATGCAGGATAAATACCCGGTAATATAGGCTTAGCGACTCTAACATTTCCTGCCTGTTACGCCGGATTTCCCCGACAAGCAGCCCGCTGCTTATCTCATCATAGAGCACATCTTCTTCCTCAGCATCTGTCTCTAGACTGACACTTCCGTCATTTTCGAAAACGATGGTAAAAACACCACCCACTTCTTGTGTGAAAAGAATACAGATGATGCGCAGCTCTTCTTTTACCGACTCTGGAATCCCTGCAAATCGTTCGTTAAAATAATATTTCTGCTCATAAGCATTCGCACCACATAGCACGATACGTTCATTTTCCATACTAATAGCCATGCCTTTCTCTCAGCCTGTGCAAAATTTTTTCACACTATAATAAATGTCTTTCTCCCAGCCACTATGTCTCCATAAATCCCTCAGCTTCACATCGTCTCTTAGACATACCCGTATATCCCTCTGACAGATACTTCACCTGCATAGACTTCTATCATTTCTCCATTTTCCGTTTCCACTAGCAGCTCTCCTGTCCCGTTAATCCCTCTGGCGACTCCCGTATAAGCCCCCCTCGGGTCTAGCACTTCCACTTCTCTGCCTAAGTTCAGCAGACGGGCCTCATAAGCTTCCATCAATAAGCTTAAATCCAATGTTCTGACAAATGTGTCATAATTTTTCTCAAAATGTACAAGTACACGTTCCAACAGTTCCGCCCTGGATATTGTCATGCCGGATTCTATCTTCAGTGAAGTCGCCTTGTCCCTGATTTCTTCCGGGAACTCCTCCGGCGCAGCATTATTGACATTAATGCCTACGCCAATGACAACATATTGGATATAATCTGACTCCACATTCATCTCTGTCAGAATACCACAGACTTTCTTCCCATGAACGACAACATCATTCGGCCATTTAATCCCAGCAGGAAGATTCGTCTTCTCAGCAATAGCGTCTGCTACGCTAAGCGCCATCACCAGTGTCAGCATAGATGCTTTATCCGGTACAAAATCCGGTTTTAGCATGATTGTCATGTAAATCGCACTTCCCGCTGGAGACTCCCAGTTTCTTCCTCTACGCCCTCTGCCTGCGACTTGTTTCTCTGCTATCACAGTTGTCCCGTGCGGTTCTCCCTCTTCCGCACATCGCTTCGCATCAATATTCGTTGAACCGGTTTCCTCTAAATAGTGCAATGTCCGTCCCGCCCATTTTGTCGTAAGACGGCTTAATACCTCGCTCTGTGAAAGCACATCAGGACTTTCCAGTAGACGATAGCCTCTATGGGAAACGGCTTCTATCTCGTAGCCATCTTCTTTTAATTGATTGATCGCTTTCCAGACAGCCGTTCTGGATACGCCAAACTGCTTACATAGCTGTTGTCCCGATACATAATCCTCACTACTGCGTAACAGGGCAAGGATGTCCGATTTATCCGTTTTCACACTAATAACCATGCCTTTCTCTCAGTTATCGTCAATTCCTTCACGCCAGCCATAGAACCTGACGGGAAAGATAAGAATACGTGTTGTTTATCTTTCGTTTTCATCCATGCCAAGAGTCAGTGCCATCACAGCTTTAATCGTATGCATGCGGTTCTCCGCCTCGTCAAACACAATTGACTGTGACGACTCAAACACTTCGTCTGTCACTTCCATCTCCGCTATCCCGAATTTCTCATGCACTTTCTTGCCAATCCCCGTATGTAAATCATGGAATGCCGGGAGACAGTGCATAAATACCGCATTCTCACCTGCGTTTTCCATTACTTCACGGTTCACCTGATATGGCAGTAAATCATGGATCCGGCTCGCCCAGACTTCATCCGGCTCGCCCATGGAAACCCATACGTCGGTGTAAACGACATCTACATCTTTCGTACCTTCCTCTACGCTTTCCGTCAAACGGATACTGCCGCCCGTTGCTGCCGCAATCTCTTGACACTGCTCTACCAGCTCTTTATCCGGGAAATATGCCGCTGTCGTGCATGCGGTGAAATGCATTCCCATCTTAGCAGAGGCTACCATTAAGGAATTGCCCATATTGTAACGCGCATCGCCCATATACGTCAGCTTAATCCCTTGTAAATATCCGAAATGCTCCTTAATCGTCAGCAAATCAGCCAGCATCTGTGTCGGATGGAACTCATTCGTCAAGCCGTTCCATACCGGCACTTTTGCATACTTCGCAAGCTCCTCCACGATTTCCTGTTCAAAGCCGCGGTATTCAATGCCCTCATACATACGTCCCAGCACTCTGGCCGTATCGGCAATGCTCTCCTTCTTACCAACCTGAGAACCAGACGGATCAAGGTAGGTCGTTCCCATCCCCAGATCATGCGCTGCTACTTCAAAAGAACAGCGGGTCCTCGTACTTGTCTTCTCAAAAATCAAAGCAACATTCTTGCCCCGGTGAAAATCCACCGGAACCCCTTTTTTCTTCTTTTCTTTCAAATCTGCTGCCACATCCAACATATGAGTGATCTCTTCTGGCGTAAAATCCAGAAGTTTTAAAAAGCTTCGTCCTTTCAAATCCATTTGTCTCTTTCCTTTCTTCATTCACGTTTATTCATCTTCACTAAGCTTACCAGGCTTCAGTCATGCTTACCAAACTTTACTATGCTTACCAGGCTTCAGTCATGCTTACCAAACTTTACTATGCTTACCAAACTTCACTATGCTTACTAAATATCCGTCAGCCATTAGATAAAGGATGGTCCAAAAGAACCATCCTTGTCTGCATATCCTGATAAACTAATCGCTAATGTACGTCTATGATTTCATAATTTCCTTCACGGAAGACGCAAGTCCGGCAAGTCCCTGGATCTCAGAAGGAATAATGATCTTCGTTGCCTGGCCATTCGCCGCTTTCTCGAACGCTTCCAAGCTCTTAATCTTTAAGACTGCCTCGTCTGCTCCCGCTTCACGGATCATACGGATACCATCCGCCGTAGCCTGCTGTACCTTCAAGATCGCTGCCGCTTCACCTTCCGCCTCGCGGATCATCTTCTCTTTCTCAGCTTCTGCGCGAAGGATTGCCGACTGTTTCTCGGCTTCTGCTTCCAGGATCGCGGATTCTTTCTTACCTTCCGCAACCAGGACAGTCGATTTCTTCTCACCTTCCGCACGAAGGATTGCTTCACGGCGTTCACGTTCCGCTTTCATCTGTTTCTCCATAGCATCCTGGATCGCTGCCGGAGGAATGATGTTCTTTAACTCTACTCTGTTTACTTTGATGCCCCAAGGGTCTGTCGCAATATCAAGAGATGCTCTCATCTTCGTATTGATGACCTCTCTGGAAGTCAGTGTCTGGTCAAGCTCCATCTCACCGATGATATTCCTAAGCGTCGTCGCTGTCAGGTTCTCAATCGCCATAATCGGGTTCTCCACACCGTATGCGAACAGCTTCGGATCTGTAATCTGATAGAATACGACTGTATCGATTCTCATCGTTACGTTATCCTTCGTAATCACTGGCTGCGGTGCGAAATCTACAACCTGCTCTTTCAATACGACACGTTTTGCAACCTTATCTACAAAAGGCAGTTTGAAATGGATGCCTACCGGCCATGTCTGCTGATAAGCGCCCAACCGCTCAACTACATAAGCATACGCCTGCGGTACAATCTTAATACAGGATGCAAATAATACAATAATTATAACAAGCACTACCAAAAGAAAATAAAATGCTCCCATCTTTATCCCTCTTTTCTCTCTTCTACAATTAGTTTCACGCCATCAATGCCAAGGATCATCACGACCGCGCCTACGGGGATCACGATATTATGGTAGCTGCTTCTTGCCGACCACTCCATGCCGCCCGTATTGACCTGTCCGGTGCCTTCCACATTATTAATCTCGCTGATGACGATTGCCTGCCTGCCAATCAGGCTCTCTACATTAGTCCTCGTCCTGTCCCTGTTAAAATATTTGACAGCAATCGGTCTCGTAAAATACAGCAAAAGCGCCGATACTACTAAAAACACCAGTATCTGCAAAGCTAGCGGCGTTCCCGGAATTGATATGAGCGCGGCTGCCAATGCACCGCCCGCAAACCATATCGTCGTCAGGCCCATCGTAATTAACTCGACTACTACCAGTACGACCAGAAGAACAAGCCATATTACCGTCATATTCCAATCCATTACCGTCATTGATTTCACTCCTTCCTCATCTATATTACTATATTATTAGCATACAGACAAGGAATTTCAAGCAAGTTCACCAATTTTTATGAGAGAGAATATTTACCAGAAAACCTGGTTATCAATCAAAATCCCATCGTGATTGCCAGCCCGCCTAAAGTGCGTAGCATCCCCGACATTCGTAGCGCCAGCCATTGCCGCCTGTGCCGCCGCATAGCAGCTTTCCGTCGCACCGCCATTATAATAGACTCTTGCTACTTTCCCATTAATTGCAGGCGTAAACTGTCCCGACGCATAAATAACGCCCGATATTGTATTCGGATAAGCGCCGCTCCTTACTCTATTCATGACAACAGCACCAACCGCCAGCTTTCCTTCATAAGATTCCGACCCAGCTTCACAATAGATCAACGCCGCTAATAATCTCAAATCATCCGATTCTTCGATGATCGCTTCCCTGGCATCTTCTATTGCCTTACGCCTTGCCTCTTCGGCTGCCGCTTTCGCCTCTTCTTCTCTTTGCCGGATGACGTCCATCGTCTCGCCTTCATCAATGTGGAAATCCATATCCACAAATTCTGCGGAAACAAACGCCACGTCATCATCAAAGTCCACGCTGATCCATTCGTCGTTGATGACCTCTATGACGTCAAGCTCATCATCCTGAGAAATAAACCCAAGTGTTTCAGAATCCGTATCCGGTTCCTCGCGCACGCGCAGCGTCTCCGTCTCTATCGTCACAATCATATTGCCCACTTCGCTCGCCAGCGCTTCCGCCTCCTCATCGAAAAGCAAGAATTCATCGCTTGCCCACCCGACGAGGCTACCTGATTCTATTTTCGTCCACCCGTCTTTTCGCTCCAATATTCTTCCGCCGCAATCCTTATAGAGCAATCCTACTTTGTCTGACTCTTCCGTTGCTTCAGCACGTACGTTGAGCGCCATCTGCACATCCGCCATGACCAAATCTGACTTTTCTCTCGCTGCCTCCTCCACGATCTGCGTCAGTGCCTTAATCGCATCCTCGCTTCCGCCGCTGCTCGGGTCAAAAATATCGTTGATTCCTCCGTTCAAAGGATCCATATACTCTTTCGTATTGGATGCAGCAGCTTCTATCCTGATTCCATAGAACATGACCAGACTCATCATAAGAGCGGTCAGCACATGGAAAATGCCTCTGCCTCTTAACATGAATGTCTACCTCCGCTTTCCTTTTAGATATAAATATTACAATTATTACGAAATTGTTAAATCTTCCTTTTTGGATATTCTAGCAAAACATCCAATCTTTGTCAAGTTTATGAAACTTGTCCGTAATTTATGAGTAATTAATAGGCGAAGATAGACATATTTTTGTTACAATTCTTTAGATTTCTCGACACATGCAAGCAGCGCATCCATTACCGCTCCCCGCATCCCGTTCTCTTCCAGGACACGTACGCCCTGGATCGTTGTACCGCCCGGGGAACATACCATATCTTTGAGCTCGCCGGGATGTTTACCGCTCTCCAATAGTAATTTGGCGCTTCCATAGACCGCCTGCGCCGCAAATTCATATGCCTGCGTCCTTGGCAGTCCTGCCGCCACTCCCGCGTCCGCCATCGCCTCTATGAACATGAACACATATGCAGGCGAGCTGCCCGATACTGCCCCTACCGCATCCATGAGACGCTCCGGCACGAAACTCGCCCTCCCAAAGCTTTCCATCAAATTAATGCTTGTTTCTTTTTCCTGCTCTGAAACAAAAGCATTGGCACATACGCCCGTACACCCTGCTCCTACTAACGCCGGTGTATTGGGCATGCAGCGTACCAGTTTGATCTGTCTGCCAAACGCTTCCTCTATCCATGCGATGGTCTTGCCCGCCGCAATGCTGATGATCAACGCGTCCGGCGAAACTTCGTCTTTTATTTCCGCTATCACTTCAGCGAAAAACTGTGGTTTCACTGCGAGTATCAGCGTATCCGCTTCTTTTGCCACATCCACATTCCTCTCCCGGGTGCCAATCCCATGTTTTTCTTCCATTCTTGCTCTTGTAGCTGCCGTTTTGGCGCTGCCGATCATATCCTCTGCTTTGACAATGCCTTTTTGCAGCATTCCGCCGATGATAGCATCCGCCATATTTCCCAATCCGATAAAACCAATTTTCATAAATATCCTCCATCCTTTCCAATTTAGCCTTGACTTTTTATTTGCAAGCTGATTTTTTATAATTCTTCTGCCCGCCTCTGCTTAGCCGCCTCAAATAACAACACCGAAGCCGCCACCGCCGCATTGAGTGATTCCACCTTACCCATCATTGGTATTATGACACTCGTGTCGGATTTAGCTGCCGTCTCTTTTCGCAACCCATTCGCTTCATTTCCGATTAAAAACGCCGTTCCTCTAGAATAGACACAGGTGTCATAATTCTTTGCCCCATCTAAATGAGCCGCGTAAAGCGTAACTTCTTTTTCCCGTAAAACGCTCATTGCTTCCTCTAGGCTCTTTACATATGTAAAAGGAACCCGATAGATGGATCCCATCGTAGAGCGGATTGTCTTAGGATTATAAATATCTACTGTCCCTTCGCTCATGATAACGCCCATGATCCCGGCTCCCTCTCCGGCCCGGAACATCGTCCCCAAATTCCCCGGATCCTGTATGTCCTCTAGAAGCAGCAGGAGCGGATTCTCTTTCCTAATCATTTCTTCAATGGAATAGTGTTGCTGCCTGAGCACGCATAGGATTCCCTGTGGCGTTTTCGTATCTGACATTTTACGGAAAACATCATTTGACACCGTCTCATACGAGACTGAACGGTTTGCGCACAATTGCTCTATCTTCTCTTGACATGTCTTTGGCATCTGCCCGGACATCTCTTCCGATACATAGACTTTCTCAATTGCTTCTTCGGGCGCTTCTAAGAACATCTTCACGCCTTCTACAATGTAGAGCCCGCTCTCTCGTCTCGCTTTCGCTTTCTGCACAAGCTGTATCACTTCTTTCACGCCTTTGTTCGCATGGCTCGTAATCATATTCTGCCCTCTTTCTTCTATAATAATAGGTTGAAAAATCATGCTGATGCACTGATTTTTCATCCCGCAATTTGAGGCTTCCCCTCAAATATGCTTTGATCGCAGTCGGAAATTTGAGATTTCCGACGCGTGTCTTCGCTGTTTACTGCTCTGACATGGAGTTAGGTTGAACACATGTGCATAAAAAAGGGGCAGGAAAACCCGAATCTCCCTCCCCCAATCTGCTCCCGCTTAAGGAAATATCCCATCAAAGCGCAAGTATCTTGCTGACTTCGTATATATACTCCGAAATGCCTTTCTGCATATTCAGAGCTTCTTCAATGTCAAAATCTAAAAATTCCCCGTGCTGGTAGCCGACCACTCTGTTCGTCTTGCCCTCGCATAAGATATCCGCAGCATACGCGCCCATAATAGAAGCATAATAACGGTCTTTACACGTCGGCGCGCCCCCACGCTGTAAATATCCCAAAATTGTCGCTCTAGTCTCAATACCGGTAGCCGCTTCGATACGCCTTGCCATAGATGTAGAATGCCCAATGCCTTCCGCGTTGATAATGATATGATGCGTCTTGCCTCGTTTTCTGTTCGCAATGATATTATTGATTATGCCCTGCTCGTTATAATCATATTTCTCTGGCAACAGGATATCCTCCGCGCCATTCGCGATGCCACACCAAAGCGCAATATATCCTGCATTTCTGCCCATGACTTCGATAATGCTGCAACGCTCATGGGAAGACGAAGTATCACGTACCTTATCAATCGCCTGCATTGCCGTATTGATCGCCGTATCAAATCCGATTGTGTATTCCGTACAGGCAATGTCTAAGTCGATCGTTCCCGGTAAACCGATTGTATTAATCCCATGCTTCGCAAGTGCCTGCGCTCCCCGGTAAGAGCCGTCGCCACCAATTACGACAAGACCGTCAATTTTATATTTATGACAGACCTCCGCTGCACGTTGCTGTCCCTCTTCCGTACACATTTCCATGCATCTGGCAGTTCCTAAGATCGTACCGCCGCGCTGGATGGTATCAGAAACATACCACTTCTCCAAATCTATAATTTCCTCATTCATAAGGCCCTGATAGCCTTTCTTGATGCCCTTTACCCTGACTCCATTCGCGATTGCTTTTCTAACAACTGCGCGAATGGCGGCATTCATGCCCGGCGCATCACCGCCGCTTGTCAAAACGCCTATTGTTTTGATTTCCTTTGCCATATCCCCACGTCCTTTCAACTGTAGAAAATATCCAACCGATTTATATTTTACCTTAATTATTAAGGGTTTTCAAGCCAAACTATACAACTTTGATATTCTCTTTTCCGTATAGATTCTCTAGCCTGTCAATCAGCTTATCATCCGCATTCACATTCTGATTCGGCGGCAGCGTTTTCATAGCCTTAGGGTTTTCGATATAAATGACAACACTGTCTTTTCCTTCCGAATCATGTAAAGACGCCAGAAGCTCTGCTTCTTTTTCCTCAAACAGTTCTTTTGTCGGGAACTTGATCCATAGTTTCTTCGGTATTTCGTCGAATGCCGTGATTTTCTCGCATATCAGTTTAGCATCTTTTTCCTCTTCCGCAGAAACCCTTCCCTGGATAAATACTTTTCTGTCCTCTATCAGCTTATCCGCGTTTCTCTCATAATCCCTGGGAAAGACGATGACTTCCACAGAACCTAGCAGATCCTCTAGCTGCAAAAATGCCATGACTTTCTCGCTTTTCGTATATTTTAGTCTTTTATCCGCGATAATGCCTCCAAGCGTGACTGTCGCCCCGTCTTTTACAATCGTCGCATCCGTCTCTTCATCCAACAGGAAATCCGTCGTCGTATTCGTAATATGTTTATGCCAGATATCCTGATATTCTTCCAGCGGATGTCCGCTGACATAGATTCCCAGCACTTCTTTTTCAAAGCTCAGTTTCATTTCCTTGGAGTATTCTCCCACATCAGGCAGCTTTATCTCATAGCTTTCCTTCTCTTCTTCCGCTGCAATATCAAACAAGGAAAGCTGTCCTGCCATGTTGTTCTTCTTATCCTGCTGGATGCTGTCTAAAATCTGTATATAGATGCTCATGAACTGCTTCCTTGTGCCGCCAAGGCTATCCATGGCTCCCGCTTTGATGAAGTTTTCGATGGCGCGTTTATTGACTTCCTTGTCTGCCATACGGGTGATGAAATCCTTCAGATTCGTATATGGGCCTCTCTGCCGCCTCTCTTCAACTACCGTTTCAATGACCGGGCGCCCTACGCTCTTAATTGCTGTCAAAGCATAACGGATGGATTTACCGGAAACGGAGAATCCGATCTCACCTTCATTAATATCAGGCGGCAGGATTTCGATGCCCATACTGCGGCTCGCCATAATATATTCCGAAACCTTATTCGGGAAATCAATGACAGACGTTAATAACGCAGCCATAAACTCTACCGGATAATAATACTTTAAGTACGCTGTCTGGTACGAGACAACGGCATAGCACGCCGCATGGGATTTATTAAACGCATATTTGGCAAAATCCATCATTGTGTCATAAATATGATTTGCAGTCTGAGCATTAATGCCATTCACCACACACCCCGGAACCCCTTCCTCCGGGTTCCCATAAGTAAAATTCTTTCTCTCCTGCTCCATGACGTACTGCTTTTTCTTGCTCATGGCACGTCGCACCAAGTCGCTCCTGCCCATCGTATAACCGCCAAGCTCCCGCACAATCTGCATGACTTGCTCCTGGTAGACGATACATCCGTATGTCGGGGAAAGAATAGACTCTAATTGCGGACAGTCATAGGTGATCGTGTCGGGATGGTTCTTGCCCTTAATATATTTCGGGATAAAGTCCATCGGCCCCGGACGATAAAGGGAAATGCCCGCAATCACATCTTCTAAGCTCTGCGGCTTTAACTCCTTCATGAAGTTTTTCATGCCGCCGCTTTCAAGCTGGAACACACCGTCAGTCCGTCCCGTCCCAATAGAAGAAAGCACAGCGGCATCATTATAATCTATGGCATCCATGTCTATCTTAGTGCCAGTGCTTTTCTCTGCCATTCTGGCTGCATTCTGTATGACCGTCAAAGTACGCAAGCCAAGGAAATCCATTTTCAAGAGGCCAAGCTCTTCTATCGTCGTCATCGTAAACTGCGTGACGGCGGAACCGTCAACGCCTTTACAAAGCGGTACAAACTTCTCTGCGGCATCCGGGCAGATCACGACGCCCGCCGCATGGGTAGACGTATTTCTCGGCAGCCCCTCTAGGCGCTTAGACATATCTACCAGGGTTTGGACTTGTTCATCTTCCATATATAGTTTCTTGAATTCAGGGTTTATCTCTAATGCCCTGCCAATCGTGATATTTAATTCCTTCGGCACCAGCTTGGCAATCGAATCCACATAAGCGTATGGCAGATCCATGACGCGCCCGACATCACGGATAACGGCTTTAGCAGCCATCGTCGCAAACGTCACAATCTGTACGACTTTATCCGCACCATACTTTTGCCCGACATATTCTATTACTTCCGGCCTTCGCTCATAACAGAAATCCACATCAATATCCGGCATGGAAACACGCTCCGGATTTAAAAAACGCTCAAAGAGAAGATTGTATTTAATAGGGTCAATATCAGTTATTTTCAAACAATAAGACACAATGCTCCCTGCCGCCGATCCACGCCCCGGCCCGACCGCAATACCGTTTTCCCTACAGAAATTGATATAATCCCATACGATCAGGAAATAATCCACAAATCCCATTGTCCGAATAATATCCAGCTCATAGTCCATCCGCTTACGCAGCGTACCGTCATCATCCGGGTACCTTTGTGCAAGCCCTTTTGTACAAAGCTCCTGTAAATAGCTAACGGAATCATAGCCAGCAGGCACATCATAGTGCGGCACTTTATAGACGCCAAATTCTATTTCCACCTGACATCTGTCTGCAATCCGCTGCGCATTCTCTACCGCCTCCCATGCATAGGGGAAAAGGCCTTTCATTTCCTCTTCGCTTTTCACATAGTATTGCCCACCCTCATAGCGCAGACGATCCTCATCAGACAGCTTCTTGCCAGTCTGTATACATAACAAAATATCATGGGATTTCTCATCTTCAGCATACGTATAATGCACGTCATTCGTTGCAACCAGAGGAATATCCAGCTCCTTGCTCATCGTAAGCAATGCCGTGTTCACCATTCTCTGCGTCGGAATGCCATGGTCTTGTAATTCCAGGAAAAAATTCCCTTTCCCAAAACAGTCTTCATATTTCTTGGCCGATTTCTTCGCCTCGTCTATCAGCCCCTTCTGGATATAACGTGGCACTTCCCCGGC
Organism: uncultured Lachnospiraceae bacterium; assembly: GCA_910578845.1. Lineage (GTDB taxonomy): Bacteria > Bacillota > Clostridia > Lachnospirales > Lachnospiraceae > UBA3282. The sequence goes on from CAJTSL010000030.1 coordinate 20,915, forward strand.
AAGACATGCGGAGAGCGCGATAATGCCCTCATGAAATTCCCGCAGCACTTCCATATCCACACGGGGCCTATAATAATAACCTTCGGTAAAGCCACGGCTGACAATCTTCGTCAGGTTCTCATATCCAATATTATTCTCGGCAAGAAGCACTAAGTGATAATATCTGTCTTCCCCACCGACTAATTCTTTGTCAAACCGGGAGTTGGGCGCAACATAAACTTCGCATCCTATGATCGGCCTGATGCCCGCTTCTTTCGCCGCCTTATAGAAATCAATGACACCGTACATCACACCATGGTCGGTGATAGCCGCGCTGTCCATGCCAAGCTCCTTGACACGCTTTACATATTCTTTGATTTTATTGGAACCGTCTAGCAGACTATATTCCGTATGGACATGAAGATGTGTAAAAGCCATGTGAAATCCCCGCTTCTTTTCTTTCTTTTGCTTACGCTTGTGAATTGCACCGCAATTCTTGTGACGCAAGTTTACTTGCGTCTATTATATCACAGTTCACAAAAAAGGATATGCCTTTTGGCATATCCCTTTTTATTTTTGTCTCTTTTATTTTTATAAATATTTCTTCAGGACATCTACTTTGTCCAGTTTCTCCCAAGGCAGATCCAGATCATTACGTCCAAAGTGACCATATGCCGCTGTCTGCTTGTAGATCGGGCGACGCAAGTCTAACATTTTGATGATGCCTGCCGGGCGTAGATCGAAATTCTCACGGACGATTTCCACTAACTTCTCATCGGATACTTTACCGGTACCAAAAGCATCCACCATAACCGAAGTCGGCTGTGCAACACCGATCGCATAAGACAACTGGATCTCACATTTCTCTGCAAGCCCTGCCGCTACGATATTCTTCGCCACGTAGCGTGCCGCATAAGCCGCAGAACGGTCAACTTTCGTGCAATCTTTACCGGAAAAAGCGCCGCCGCCATGACGTGCATATCCACCGTATGTATCTACGATGATCTTACGTCCTGTCAAACCTGCATCTCCGTGAGGCCCGCCGATCACGAAGCGCCCTGTCGGATTGATGAAGAACTTCGTATTGCCATCTATCAGTTCTGCCGGAAGTACCGGGTCAAATACATATTTCTTGATGTCTTCATGGATCTGTTCCTGTGTCACATCCTCGTCATGCTGCGTGGATAATACAACCGCTTCTAATCTTACCGGTTTGCCATTCTCGTCGTATTCTACGGACACCTGGCTCTTCCCGTCTGGCCTTAAATATTTCAGCGTGCCGTCTTTCCTGACTTTGGTCAGTTGCAGGGCAAGCTTGTGTGCAAGAGAAATCGGATAAGGCATATATTCCTCTGTTTCATTTGTCGCATATCCGAACATCATACCCTGGTCGCCGGCTCCGGTCGCTTCGATCTCTTCATCAGACATTTCCTGGCGTTTTGCTTCTAAAGCTTTGTCAACGCCCATGGCAATATCTGCGGATTGCTCATCAATTGCTACCATAACGGCACATGTATTGCCATCGAATCCGTACTCGGATTTCGTATAGCCGATTTCTTTGACTGTATCACGTACGATTTTCTGAATATCCACGTAAGCATTTGTCGTAATCTCACCTGTTACCAACACAAATCCTGTACAAGTCGCTGTCTCACAAGCAACACGGCTCATAGGGTCTTTCTCCATACAAGCGTCTAAGATCGCATCGGATATAGCATCGCAGACTTTATCCGGATGACCTTCCGTAACCGATTCTGAAGTAAATAATCTTTTTTCCATTTTCATTCTCCTTTTCTTTTCCTTTTATCCACTCGTTTGCGCTTCTCGTAGGCGTTTTGCCCACTCATCGCCCATATGCAAAAACGTAAGTTCCTGCACAAGTTCCTATCAATTCAGCAAAGAAGATTCCTTCCCCCTGCTCGCTGCACGCCCTATGCGCCGCCTAAAGGCATATTTCCTCTGCATGGGAATGTGCAAAAAAAGTCCGCTTACCGAAATAAGCGGACCTGACAGTCGATAATCAAATCCTCTTATTGTTCGACCTGCCATAAGGCAGTTTGTTCGCTCAGGTTAGCACCTTCCTAATAGGGGTTGCCGTGGTTTCACCGATCCTATGTATCTCCACCACTCTGAATAAGAGAAAACATCATTCTTCTCCGGCCTCCTGCTACGATCGCTTCTTCATTGCTTGCTTCATAGCCGCATTGTCCTGAGAAAAATGCACAATATTGAATTTTCATATCTTCAGGATATTACCATCTCTCTGATAGGCATACCTATATGATAACATACACTAGTTCTAATAGGCTGTCAATAGGAAATCATAAAGATTGCTAAAATCATAAAGATTGTCAAAAGCTATCACCGATACCGCAAACAGCACATAGCAAAAGAGCGCCTGCCGGCCTGTCAACTGACTTTGAACTTGAATTTCTGTACCTCTCTGTCCGTGGTCACTTTCTCAATCTGTGCACCCAGTGCCTGCAATTTCAAATGGAAATCTTCATAGCCACGTTCGATGTACTGGACATCGTCTATCGTCGTCGTCCCTTCCGCCGCCAGCGCTGCTATGACAAGCGCCGCGCCCGCACGCAAATCAGGCGCTGAGATACCTGCTCCGGTATATTTCTCTACCCCGTCGATAATCGCCGTATTGCCTTCTACTTTGATATTGGCGCCCATTCTCGTAAGCTCGTCTACATATTTGAAACGGTTCTCGAAAATGCTCTCTGTTACAATACTGGTGCCGGCAGAAAGACCAAGCGTCACAGTGATCTGCGGCTGCATGTCCGTCGGAAAACCCGGATAAGGCAGCGTCTTTACATGAGTATGCCCAAGCGGCTTCGATGCCACGATACGGACAGCGTCATCGGACTCTTCCAATTCACATCCGATTTCCAAAAGCTTCGCGCTAATAGATTCTAAATGCTTCGGAATAACGTTCTTCACCGTTACATCGCCTTTGGTCACAGCCGCGGCAAACATAAACGTCCCCGCCTCAATCTGGTCAGGGATAATAACATACTCCGTCCCATGCAGCCTAGAAACGCCCTTGATGCGGATCACATCTGTGCCCGCGCCCTTGATGTTCGCGCCCATACTATTAAGGAAATTCGCCAAATCCACCACGTGAGGCTCTTTGGCTGCATTCTCGATAATCGTCTGTCCATGCGCCATCACCGCAGCCATCATGACATTAATGGTCGCGCCAACCGTAACGACATCCATATAAATATGATTGCCAACCAGTTTCTCCGCCTCCGTGATAATCAGCCCATGCTCAATCCTCACATTAGCGCCTAACGCACGAAAGCCTTTGATATGCTGGTCTATCGGGCGAAGGCCGATATTACATCCTCCCGGCAGCGCCACCTCGGCTTTTCTATATTTTCCCAGCAATGCGCCTAACAAATAATAAGACGCCCTTATTTTCTTAATATAATCATCTTCAATCACCAAATCATGGATTTGGGATGCATTCACCCTTACAGTATGTCTGTCTAACTTGGTCACAATGACGCCAACACTCTCCATTGCCTGTAACAAAACATTGGTATCTCTGACATCCGGTACATTTTCTATCAAAACAGTCTCATCCGTCATAACAGCAGCGGCTAAAATAGCAAGCGCAGCATTCTTGGCGCCGCCGATCTCCACTTCACCGACTAACGGATTCCCACCTTTAATCGCATATTGTTCCATCACATAGTCCCCTGTATCATTCCATTGCAAATGCAAATATTTATTCAGTTTATATTTATCTAACGGTACATGCCTGTCCTACAGATATTCCTATGAAACTTGAAACTCGTTCTGCCCATACAGGCACATTCACTACATAGCTATCATAACAATTATCTTACAGTATACCATAATTTTGACATTTGTAAATGGGCAGATTATCAGTTCAGGTAATTCAGTGGGTTCACCTGTGAACCGTTAATCAGGATTTCAAAGTGCAAATGCGGCCCTGTGCTGACTCCGGTATTGCCGCTGAGCGCGATTTTCTGTCCCTGTGATACAGTCTGTCCGACCGATACTAATACTTTGCTCAGATGTCCATATCTGGTCTGTCTGCCGTCGGCATGATTGATATAGACGACATAACCATATCCGCTTCCCCAGCCCGCTCTTGTAACAGTGCCTGCTGATGATGCCATAACTGCCGTTCCGGTCGGCGTCGCCCAATCCACACCTTTATGATAAGAGCTTGCTCCTTTGGTAGGCGCTTTTCTCCTTCCAAATCCGGATGACTGTCTTCCGCCTGAAATCGGCCTGATATATGTCGGCGGAATCTTAGTTCCACGCTCCACAACCTTTGGCACCGCTTCATAAGTAATTTCTTCTTTCAAAATCTCCCGGGAAACTTCTTCATTGTTACGATAGGATACGTCCGCTACCACAATCCTATGCCCTGCCGAAGGTTCCTGTAAAGTTTTCATCTGCGTCGTATACCAGTCGTCATTATCAACATAGATAATATCCGCTTCATAATCTTCCTCGTAATATACCTCCTCCGTACGCTCTACGGAAAGCTCTGGCTCCGGCACGGTCACAATCAGCTCGTCCCCTACACGGATAATGGAATTGGCGTCCTCAATCGTTCCATTCATCGCAATCAGCGCTTCTAATGTGAGAGAATTCTGTGCTGCAATTCCGGAAAGCGTATCTCCGGGCACTACCTCATAAATCTGTTCTTTCTCCTGCTCTTTGGTCACTTCCTCAATTGCATCCTGTAAGGAAGTAATTTCATAATCCTGTAAATAAGCCTCTACGACTTCAACCGTATCGCCAAAGCCGATTGATGTCAGTCCTAACTCATAATCGGAGAAATCTTTCTCAATATCCGGCTCCACTGTGGCAAACATATCATTGAGCTCTGCGTCGATGCCCGCGCTCACCATCACGTCCTGTTCTTCTTTCGCCGCCTCTTCTTTTGCATAAATCGCCGTCGTAAGCACATTCAATTCCCGTTCAGGATCCATGACCAAATCGACATAGTACTCCCGTCCAGGGTCATACTTGCCCAATGACGCCTGTAACAGCGCCAATACTTCTTCCGTACTAGAGAGATTGACCGTATATTCATTGATCTTCACCGTATAAGAACGGTTTAGCGTCTCCTTAATATCACTGCGAAGCACTGACACCATATTATCGGTTACGACATTATCGTCATCAATTTCACCCCATAACACTTCTTGTCCTTCGACTGTGACATCACTGTCAACTAATACGATCTCATCACTCGTGCCCGCGATTCTCTTTCGCGCGGCTATCAGGCAATTATCAATCCTGTCGGCATCTTCCACAATGCCTACTGCTTGTCCGTTCAAATAAATTGTGAACATGTTGTCGCCGGTGCTTTCTAATTTCTGATAATGCGGTAGCGCAAATGCTGCTATCGTCGATGCAAACACCGCAACCTTAATATATGCAATTTTCATTTTTTTATAATGTAAGCTGATAAATTTCATAAATAAATACCAAGATTTCTCTTTCTATACAGATTTTAGTCTAACTGGTTTTTAAGGTTTTTATACTGTAACAATTTCGTAACATTTTATATTTTATCAGCATTTCCCCGAAAAGTAAAGAGTTACTGCAACGCGCTTTCGCAGAATAGATAGTATGGCCAAACAGCCACGGCAAAAATCTGCTTACCAAGCATTTACAGAGGTGATATAATATGCCTAAAAGCTTATTGCTTCCGTTATCACATATTGCTTCTATATGTTTGAAGCCACAGTATTGGGGGTAAAATCCATGGAACAGATTATTTTCCATATTGACGTCAATTCCGCCTATCTTAGCTGGAGCGCATTAGAGAAGCTTGCACATGGCTCTGAGGTAGATTTGCGCACGGTTCCTGCCATCATTGGCGGTGATATGGCGAAGAGACATGGCGTCGTGCTTGCCAAGTCCATCCCGGCGAAAGCCTACGGCATCGTCACCGGGGAACCGATTGTCAACGCTATGCGGAAATGCCCATGTCTTCTCATCGAGCAGCCCGACCATGCCCTCTATGGCAGGAGAAGCGATGAACTGATGCAACTGCTTGCCAATATCTGTCCTGATATTGAACAAGTCAGCGTAGACGAATGCTATATGGACTATACACCGATACGGGAACGTTTCCCTTCTCCCATGGCCGCTGCCAACTATATCCGCACACGGATTCATGATGAGCTTGGGTTCACAGTCAATATCGGTATATCCGACCGTAAGGTGCTGGCTAAAATGGCTTCCGATTTCCGAAAGCCAAATCTAGTACATACGCTATATGTAAGTGAAATCCAGGAGAAAATGTGGCCGCTGCCGGTTTCTTCGCTCTTCTTATGCGGGCGCTCGAGCGTCGAGACATTACATAAACTGGAAATACTGACGATAGGGGATTTGGCGAAGACCGATGTGTCTATTCTTACCGCGCATTTAAAAAGCCATGGGAAGACGCTCTGGGAATATGCCAACGGCATTGACGATTCTATCGTAGAAACGATACAACCGGATGAGAAAAGCATCGGCAACTCCACAACGCTTAGCAAAGACGCCGTTACAAGAGAAGAAGCATGCCATGCCTTGTTAGCCTTATCAGAATCCGTTGCCCGCAGGTTAAGAGCCTCCGGGCAAGTGGCGGAAATGATCGGCATTGAGTTAAAATACCATACGTTTAAAAAAGTCTCCCATCAGACTACTCTCCAAACGCCGACTTCAGGAAGCGATACGATCTACCGGGTCGCCTGTATGCTGCTCGACGAACTATGGGACGGCACCCCGATACGGCTATTAGGCGTCCGCTCTGCTAAATTGCTCTCCATGGAGGAGCCTATGCAGCTAAGCCTCTTTGACTTGTCCTCCGCCAGTATTGCCGGGACAGGCAAAAGCGCTTCCGTCTCCCATATCTCCGCCCAGAAAGAACAGCGCCTCGAAAAAGCGCTCGACTCCATCCGGCAAAAATATGGAGCAGGCGCCGTAGTCCGCGGCAGCCTGCTCCAGCCAGGAACGGAGAAAACCTCTTAATATTTCCAGGAGTCCTCCGATATGAAACTTTAAGTTTTCTTAGGCGGCTTTTTGTAAGGCGCCTTGTGGCTTCTCTTCACACTATAACCGAAAGAACCGATCTCTTTCCCGATGGACAGATATCTGCCATGGGAATAGACAAGCGGTTTTGCATCATTTAGATGGAACCTGCCTTTCTCATCCATATATTTCTCATCTACATGTACCGCCACGACCTGTGCCAGGAACATATGATGAGAGCCAAGCGCTAACTTCTTAGTCACTTTGCATTCCAGATTAACCGGACTTTCCCCGACCATTGGCGCTTTCACTTTTTCGCCGGCTATTTTCGTCAGTTTCATTTCTTTCCATTTATCTACGTCCTTGCCGCTTTTGACGCCACAATAATCTGTCGCATACGCAAGGTTCTGGGTCGTCAGATTAATCACGAATTCCCCGGTTTCTTCAATCATATGATAAGAATAGCGTTCCGGGCGTACAGAAATCGAAACCATCGGCGGATCAGAACAAACCGTCCCCGTCCACGCAACCGTCAAAAGGTTGCTTTTCCCTTGTGAGTCTGCCACGCTGACCAATACCGCGGGCAGAGGATAGAGCATATTGCCCGGTTTAAATTGCGTTTTACCCTTCATCTTCCAATCTCTTTTCTTCTTTCACCCAAGTTTATAAAACACGCCTCCTACATGCCGATACTGCCCCCATATAGGCAGCAGGCAGATCCTCTTAGAAGGGCAGGACGATATTGAATAAATGAATCAGAATATCAGCCGCGACTAACAACATGGTAATAACCGCCACCGGGAACAGCATATTCTGGCGCTTACCGCCCTCCTGCTGTTTTGCTGTCAGAACATCCGTCTGCTTGTTTAACTCTTCCGTGGTCGATGCCTGCACATTCCGGTATACTTTTACGCACTCTTTATGGAAAAAGTCGTCTGAGCGCCGGAAAGACTCTTCCATCTGTTTCTTCATATCCGCTAACAGGCTTTCCGTTGCCGCATATGCATCATTGCCAACCTGGAACTCCTCAATTTTCCGGAAACTAGCCTCAATTGCTCTCTGCATCTGTTCCATATTCTCTACGGTCTTTATATTTACTTTCCGCATTTCCTGCAATAACAATTCATATTCCGCTACCTGGCGCTGAAGCATTTCCATCTTGGCTGCATCCGCCGCAGTATTCGCATCAATCATTCCCTGTGCATTTCTCTTCTGCACAAGCTTATCCATAAAAGTATCCATTCTGCAACCATGCCCTTTCTCATCCATACAAACGCAGTCTTTCAAAACTGCTTACTGTCGCTTTTTATTCTCGCTTTTCCTGTCGTTCTTCCTGTCGCGCCTACAAGTTTCGCA
>CAJTSL010000030.1:29279-44966 GCA_910578845.1 uncultured Lachnospiraceae bacterium
TTCCTGAGGCACTAACCGCAAGTTTTGCGATTATTATATCACGAAATCCTTCCATCCGCAATCTTGCTTGTTTTGATCTTCTTCTAAAAGTTGCCCGCACGCGGATGTCTGCGCAAAACGCTGACAATATGCCAAAACACACCATTTATTGTGCAACTTTTATATTTTTTTATCCATGTATTTCCTTTTTTTATAAATATTCACGATAACTTTACAACTTATTCATAGTTTATTCATAATTATTACCTATAATATAACTATCTTATAACTTGATTAATACATAGATAAATTTTTTCATAATAGCCCGGGCGTCGGAAGATGCCTGGGCACTCCTCATTTATGGGCATTGTATTTATAGGCGCTAGCAAAAGAAAAGGAATAGAAACTTCTATTCCCCTCCTGCTAACTGTTTGATCTCTGTATTCAGGCTCAACATTCTCGCATCCAGGTCGGATACGATTTTCGAACACTCTACCAACTGTTCTTTGATATGCTCTGGCGCATTTCCTTCAAATTTATAGTGGATCTTATGCTCTAAGCTCGCCCAGAAATCCATGGCGACCGTCCGGATCTGTATCTCGACCTTGGTATGTTCGATACGGTCTGACAGATATACCGGCACCGTTACGAGCATATGATAGCTTTTATAGCCGCTCGGCTTGGGATTTACAATATAATCCTTGACCGAAATGACATTAATGTCACTTTGATTGCTGATCATCTCTGCAATCTGATAAATGTCCGAAGTAAAAGAACATATGACACGGATGCCCGCAATATCATTGACATACCTTACCATATTGCCAATCGTGGACTCATATCCATGCCTCTTTAATTTCTTCACGATGCTCTCAGGTGTCTTAATACGGGATTTAATATGTTCTATCGGATTATATCTATGAACATGTTGAAATTCATCATTCAAGATCTCTAGTTTTGTCGATATCTGCTTCAACGCAGAATTATAGATCAACGTCACTTCTTTCCAACTGTCAATATCGTTTCTGTCTGTACCAACTTCCATATGCTTCTGCCCCTTTTACCTATCATATTCATAATACGCATTTGCATCCTCTTAGATCACATTTTCTCTTCCGTATACGGCACATTTCTTTCCTAATATTTTATCACATTCCAGCGAAAATGTATATAATCCACAATTTTTTTATCAAAATTTAATTTTTATTGTCTATTTTTATGAACTGATATCAAAATGGGCCGCCTTTCTATGACAAGCTCTTCGCACAGGCCCGGCACATACAAAATCAAAGAACTCGCGGCAGTCGCCAAATGTCTGCAAGCAGAGCAGCGCCTGATAGGGGTTATGTGCTTTTCCTCTTGCTGATCAGGCAGATCAGCGCCGGGACACTGACTACGAACGGATACATATAACGGATCAGTACCGTAGGCGATAATAGGAGCGTACAATAATACAATAACAAAAAGACCGCCGGCAGAATCATCCCCTGATCCCGCCGATACCAGAAAAAAGCAACGTAGAGGCACAATAGCCACCAATAGAATGCCGGCGCAAAGATCACGGACACAATCGGCACCTTCTGATAAACATTATCCGATACGATCCGCTCCATGAAAGCGCGCAGCCCCGGCAGGTAACTATGCTCTACGATCTCACATCCGGCAGGCATCGTCCGGTTATCCGTAGAAAGATAGCCAAACCCGCTCTCCGTGCCGATCCCATATATCTGTGCATGTGTCGTATCGGCAAGGTACCAATAGCCGACAGAGTTGCTTAGAAAAGCGTCCATGTAAGTTAACGGAAAGCACAGACCCAGCTTTACCCATGTCTTGATTAGGCCGACAGGATTATCATGAATCACCGCACGGTTTTTCACGGGGTCAGCAAGATATGGATTATAAGCTGCGAACACCCATTCTTTTGGCAAATAGCCATCCAGCTCTTCGCGCATGGCTGCGTCAATTTCTTCCTCATGCAAGACACGCGTCCTTGCCATCTGTTGCAACGGTATGCTCAACATCTCCCTTGGGCTTCCGTTCTTCGCTGACGTCACCGCCTTTAATCCTGCGCTTCCCGCCAAGAAAAGAAGAAGGCTGCACATAGCTACCACAAGATATTGCCTCCTTTTCTTTTTCCCGCATAATAATATAATGAAAGGCTGGCTCGCCAGGAACGCATATACTGCATTATTACGGAATAAAAGCATCATTGCCGAAAGTAAGATAAAGGAAGCGCCAAGTCCTTTTGTCTTTGGCCCGCCGCTTATCCACTGATAAAGCTTCACCATATATAACAGTACCAAGCCGGAAAAGAGCACATCCTTCGTAGTGCTAATCGCAAGAATAGAATTCGCCGGGAAAATAGCGTAGAAAACAAGCAATATCAGGCGCATCACCCATGATGTATGCCCACGGTATAATACCATCAACGTATATCCGAAAACCAACGCCATCAGTAGCATCTGCACAAGCGAATGGATCGCCATGCCTGCCGAATAAGATGCAAACAGGCTACCGCCTATCTGAAAAAAAGCGCTCAGAAAAAGCGTATGGATAAGCGGATGATGGGTACTATAATCATGCGCCAGGAACTGATAAAGCTGCCCTTCCGCATCATAAGCGAAAACGGATGGGTAATATGCCAGGAAAACCGGGATCCAGCATATGAAAATGCAGGCAGAATAGAAAAGGAAGACTTGCCTGTCACTATATTCTTTTCCCAAAATCCTGCTCTTTACTCTGCCATCCCATATCCGATTGAAAAAAGCAAAAATAAACCTTACCGCAATATATGACACCGCTGTCATAATAAGAAGGAAACCGATCGTCTCCATCCATTCGGAAACAGTCCTGCCTGTGCGTCCGTCTCGTGCTAAGCGATCACCCAGTACGAAAGAAAGCGCAAATAAAAACGCAAGCGTCATGGCACACCGTATAAGAGCATATTGCCTAAGCCGCCTGTCTTTCGGATCATCCGCAAGTTTCCTCGGTGACGTAGCTGTCATCATCTTATTTTTTCCAGGAAATGTTAACTTCTTCATCATGATGCTATTGTAGCATTTTCGTTGGGAAAGAAAAAGATGATATTTACATTTTACCAAATGATTTGTATAATATAGTAATTTATAATGTAGCAAAGGAGAAACAAATCCATGTTTCGTTTATGGGCAAAAGAATTCCAGAACAATCATCTATTGAAAGATACTGTGATCTGTGATGGTAGCAACGATACCAGGACACATAAGGTCTTCCATGCCTTAGACGAAGTCTGCTATCAGTTCGATTTAAGCAAGCCAATCTGGCTAGATTCCAATATCCTTGATTTCAAGCGGCATGACAAGACCCGCTTTACGCAGGATAATTTCATTGACAGCATTTCTTTCGATTATTTAGAAATCCACGTTATTGAAGAAGATTAACAGAAACGGCGCAATTTTTAAGATTACTTTTTTGATATTTGCATTTTTCTATTGACTATGGGCATTATAGGGTGTAGTATTTTTATATATTATACGTAGTTTTAAAAACTACTTGTCATCATTTTTATATGTTAGATTATAGTTAATGTACCTGCATAGTGTTGAAGGAAGTATGCTACCCTAGTCTGCGCACGGCGCTTTTGACGCCTTGCCTATGATACCTAATTCTTACAAATAAGATGAGCAAACCAGGCAAACAGCTTGAAACAAACCTTCAATATCTTAAACATGAAGCAATCTTAAACATTTAACAATCTTAAGCATGAAACACAAGTAAAGCAAAAGGAGGAACATAATATGCAAATAACAATCCGTGAACCCGGGAGCGCCATTACCCATTTCATTGGCATGATGCTCGCGCTCGTTGCTTCCACCCCTCTCTTGGTTAAAACAGCAGTTTCTGACGGTTCTGTCGCTTTTGGCGCTATGGTCGTCTTTGTCCTTAGCATGATTGCCCTCTATGGGGCAAGCGCCTTATATCACAGTGTCATGGTGAAAGACCGTATGTTGCGCATATTTCGTAAAATTGACCATATGATGATCTTCGTCCTGATCGCAGGCTCTTATACCCCAGTCTGTCTCATCGTATTAGACGGACAGTTAGGATATACCTTGCTCGCAGTCGTATGGACGATCGCTATCATCGGCATGCTGGTGAAAGCGCTCTGGATCACCTGCCCGAAATGGTTTTCTTCTGTTATTTATATCGCCATGGGATGGGTCTGTCTGGGCGTCTTCGGACAATTGTGGAACACCCTGCCGCATAGCGCTTTCCTATGGCTGCTCGCAGGAGGCATCATCTATACGGTTGGCGGTGTCATTTATGCGCTAAAGCTGCCGATTTTCAACAGCCGTCACCAATATTTCGGCTCGCATGAAATTTTCCATTTATTCGTAATGGGCGGAAGCGTCTGCCATTTCATCTTCATGTACTTGTATGTAGCATGATGGCAGCAACGCCATTCTTACCGGCAATGCCTACCACGCATGCTGTTTAATGTCTTCATACATGTCCGCATAGCTAATTCCGGTCAGCAATATTTCAGGAGCCTTCTTACGATGGCTCCTTCTCCTTTCCTGATCTGATGAACGGGTCTCTCCAGAATACCACTAATAATTCTACAACCATAAAGCACCATATGATTGGTTCGCAAATGATGACCGCCATATATTGCATCCTGGGGATAAAAAAGGCCGTGAACAGGATTTTACCGATTAATTCTATGATGCTGGAAAAGACTGGCAATATTTTCTGCCCGATCGCCTGTAGCGCCTTTCTTGTATTATTCAGTACCCCGAGAATAAAAAAGCAGGGCGCCACGACCCGCAGATATAGCGTACCGTTTTGCAAGACGACCATTTCCTCCGAACCCGATATGAGCCGGATCATAGCAGGAGCGAATATCCAGAGTAATATCGTGATGAAAATCGTAATAACGGCACAGAACTCATACGCATATTTCATTGCCTTCCGGATGCGCCACGGCTGTTTCGCCCCACAGTTTTGAGAGACGAACATATTCATGGTCTGCGACATCGCATTATATGGCATCATGCAGAAAGAACAGAGTTTTCTTGCCGCAGTATGCGCCGCAATGATCAAGTATCCCAACTGATTGATCCCTGACTGCAGGATCACGGTACTGGCTGATACAAAGCACATCATAAAAGCCGAAGAGAGCCCTTGCGCAGTCATTTCCTGATATAACGACTTGTTGAATTTGAAATTTGTTTTTCCCGGTATCAACATAGTCACTGATTTCCTAACATAGGCGAAACAAAGCACTGCGGAAATCCCCTGCGCGATTACCGTCGCCTCCGCCGCACCGCTGAGGCCCCTATGGAAGACTACGATAAACACATAATCAAGCGCAATGTTACTAAAAGAAGATACGACTAAGAACAAAAGCGGCATGATGCTGTTCCCTACTGCCCTAAGAATCCCCGCACATAGATTATAAGCGAACATTACGACCGTAAAGAGCGTAATGACGGAAATGTAGCGGTAAGCTTCCTCTATAATTTCAGCCGGCGTATGTAAAATCTGTAGCAAAGGCATCAAAATAATCTGCGATAATACCGTAATCACTGCTACGACAGCTGCACCGATCATGATCGCTGCCGCCACGGAATTCTTCAGCATATTTTCGTCATGGGCGCCAAAAGAACGTGCCGTTACAATAGCCAGCCCATTGCCAAATCCTAGCGCAAATCCAATCAGTAAGTCATAAATCGGTGAAGCCGCGCCAATAGCCGCTAACGCCGTCTCTCCGAGCGTATGCCCCACGATCAGCGTATCTATCGTATTATATAATTGTTGGAATAAGATGGAAAAAAGAACCGGGATGGCAAACTGCACTATCGGCATAAATATTTTCCCGGACAGAAAATCTATCTCTTTATTTTTTTGGTACATGGCATCCTCTCTCGCGTCCAGTGTTTTATCAAATAGCCTAATTCATTATTCTAGCACAAGCGCATGTACAATGCCATTCTATTTTATTTCATAAGCCACGTCTTCTTATTTCATCATAAGCTGCGTCTTCTTATAGGATAAAATTTGAGGCTGCGCCGTAACGCAGCCTCAGATAATCTGTGATTGGTAGCAAGTAAATCTTGCGTCTTATTCTTCGTATCCATTCGGATTATTGCTCTGCCATCTCCAGGAATCGGCACACATTTCTTTGATGCCATATTTCGCTTCCCAGCCAAGCTCTCTCTTTGCTTTCTCGGCATTAGAATAACAGGTCGCAATGTCCCCAGGGCGTCTTTCTTTTATCACATAAGGGATTTTAACGCCGGTCGCTTCTTCAAAGTTCTTGACAATATCAAGTACGCTGTACCCTGTGCCTGTGCCAAGGTTATAAATGCATAACCCAGCTTTTTCTTCGATTTTCTTCAGTGCTTTCACATGTCCAATAGCCAGGTCAACCACATGGATATAGTCGCGTACGCCAGTTCCGTCAGGTGTGTCATAATCGTTGCCAAAAACACCGAGTTCTTTTAATTTGCCAACTGCAACCTGTGTAATATAAGGCATCAGATTATTCGGAATGCCATTCGGGTTCTCACCGATCGTCCCGCTCTGATGGGCGCCAATAGGATTGAAATAACGTAACAGGATAACATTCCATTCCGGATCTGCTTTCTGCATATCGGAGAGAATCTGCTCTAACATGGATTTCGTCCATCCATAGGGATTGGTACATTGGCCTTTCGGACACTCTTCCGTAATCGGTATGATCGCCGGGTCGCCATATACAGTTGCCGAAGATGAGAAAATGATGTTCTTCACGTTATGTTTCCTCATGACATCTACTAACGTTAACGTTCCCGCAATATTATTCTCATAATATTCCCATGGCTTCGCTACGGATTCCCCAACTGCCTTTAACCCTGCGAAATGAATACAGGAATCAATCTGCTCCTTCGCAAATACGTCTTCCAATGCGTTCCTGTCCAGAATATCCGCACGGTAGAATTTCACCGGTTTGCCGGTAATCTTTTCTACCCTCTGTAATGATTTCTCACTGGAATTGGATAGATTATCTACGACAACAACATCATAACCCGCATTCTGTAACTCAACCACCGTATGGGAACCGATATACCCCGCTCCGCCTGTTACCAAAATTGCCATAATAGCGCCTCCTTATTTTTTGTCTTTTCATATCCTTATTTTACCCGCTTTTCCCTTTTTTCATCAAGCATAGAATGTTGGGCAAATCTGTCAAAATGTTATATCGCATATTATAGCTCTATCCCATTCTCTTTACATAATGCTCTTGCGCTTTCGACAGAATCAATTCCGGTCTTATTCTTAATCGGCGCAAACTCATAATTGCGCTCCACTTCATAAGGCAGGCAGGATCCTAACTCGTGGATCATATCCAATACAAGCTGTTCATATTTATAACCGTTAGGCTCTTCGGGTTTTACGGCTTCTCCGTTTTCATCCAGGCAAGGGATCTTTTTCTCCACTATATGAAGCGGCAGTTTCTTCGCTACAATTTCTTCGAGCGCTTTTTCCCTGAATAAATAATTGAGGATCACGCCAAAACTGTATGCCGGCTCGCCATTTTCATCTTTGGCATTCATCAGCTCTTCTGTCAGCTCATAATATTCCACAATAGAGGGTTTTCCGTCCTCTAAGCATACCACGCCGATTCTTTCATCCGGCGCATTCTTGCATACGACTTTAGCGCCGACATCACTATTGGTCTGAATTGTCGCACCGACAAAGCATGGGTCTGCAATCCTCTGTAACACGTTATCTACTGCGAATACATTCAGCCATTCAATCCCCGCTTCATGGATTTTATCTACAACGCCCCATTTTACCATCGAGGTGAACCAGCCGCCATTCCCATTGGGAGATGTGGAAATTTTATATTTTTCTTCCATATATACTTTCCCGTTATAATCCGTTGCCGGCGCCATCTCCTGCATGAAGAAGGTGATATATTCCGGCCGGTAACCAAAGTAGTTCTTTTCTGCAAAAAATTGGGTCGTCGCCTCATGATTCTTATCGCTTGTCATCACAAACAGATGAATCCAGGCATCCGCCGCGTGCACCACATCCAGTAAGTTCTCAATCAGCCTCTGGAAAATAAAGACCTCTTTCGTCAGCCCGATATCATATAAGCCTTTAGGCGCATCAGAGCCAAGCCTTGTCCCCATGCCACCTGCCAAAAGAACTGCGCCTACCTTCCCGGCCTTAATCGCCTCCATGCCGATCGCGGTAAATTCCTCTCTTCTTTCCGCTATTTCTTTTAACTGCATCGCAGATAACGGTGAGATCTTTCCTTTCTGGTTTAGCTCTTCTTTATGCTTACAAGAATCTGTCATGGTAAAATCCGTATCTTCCACCTGTTTTAAGAGCATCTCCTGCTCTTCTTTCGTCAGTTCATCATAATACTTTAATACATGCAGTTGTCCAAATTTCTCCAATTTCTCATAGGCTCTTTGATAATCCATCTCCATCTCCATTTCTGCACGATAGCCGTGCGCCGTCTACCCAATATCTGCCGCAACGTTACGACATTACGGCAAGGGCGTTATTGCAATCTGCGCGGATATGACCGCTTGTGCTAGTATTTTAACATAAATGGGATGCATGCTCAATGGGCGATCTCGGGAAACTGCCGGCTTCTAAATTCATGATATTCTCTCTTTCAAAACTTTTACATCCGTTTCCAGCCTCCTGACTCTAATCGCCAACATCTCCACCTCATTGCCAGGCCGCATAGCATCACGCAGATTCCTTGATAAATCCAGATGCCCTTCCGCGACACGCTGGATATTGACGCGGATTTCATTTTCAATTGTCAAGTCGAGTCTCGTTACCTTATGCTTGACATCGGTAACTTAAATATATACAAGCGGCTTGCATTCCTTTCCAGTTCATTCTACAATTTATATGATCACCATATTTTCATCAGGAGGAAACTGCCATGCGTCAGAAAACAATTCTCTCCGTCACCGTATCCGTCATGCTCATATCCCAATGTTGCGCCTGTGCGAGCCAAAAAGATGCCGCCATGGACTTCCATGCCGCCTCACGATCAGCTTGGCCTACAGAAACATCCATGCATTTGACCATACAGGAGATACAAGAAATGCAGGATCGCCAGAACATGGCTAACATACCGGAAATACAAAGCATACAGGGCATACATAACGTGCAAGCCACAAATGGCGCGCCTATGATAACTTACACTGCACTCACGTCCCCTGTCGCACTTGTATTTTATACCGAAGAACAAAGCACGGCAATCAGAGACCATACAATTTATACAAACCGTTGTGTGTATCCGATCGTTACGATAGAGGGCAACGAAAGCGCTGCTGCTAAAATCAACGCTGATATCCAGAAGCGAGTTGATGCCTATCAAGCTAGCGCCAACACGTTTTCGTTTGCCGAAGATGATTATCAGCATTATGTGGAAGAAGATTTTTTGCCCTCCTATTATGATGAACTTATCTTTACAGCGGCACGCGCCGACAACCGTGTCATTTCCTTTCTCGTAATGGACCAGTCCTATGGCGGCGGCGCACATGGCATGGACTATTACACCGGCCTTAACTATGATACCAAAACCGGCGAGCGTATCTCTTTCTCAGAACTTAGCGACAATGCCGATCGTTTCCGGCAAGATACGCTCGCTTATCATCAAAGCCTTGCCGCCACTGCATCATTTCAAAGCATTATGTACAATGACGCCACCGATGATTTAGAACAAGTGCTTTATCAAGATGGCCGATGGTATTTCTCTATGTCCGGTTTAGTCTTTTTCAGTAATCCCTATGAACTTGGCGCCTTTTATGCCGGCGAAATAGAATTTACGATCCCCTACGACGATCTGGCAGAAATGAACCTGAACGAAGAATACGCCTATGAAGGGATCCCTCTTATCCACTTACAGAGCGAAGAGCCTTATTTCTATGATATCAACGGCGACGGGATAGAAGAAGAAATCCAATTCTATATTGATAACATGGGAAGCTCTGGGACAGACCTCCATTTCTTCATCAATGGCACCGACTTTGCCACGACACATAAAGAGTTAGCGGAACAGTTTTCAGACAATTACTATATCTCCTGCTGGGCAAAATGTTTCTTGTATGATATAGACGAATCGGATGATCTGATAGAAATCCTTTTCCAAATGAACTACTCCGATTGGGAAGAGGACATCCTTGCCCCTCATACGTTCTTCTACCGTTATGAAAAAAGCGGCGCCCTGACTTATCTTGGCAAACTGGAAACAACCGCAAATGCCCCGACTACACTATTTCATTTTGTGCCATAATATGTTATAACTTATCCTAGTGCAATATGTCTGGTTCATTTTAAGAAATGTGCCTTTGGGCACCCTAATACGAAAGTACAATTGCATAATTTCGCAAAACGAGGAGGAATTCTATGAAAAAGAACAATAAGAACAAGAAATGCATCTACGCTGCGCTCGCATCCGCCATGCTCTTGTGCAGTGCCTGTGGCGCACAAAACGCTGCGCAAACTAATGATGACACTGCCCAGGAAAGCATACAGGACAACAATCTTGCCGCAACTATGACAGACGCTCCCGACCAGGATGATGCCACTGCGGAGAATAACACCACAGGCTCTACAGAAGACAGCGCAGACCGCAACAATAACAGCAACGCTAATAACGATAACGGAAACAACGGCGACCACATCAATGAAGAGCCTACGGATAATGACGAAAACCCTGCCCAGATTTCCATCACCTATGAAACGATAGAAAACAACGATACCGCAGAGGATGGCACGTCCATTTATACCAGTTCCATCAACTATCCTATCGTCTCCATTGAAGGCAACGCGGCAGCCGCAGAGAAAATCAACGCCGACATATTAGAAAGAGTCAATACTTTCCAAGCTGATACGACGACACTCGATACCGCCAGGGAAATTTACCAGGTAGAAGCGGCAGACTCTGAGTATCCTTTCCTTGGTTACTCTTCCGATATGACTTTTGCCACCGTGCGTTCTGACAGCAATGTCATTTCTTTTGTCATGTCGTTTTATAACTTTTCGGGCGGCGCACACGGTAATTATTACAACTTAGGCATCAACTACAACACGAAAAGCGGCGAACTGATTCCCTTTGACGCACTAGGGAAAGACCCCGGAGCATTCTATGCCGACACGCTCGCCTATAACAAAGAGCTTGCCGCAACCGAATCCTATCAGGAAAGAATGTTTGAAAATGCCATAGAAGATTTGGAAACAGTATTATACGAAGATGAGAAATGGTATCTATCCCCAGACGGGCTTGTGTTTATCAGCAATCCTTACGAACTCGGCCCCTATGTAGCCGGTATGATAGAATTTACCATTCCTTACCAAGATTTAGAGAATATGGGATTAAACCAAGAATACTGGTATACGGAATAATACGGGTACGCCGCTCTTTTGTCTGCGCATACCCGCCTACAGAGCCTTGCATTTCAACGTCTTAGTTGCCCAGACATCCGGACATCGTATCTATGACATGCTCTAATTGCGCTTCCTCGGTGCAGAACAGTCTCGCAGATGCCTCTACAGCAATCTCCGATATCTGTTCTTCCCTGAGGAAGCGAAGGTCTTCCGGCTGTAGCTCTCCTAATTTACAGGCATTGATACAATCATTGAGCTTACTGAAATATTGCATCAGCGCATCGAAATCCTGTATTCTGTCCAAGAGGCATTCCCCAAGTTCCTGCCGCTCTAATTCACAGACTGCGACCACCTGCATAGCCATCTTGAGCTCTCCCGTAATGTCCGAAGCTTCCATTAAGACGTCCGGCCTTTTCTGTAGGGATTCCAGGAAATATGCTTTCGCTCCCGCAATATCTTTTTCCAGGAAAAATCCCGCCAGTTTCTCTTTCATCTGCTTCGTCTCATATTTCTCCGTTGTCATGCCAATCTTGCATTCATAGACTTTCAGTCCCTTTGTCTCCACCCAGACAAGCAGCAAAAACTCCGAAATAAAGCCATATACCCTTTTATGATAGTCGTCATAGCGATCTGCATCAATCCGCTTCTCCACTTCTTCGAAAATAGAGAACAGCCACGCGCAATATTCATCATATAATGCCTTATCCGCCACCATCATATTCGCAAAATAAGTGCCTCTCTCATGTACCAGACGCTCAAAGGTCTCATAATATGCAGGGTATTTCTGCCGGATGACCTCTCCTGTCGTTACCAAATCGAAAATATTATAATCACTGGCATAACCGTCAAAATAGGAATAATTTAATTTCAGTTTTTTCGATGTAATGATATCATATTCCTGTAAAATCGAAAGATAATCTTGCCTGCTTAAGATCCGCCCTTCCTCCGTACAGAAATATCTTCTATAATGACATATCCCGACATAATCCGTAGTACGTATATTTTTCCAGACCCAGTACACGCCGGTCAGCTCCCCATAGTAACAGTTCTTAGCTGAAATATTGTCCCCGCTGTCATCTCCTAAATATCCCAGATCACCACCGCAAGCCCTGCCGACCTGCAATGGGACGTAGATGGGATCAGAAGGTTCTGCAAATTTTTTATGTGTCATTGTGAAAATCGTTACTGCCATTATTTCCTCCGTTCTAAAACATTACAAACTCCCGATTGCATCATTAACATAGGATCCCTTAAACAGCCAATTCCCCACCCGCATGCAGATTACGCAGCCGCTCCACATCTTTCCGTGCGTGGATATAAGCCGGAATCAGGAAAATATCTGCGAAAATCCACGCAAGCGGGTTAGCAAACCCGACAGCCGTAAATCCAAACAACGGCACTAACACGAATCCCGCCAGTCCCCTTGCCAGCATCTCAAACATGCCTGCGAAGACCGCAAGCTTACTATATCCCATGCCTTGTATCATGAAACGTACAATGTTCACCAATGCAAGAGGGAAATAGAAGCAGACATTGACAGTAATAAACCAGAGCGCATTCTCTAATATGGCTGTCTCACTGCCCTCAACGAATAATGTTAACAGATTATCGCCAAAAAGCAAGACGATCCCCAATGCAAGGACAGAATATACCGCGCCCAGAAGCGCGCAGCTCTTAATCCCGCTGCTGACCCTGTCGAATTTGCCCGCCCCTACATTCTGCCCTCCATAGGTCGCCATCGTAGAGCCCATGGCGTCAAACGGACATGCCAGAAGCATGCTCAGCTTACCGCCAGCCGTAACCGCCGCCACCGCATCGGAGCCGATCCCGTTGACCGCGCTCTGTAAAACAACACTGCCGATTGCCGTAATAGAATACTGCAATCCCATTGGGAGTCCCATATTGCATAATTTACCTATGAAAATCTTGTCTTTCGCCCAGTCTTCCTTGCTCATTTGCAGAATAGCGAACTTCTTCTTCATGAAGAAGAAACAGCAAACGCCGGAAGCTGCCTGTGAGACGACCGTAGCAACCGCAGCGCCTGCAACGCCCCAATGGAACACAATGATACAGAGCAAATCTAAGACAATATTTAAAAGCGCCGCCATTGTCAGGAAAATGACCGGCGTCTTGCTATCGCCAAGCGAACGGATAATCGCAGCAGTCATATTGTAGAGATACGTGACCGGAATCCCCAGGAATATAATCACGATATAGCTGTAAGAACCTTCTATGATATTCTCCGGCGTCCGCATAAGCCTTAAAATGGGATTGCATAAAAGGACAACTACAATTGTCATGACAATCGCAAAAGCAATGGCGAGGCGGACGCTGTTCGCCACATACTTACGAAGATTCTTCTCATTCCCTGCACCGAACTCTTGCGCGATCGGAATCGCAAACCCATTACAGACGCCCATGCAAAAACCGATGATCAAAAAATTGACCGACCCGGTCGCTCCTACTGCCGCCAACGCATCGACGCCAAGATAATGTCCGACGATAATCGTATCTACCATGCTATAAAACTGCTGGAACAACAAACCAAATAATAGCGGAACCGAAAATCCGAGAATCAGCTTCATCGGACTCCCTTTCGTCATATCTTTTTCCATAATATGCCTCCATTCTTACGCAACTTGCGAATTTGTGCTTACACCGGAAATTCCCCTATAAGCCTGCATCGTCCCGGACAGGCATCTCCTCAGATTTCCCTAAAATCAGAAATCTTCTACATCATACCGCAAGTATATAAATTGTCAAGACAGTTATGACAAATAATTTGGAAATAATCCTCAAAACCGTTGCGGCAAAAAACGGAGCGTAAAAATGCCTGAAATTGCCAAGCCTGTTCCCATATGCTACTATAGAATCAAAGACCCCGCTGCAAGCAACAGGGTATCAAACTTGCAGCGCTGCAGAGCAGCGGGGTATTTGACCCTCGCGGCAGTCTTGCTCGCGGGAATAAAACGATGATTTTGTGTATAAAAAGTATTGGAACATGTACAGCAATCAATTCCCACAGTTGCCTTTTTGGACATCTCATGGTATATTATTACTATTGACAAACGGAAGAGGATGGTTACAGATATGGGTAAAGACTATGAAAAGCTTTTAAAATGTTATAACAGTGTGCGGAACAAAGTAAAATTCGAGCCTAAGGTTGCAATTGTATTGGGGTCCGGGCTGGGGAATTTTGCTGACAGCATACAAATCGTAGAGGATCTTCCCTATGGCGATATCGAAGACTTTCCGGTTTCTACTGTGCCGGGACATGCAGGAAAGTTCATCTTCGGTTATCTTGGAGAGGTGCCGGTAGTTTGTATGAAGGGGCGGGTACATTATTATGAAGGATATCCAATCGGGGATGTGGTTCTTCCGGCCCGTTTAATGAAAATGATGGGGGCGGAGATTTTGTTCCTTACGAATGCCTCCGGCGGTGTGAACGATACGTTCCATGCAGGGGATTTAATGATGATTACAGACCATATTTCCTGCTTTGTACCGAATCCGCTTATCGGTCCCAACATCGAAGAATTAGGAACCCGTTTCCCGGATATGAGTTCCGTATACGACAAAGAACTGCAAAAGATTCTTAGGCAGACAGCCCAAGAGAACAATATACCGATGAAGGAAGGCATTTATTTGCAGCTTACAGGTCCATCTTTTGAATCTCCGGCAGAGATACGTATGGTGCGTACCCTTGGCGCGGATGCGGTAGGCATGAGTACCGTAGTAGAGGCAATCGCCGCAAACCATATGGGAATGCGGATATGCGGGATTTCCTGTGTATGTAATCTGGCGGCCGGTATGACGGAAAATCCGCTTACCCACGAAGAAGTACAGGAAGCAGCAAATAAAACGGCTCCGTTGTTTACCAAATTGGTAGCGGAATCCGTAAAAAAGTTTTTGCAATAAATGTCGGCAAACCTTGAAAGGGGAGGATATACGGCGATGAATATCCGTTTTTACAATGCATTGATATTGACAATGGAAGAGGACAGGCATATTTTTGAAGGGGAAGTCTGGGTAAAGGATGAAAGAATCCTCTATGTTGGAAGCGGCAAAGACAAGGATTTGGTTTCGGAATGTTCCAAAGAGCCTTGTCTCATATGGGATGAAGAAATTGACTGCAACGGCAATCTTTTGATGCCCGGTTTTAAAAATGCCCATACCCATTCCGGCATGACCTTGCTGCGTTCCTATGCCGATGACCTTCCGTTGCATTCCTGGTTGAACAATCAGGTATTCCCTATTGAGGCTAAAATGTCGGCAGAAGATATTTACCATTTGACGAAACTGGCAATCCTGGAATATTTAACC
>CAJTSL010000031.1 GCA_910578845.1 uncultured Lachnospiraceae bacterium
GTTTTAAAAGCAGTATGTGTACAATTTGAAATGGGGAAAATATATGGAATTGTGGGAAGAAACGGTTCCGGAAAAACGGTTCTGCTCAAATGTATCTGCGGCTTGTTATATCCCCAGGCAGGGACAGTAACAGTTGGCGGCAAGGTTGTCGGAAAAGATGTGGATTATCCGGAAAATATAGGATTTATTATTGAGACACCGGGGTTTCTGCCAAGATATCCGGGGTTGAAAAACCTGAAATATTTAGCATCTATCAGGGGGAAGGTTCAGGAAGATGAAATACGAAAATACATGGAACTTGTGGGATTAAATCCTGATGACAAAAAACACGTTGGAAATTATTCGCTTGGCATGAGACAGCGGCTTGGAATTGCACAGGCATTAATGGAAAACCCGGATATTCTGATACTGGACGAGCCGATGAACGCACTTGATAACAACGGCGTAGAGGAAATGAGAAGCGTTTTGTTGAAGATGAAAGAACAGGGTAAACTGATTATTATTGCAAGCCATGTCCGGGATGATATTGATATTCTGTGCGACGAAGTATACGGAATTGATGCAGGGATCATGAAGAAAATACGCTGATTTGTGCTTTCAATTGCACATCAGAGGTTATTGCAGTAATAAACGAAAATTAAGAATGGAAATATTAAATACAAGCGACAGTAGATAAGGGACAAAAGAAGTAGTATAATCAAACCAATTATAATCGGATCAATTTATAACCGGGCTAATAAAAGAAAGGGACATGGTGTAGGGTTATTATGCGGATTGAAACGCACAGATTGCTGATACGGGACGTAAGGGCAGAGGATGAGATGCCTTTTGTTAAAATGGCAGCGGATGGCAGCCTAAATGATTGCGGGTTTGATAAGAGCTGTGGCAGGTGGATGAGAGAATGGATCACGGAAGCAAAGGCTTTTATTGCCAGAGATGATCCGAGAGCAGATTATCTGGCTTATACGATAACCCTAAAAGAGGAAGCGCTGGTAGTCGGTTCTGTTGGGTGCTCCTATTATGAAGACTTAAAGGAGATTGGCATTACCTATTTTATCGGCGCACAGTATAGGAATAATGGCTATGCGGTTGAAGCGGTTAAAGCGTACACCGATTATTTTCTCAAACATTATCATGTACAAAGAATGATTGCTACCGTGAGAAAAGAAAATGTAGCGTCTTGGAAAGTGATTGAAAAAGCAGGCTATAGATTGCTTGCAGAAAAAATGTATAAAGATATAAACGACGACAGAGAGGAGCTTTATCGTTTTTATGAAATGGCAAATTGAGTCAAAATGTTGCGTATATTTCAGGATGAAAGGAAGCGGTCACAACAGATGAAAGGGGAAGTGCGCATGAGCGATATGATGGAATTTGGGGACAGAGAGGAATTTAGGAAATGGCTGAATGAGAATTGCCGGGCACATGACGGGGTCTGGCTTTTATTTGGCAAGGCAGGTGGGCCAAGAACGGTGAAAGCATCTGAGGCGCTTGAAGAAGCGCTTTGTTTTGGCTGGATTGACGGGCAGATGCAAAGCATTGATGATAAAACCTATAAGAAATATTTTTCCATGCGCAGGGAGAAGAGCAAGTGGTCAGAGAAAAATAAAGCATTAGTCCAAAAACTGGAAGAGAAAGGGCTGATGACCGATTATGGCAGAGAGAAGATCGAGGAAGCTAAGCTAAACGGGCAGTGGGACGCGCCCAAAGCTATGGCGGATACGGAGGAGCATATTGCGAAACTTTGCACGTTGTTGGAAGGATATGAGCCTGCGTATACAAACTTTAAGGCCATGTCGCAATCGGTCAAGAAAACTTACACACGAGCGTATTTTGACGCAAAGACAGATGCCGGGAGACAGAAGAGAATCGACTGGATGGTGGACAGGCTCAATAGAAATTTGAAGCCGATGTGACTTATCTTCCTGTAGGATTTCGAAAAGCTTTAAAGCGGCTTTAAAGAAGCGGTGTTTCGGATGATTTCTATAAATTCCATAACGGATTTCGAAGCTTCTTTTTTATAAATAATCCCATAGGGCGTCTCATAGTCCCATTCCATTGGGAGCGTGATTAACGAAGGGTGGATATCCGCCCAGATATCCATCGTCACCATCAGGTAATTCATTTGTTCACATTCGTTGAAGGTAGAAGTATCGTAACGGTTGGGGACATCAATTATTTTAATGCGTGGATGGTTTGCCAGGATATCGTCCCACATCCGGTTGAGGACAGGGGAATCCCCCCGTTTGACGATCATAAAATTTTCTCCGTCTAAGTCAGGCCAGCAGAGCTTCTCTTTCTTAGCTAAGGGGTGTTTCCTGGGAACGGCAATCCGGCATGGGATTTTGCCAAGTGGCAGGATTTGATATTTTGTTTGCCATTCAATAGAGTCACATGAGCCTACAAAGCAGTCGATCCGGCTTCCGGTTGCGGAGAAAACGGAAGCGAAGCTCACCGGGTCGTCATCAAAAGGGACAATGCATAGTTGGAACGGCAGTGCGCTGGTGTCGATGCCATTCCATAAATCAATTAAGTGCTTACACGGGCGCAGGATAGATGTGCCTATCCGGATCTGTGCCTGTTCGGAGCTGCCAAGAAGCTGTGCTTTTCTCATGGCATCTTCTGCAAAATCAATCATTTGCTTGGCAGCTTGGTAAATGGAATGCCCGGCAGGCGTTAAATCGGTTCCTTGATTGGTGCGAAGAAGGAGTTTTGCGCCAATGATCCGTTCTAGTTTGTTCATCTGGTTCATGACGGAAGCAGGCGTAGTATATAGTTCTTGTGCCGCTTTCAGAAAACTGCCCTGGTCGGCAACTGTGATAAAAGTATGCAGTTCCCGGAGATACATTTTTGCTTTTACCTTTCGTTTTTAGATTATCTAAAAACTATTATAACATTTTGGAATGTTCCAAGTCAAACTTAACCACATTATACTAAAAACTGTACATAATAGGTGAGATAAGGAGCATGCAAATGAAGCGGTTGATTTTCTATTTTATAGGGTTAAATCTGATAGCGGTGGCAGTAGTATTGAATATCCGGTATGATTTCGGGGTAGCGGCGTTTAGCTCTGTTATGTATTCCATTTCTGAAATTTATAAGATTTCCCTGGGAACAGCTTCTATTATCTGCTATTTGCTGTTTGTCCTGATACAGTGCATTTTATCTAAGAAAATGACGCTGGCTTATTTCCTGGAAATCCCGCTTTCTTTTGCATTTGGCTTTTTAACGGATTTATACGACTGGGTCGTGCCAGAGATAGGCGGCAATATCGTACTGCGGATGGTTCTGTTTATCTTAACAATGTTTGTCACTGCCATGGGTGTTTATCTATGTGTAAAGACCGACGTAGTCCTTACGCCGACGGATGGTATTGTCAAGACGATTGCGGAAGTGTTTTCCTTCCCGTTCTCGGCAGTGAAAAATATCTTTGATATTTCCTTAATCTTGATTAGTGTTTTTCTTTGTCTCATCAACCGCACAGAGCTATACGGCATCGGAGTCGGAACTGTGCTGACGGCTTTGTTCATCGGAAGGATCATTAAGCTCTATGAGCGATACCTGCCCATGAAAATGATAGAGAAACCGAAGGCTAACGATGATGAAGGCACCAAGGCGGCAGAGGAAGGAAACAGCGATCAGGCCGCCAGGGCAGTAGAGGAAGGAAACAACGATCAGGTTGTCTAGAAGATAAAGGTAGAAAATGGCGATAAGGCTGCCGATGTCACATATATATTGACACAGGGACAGCCTTATGTTATTCTACAATTGTTCTAAATAGAAATGTTCTAATAGGATTATTTATAGGTTATTTATGATAGAAATTATTAGGATATTTCTATCGTGCAATAAGATTAATTTAATGTTGGGAAATGGGGATCGGGTTGGAGACAAAAGGCGGATTTTATATTACGCAGATTAAGCAGCGGCAAGAGAGGATTTTCGAAAAACTGCTACGGGAGAATGGGATAGAGATCAGTGGCGGACAGGGACGGATTTTATTTGTTCTATGGAAAAATGACAATCTGACGGTCGGTGAGATTAGCAGGAAAACATCTCTTGCGAAAAATACGGTATCTATTGTGGTGGACGGAATGGTGCAAAAGGGCATTGTAGAGAGAAGCATCAACCCGGACAACCGGAGACAGACGATCATTTCCCTGACGGAGTATGCAAAAGGGCTGCGGGGGAAATATGAGCAGGTGTCGCAGAAGATGAACCGTCTTTTCTACCAGGGATTTTCGGAAGAAGAAAGAATCGACTTTGAATGTTACCTGGCTCGCATCCTGGATACGCTGACACAAATAGAAGACAATGATAATTAGGAGGGACTGCTATGATTACACAAGAGTACATCAAAAAATTTGCAAAGAAACAAAAGACAGCATTTATTGGTTCTATTGACGAGGAAGGATTCCCGAATATTAAGGCGGTATTTGTGCCTCGTAAGATCGAAGGGAATTGTTTCTATTTCTCATGCAATACTTCGGCTATGCGTTCCGGGCAATATATGAAAAACCCAAAAGCAAGCCTTTATTTTTATAACCGGGGACGTTTCCGCTACGAAGGGATTATGTTAGTGGGAACTATGGAGGTCTTGCAGGATATTGCGATAAAGGAGGAAATCTGGCAGGAAGGGGATACGATGTATTATAAAGAGGGAGTGGGGGATCCCGATTATTGTGTGCTGAAATTCACAGCGCATCGGGGAAGGCGTTACTGTAGCTTAAAGTCAGAGAATTTTACGCTGGGAGAGCCTTAAAGGATTTCGTTGTCGTGCCGGCGCCGGGGATATGCCTTGATCGCATGTTATTACAGTAAACTGTTCCGGGATTCGTATGATTGGTGAAGGAAGGAGAGCTTATGAGCCTTTGCAAGAAAATATTAGCAATTTCTTTTAAAGAAAAATCAATATTCCGTTTTGATTATCTAGTAAGCACGGCCTTTTCCTTTTTGTATATTGTGCTAAAAGTCTCTCTTTGGAAAGGACTTTATGGAATTGGCGCCGGAGCCGTCAATGGCATTATCTTAAACGAAATGATCGTTTATAGTATTCTTTCTAGTTTTACCGAGGGAGTGACGAAGACTTCAGTCATGAAGGAGCTAAATGACATCGTATTGGATGGCTCTATATCGAATCATTTGTTGCTGCCGATAGGGTTAAAAAAGTATATGTTTATCAATTCCGTAACGAAAAATATATTCTGGACAATTTATGGAATCGTGCCATCCGCCCTCATGGCTGTTTTGTTTTTTGGCATTCGTTTCGAGATCAGGTTCTCGGGATTAGTGCTTTATATGTTGTCTTTGCTGATGGGAATTCTGATTAACTTTTTATATAGTTTCTTGTTTGGCTCTAGCGTGATCTGGTTTCGGAACTCTTTTTTCTTGAATAATATGAACAGTGTTTTGCTAAAGCTGTTTTCAGGCGCATTAGTCCCACTTTGGTTTTTCCCGTCTGGCCTTAGAGCGTTATCAGATTTTCTGCCGTTCCGTTATATTGTGTTTGAGCCGACGGCAATCCTTTTAAACAACAGGAGCGCCGTGGAGACAGGATCTGTTCTTCTGATGCAGCTTTTATGGATTGCGATCTTATTCGGTGGTGTGACATTTGTGTGGAACAGAGGCAGGAATAGACTTATGATACAAGGGGGATGAGATGAAAGCATTAGAAGAAATAATATGGTATTTAAGGCTGACGTTTGTGTTTACTAGAAAAGCGATCAAGGCGATGTTGACATACCGTTTTTCTTTTCTGATTAACTGTATTTCACAGGCGATGGACTATGCGGTAACGTTTTTGTTGATGTGGGTCATGGTTTCGGCATTCGAGAATATGAATGGATGGAATGCGTATGAAGTAATGCTGCTCTACGCTTTTAGCCTGTTTGCATATGGGATTGCAGGGGCTTTTTTCTTCAATATTATGAATAACCTGCCAGGACAGATATGGAAGGGAGACTTTGATGATGTTCTTGTCAAGCCGGTCAAGGTTCTGCCGTATCTGTTGAGCAGCAATTTCAGCTGTAATTATATTGCGCACCTTACGCTTTCTGTCATTGTCATGGGAATCTGCTTTCGCGCTTTAGAGATTCCGCTTACTGTCTGGCTTCTTATGAAAATAATCCGAATTTTGGCGTTTGGGAGCTTGCTATATGGAGGATTTTTCCTGTTTGTAAGCGGCTCGGCTTTTTTGGTGACCAAGATAGACGCTATGGACAACATCATGTTCTTTTTCAGGGAAGTATCATTTTATCCCCTGTCAATTTTCCCCAAAATCATCCAGGTGATTGCTACAGTGCTTGTCCCCTATGGGTTCATAAATTTCTATCCTTTAAAAGAGCTGTTAGGGAAACGTGACAGCGCTTATTTCGGAGATCTGGCAAGTTGGTCACCATTTGTTGCTATTTTATTTTTTTTCATTGCCTGTCTTTTTTTTAATAAGAGTACAAAACGGTATAAAAGCAGCGGTTCATGAGTGGATGGAGGATTTGTATGTCATTGATTGAAGTAGAGCATGTGGCTAAAGACTATGATGTTATGATACAGCGCCCGGGCGCGAAAAATGTGCTGAGAAATATTTTCTGTCCCGATCGGAAGGTGATTCATGCCGTAAAAGATATTTCTTTTGCGATTGATAGTGGAGAGCTGGTGGGATTTATCGGGGAAAACGGCGCGGGAAAATCGACAACGCTTAAGATAGTGTCAGGTATTTTATTCCCGACATCGGGAAGCATTACGGTCTCCGGCATATGCCCTTATCTGGAAAGGGAGAAAAACGCGCATAATATTGGGACAGTCTTTGGACAAAGGTCAAGGCTGAACTGGGATTTGTCTATGATAGACAGTTTTGAATTGAACAAAGAGATTTACCGTATTGATACCGGATTGTTCCGGAAGAATGTAGAGATGTTTATAGATATGCTGCATATGAAGGAATTTTGTCATACGCCTGTCAGGCAGCTTAGCCTTGGGCAGCGTATGAAAGCAGAAGTCGCGCTGGCTTTATTGCATGAGCCGTCCATTCTGTATCTAGATGAGCCGACAATCGGGCTTGATGTGCTGGCGAAGCAGCAGATCAGGGAATTCCTGAAGGAGCGGAATCGCCGGGCAGGCGTTACGACGATACTGACATCCCATGATATGAAAGACTTAGACAGTGTATGCAGGAGGATTATTATCCTATCAAAGGGGAGCATCTTGTTTGATGGGGCAATAGAACGGTTTAAGCAAGAGTATGCGAAGGAAGCTATCGCAGAATTCACTTATACAAAGAGAAATACCGGACAAGATATGCAAACTGATAGCATTAAGATCATCGAGGATCAAGAACATCGCCTTGTTGTCAGGTATTTGCCTGCGGAGATGACTACTGCGCAATTGGTGGGCATTATAGGCGGCTCTTATGAAATTAATGATTTTGCGATAAAAGCGCCGGATATAGAGGATATGGTAAGGGGAATATACGAGCAGGAAGAATTACGTTAAGATACAAGATACGACAGTAGCTGTAGAAAAGGAGAGGCAGATAAAGCTAAGCGCTAACACCGCATGTTAAGACAATTTCAGGTAAATGGATTTGTTTTGCATAGCAGCACCGGAATAAAAGATAATATGTTCATATGATGATTAATATTATTTAAGATTTCCTTAATGTTATTGAGTTGTCAGTTAAAATGTGATAGTTTTAAGACAGAAACAATAAGGACAGAAGAAAAAGGATGGGTGTGCGGATGAAAAGTAAGCTATATTATGTACTATATTTTTTGTACGCTGTTGTGGTAGCATTTGTTTTATACTTAAACGGCGTATTTTCGGGGGAAGAAATATCCATTGTAAATCTTACCATTAATATTGTTTTCCTGATTGTCATAGGCATACTGTTTTTGATCTCTTCAGTCAGCTTCGGGAAGCTAAACAACGTTACCTATGAGCTTGAAGATGTAGCAATTCGCTTACAGAAGGAATATAAGGAAGCGAATGGTAAGAACCTTTGGGGGAATTACCGTGAAAACGGCAAAATGTTCGAAGATGAGAAATTGCAGGCGGCTTTTCAAAAGTACCGGATGCGGATGAGAAGCGCGAAGTCGAAGAAAGGAAGCGTGCCATCTTGTGACTTGGAGGAATATATTAATGAAGACCTCATAGACCGTGTCAGTATGAATTTTTTTAACTCCGGTATTTCCGGCACATTGACCGGCCTGGGCATTCTGGGGACATTCCTTGGGTTGTCCATGGGGCTTGGCTCCTTTAGCGGGGATGATATTTTTACCGTTTCCGATAATGTAGGTGCCTTGCTTTCGGGTATGAAAGTCGCTTTTCATACTTCGGTATATGGGATCTTTTTCTCACTGGTATTCAATTTTGTTTATCGCAGCATTATGTCGGATGCCTATGAGACATTGGATGAATTTTTGAACGTTTTCCGCCAGACGGTCCAGCCGCCAACGATAAAAGGGGATGAGAGTTCAGCAGCGATGCTTGTTTATCAGTCTGGTATGGCGAATTCTTTAAAACAGATGCTTGACATGATGAAAGGCGACGCAATGGAGCAGACAGCAGGCGTAGAACGCATCGTGGATAAATTTACGGTGCAGATGCAAGCTGCTCTAGATACGGATTTTAAGAAACTGGGAAATGCCTTAAAGTCGGCAGGAGAGACACAGGCTGTCAGCGCGGCGAATGCAGCGGAGATGGTGGAGGCGGTTACGGCTTTGGTAGAAGTAAACCGCAATGTGCAGGCAGTCCTTGCGAATATTATGGAGAGACAGGAGCAGTTTGCGAATGAGCTAGAGGAACAGAAGAAGATGCTGGCACAAACCTGTAATGAAATGAGCGATGAGATTAGCAGCCAGTTGTATACATTTGGTCAGATGAGGAACATGTATGAAGAATAGACGAAGAAACAGGGAAGCTTTTGCAGAGCATAGTTATTGGCAGTCTTATTCGGATATGATGGCGGCGCTTTTATTGATCTTTATCTTAATTATTGCGATTACGCTGGCTATTTATAAGCAAAAGACGACCGACCTAGATAAGACGAGGATAGAATTGGATGAAGCGCAGAGCCAGTTAGATGCCACGATAGAGGATTTGGAGCTTTCTAAAGCGGAACTTGAGAAGTCTAATGGGGAATTGGCTTCTTCTCTGGCGGAGCTACAAACGGCTTACGAGCAGGCGGCGCTGACGCAGGAAGAACTGAATAACGCTTATTTAGAGATTGAAAATGCCAGGCAGGAGCTTACGACAACGAAACAGGAGTTACAAGACATTGTCGGTATCCGGACAGATATTATCGGTGCGTTGCAGACCGCCTTTAATAATTCCAGCATGAAAGTGGATGCACAGACTGGTTCGATCACTTTTTCATCAGACGTGCTTTTTCGCTATAATAGCTCTACGCTTACGGCAGACAGCCGGGAAACATTGAAAAATGTCATTCCCATGTATCTGGACGTTTTATTACAGGATCAGTTCCGCAGTTATATAGCGGAGATCATTATTGAGGGACATACGGATACGGATGGCGGATACCAGAGCAATATGGAGCTGTCTTATGCGCGTGCCAATGCAGTTGCAGATTTCTGCTTAAACGAACGGAATGGATTAAGCAAGACCGAAATCGAGCAGTTACAGAAAATCCTTACGGTGAATGGGAAATCGTGGAGCAATCCTGTCTATCAAAAAGACGCAAATGGCAATTTTACGGACAAAGTGGACATGCCGTCTTCTAGAAGAGTGGAAATTAAGTTCCGCTTAAAGGAGGACGAGATGATAGAGAAGATTGCAGGTATTTTGAACCAGGAAGAGTAGGAGGCTATAGGGAAAGCCTCCTGCTTTTCGGTTATGCCATGAAGTTATGACATATCTGTCGTTTAACCCTTTCATGTCTAAAATAGTACGATTCATGCGAAACCTATGAAATAATATGGTATTTTTTTCGATAAAGTAGGTAGTAAAATGAATAGTATATTGAATTTAGAAAGGGAGTTTATATGTCGATGGAATTGATAAAACAATATGGCAGTCATGTAGCGAATTACATAGACTCAATGAAAAAGCAGGATAGCGTGAGTGCAGAGCGGGAAAAGAAAGTAAGGAGACAGACGGGCCAAAACGATACGGGAAATCAGCTTAGAAATGACAGCGTGATCATTTCGGAGGAAGGACGTAATGCGTTAAAAGAAAAGATGGACGTCAGAGAGAATATCGCATTGATCGGAGAGTTAAAAGAGCTGCCGTCCTTAAATGACAGCAGATTCGGTATCATGAATGATTTCCAGAAGATCGTCTCAGAGCTTGGCGGCGGTTCTGTCCCGGATGATTTTGTATCCAATGAGTACTCGCAGGAGAGCGTGGACGCGTTAAAAGCGATGTTTGCAGAAGCAGACGAAACCGGGAAAAATACGTTTGATAGCTATGTGAATAAGATGGCATCTGCCTATCAGTTGATGAAAGACCGTATAGAGGAAAAATATGCGGATCCAGGTAAACAGAAGGAATATTATGTAGCAGCCGATGGGAGCAAAGAGGAGCTGACGAAAGAAAAAGAACTAGAGATGCTTGATCAAGCCTATGAATCCCATAGCCGCTTTATGGCAACGTCAACCCAGATCTGGAGCGAACTACAGGATTTTAAGGCGAATATTGTTTACCATTCGGACAAAGGGGCAGATAAGGAGCCGGCTAAAGCTCCTATGGCAAGCAAGAAAGAGCCGGCGGTCAAAGAACGGGCATATCAAGCGTTTATGTCTGCAATAGGTAAGGGATACCAGAGTGACAGTGTCCTTAACCGTATTTGGGACTATTATGCGGGTAGGGGAAAATAAATTGCTCTGACAAGGGGGATTAGTCGGAAATGAATGTGGAAGACATACGGGAGTTACAGCCATTTATGAATGAGAATATGCAGCTTACGGCTTTGCCGGCGAAGTATAAAAAGAAGCTTATGGCATATTATTATCTGGCAACCAAGCTGGAAGATGGGAAAAAGTACACGGAAGCAGAGATCAATGACATCTTGCATCATTGGACGACATTTGATGATCCCGCGACCTTGCGAAGAGAGATGTATAATAAGCATCTGATGGATAGGACAAATGACTGTAAGCAGTATTGGAAAGAGGCAGAACTTCCTGCTTTGGGGGCGTTTCTTGCAAAATATGTCTAGAATTAGGGAGCAAAGCGCAGGCTTGGCAATCGCCTGGTAGAGGGAAATGGATGAAAGGGGATAAATGAGCGTATGGACAATGAAAAGGTATATGCGATGAAGTTTTCCAAGATCTATCCGCTTCTAGTGGCAAAGGCGGAGAAAAAGGGACGGACAAGAGAAGAAGTAGAACAGATTATCTGTTGGCTGACAGGATATCAGGTGCCGGAAATAGAAAACGCTGTCAACATGTCTGTCGCTTACGGGGACTTCTTTCAAAATGCGCCAGGCTTAAATCCAAACAGAAAACTGATCACAGGGACGGTCTGCGGCGTGCGCGTGGAAACGATAGAAGAGCCATTAATGCAGGAGATCAGGTATCTGGATAAATTAATTGACGAGTTAGCGAAAGGAAAGCCGATGGATAAGATCCTCCGTGGATAAAGGGAGTATGGCATGACAAAGAGAAGCAATTATTTCGTAGAAGGGTTACAAGGCGCTGGAAAGTCTACCTTTGTGCGGATGTTTTCCGATCAGAGAAAGGATTATACAGTCTTCCGGGAAGGGGATTATTCCCCAATTGACTTGGCGTGGTGCGCTTATGTGACGGAAGAAGCGTATGACGGCATATTAGAAAGTTATCCTTCCCTTGTAGAGGAGATCAAATCTAAGACAGTTATGGAGGGAAGCCAAAGGATTATTTGTTATACGCAGATATTAACAGACATTCCTGGTTTTCATCAGAATCTGGAGAAGTTTGAAATTTATAATGCGAATCTGGACAGAGAATCTTTTGAAAATGTAGTTTGTGAGCGGTTCCTGAAATGGAAGGGTGAAGGACAGATATTTGAATGTGCTTTTTTCCAGAACATCATCGAAAACCAAATGCTTTATTTTATGATGTCAGAGGAGGAGATTCTTAGCTTCTATAGGCGTTTAGGGCGCATCCTTGCGGATAAGCCATACAAGATTATTTATCTGGATGTGGAAGATACCGGCGCCGGGATTGAGATCATTCGGAAAGAGCGCGCTGATGATAAAGGGAATGAACTCTGGCTTCCCATAATGCTCCGGTACTTGGAGGAATCGCCTTGTGGAAAGGCACATAATCTGACGGGCATAGAAGGATTGGTGGCACACTTAGAGGAAAGAAAGGCCTTGGAGCATCGGATCATGCAGGAAGTTTTCAAAGAGAATGCGGTTATCCTGAAAGCCAAAGATTATGAGATGACGGATGTGCTCAAAAGGCTTTGAGCATGTGTTAATTGTGATGTTAGAGAAGAAATGAGAGCGGCTTAAGCGGCAGCAGATCTTTTTGCTTGTCCGATTTAGTTGCTCTTTTTTATTGCTTTCTTGCAATAAGGAGTTTAAACTGGTAATATCTTCTTTTAGAGTTATCGGTGTTGGCTTTTTATGAAAATGAGGATGATGCTATTATGGGAAAAGAAAAAGCAGGAATTTGCTATGTAGTCGGGGCAGGTGAGAATGACGGTCTGCATATTGCGCCCCAGGCAGAAGACTATGTTGTCGCAGCCGATGCCGGGTTTTTGGTTTTAGAGCAGAAAGGGATTAGAGCGGATGTAGTCATCGGTGATTTCGATACATTGGGGTATGTGCCAGAGCATCCGCATGCCATTGTGCTGCAACCGGAAAAAGATGATACGGATATGGCGGCGGCGGTTAATGAGGGCATAAAGGCAGGATATGAAACCTTTCATATCTATTGTGGCATGGGAGGGCGGATTGAGCATACGATTGCTAATATGCAGCTTCTGGCGAAGCTTTCTAAGGATGGGAAGCAGGGGTTCTTATTAGGGAAAGATAGTGTGATCACGGCTATCACGGATGGAGAGATGGCATTTGAAAAGGATATGTCGGGTTACTTGTCGGTTTTTGCCCATTCGGACAGAGCAGAAGGCGTATATTTAAAAGGATTAAAATATGAGCTGGAAGATGCAGAGTTAACGAATGTCTATCCGCTTGGCGTAAGCAATGAATTTATTGGGAAGGAAAGCTCAGTCAGTGTCAGGAAGGGAACGCTTTTTCTCATTTTCCCCCCAAACAGGAGCGGCAAATATGCTTTAGGATAAATGCTATAGAATCAGGAACGAAAGTAAAAATAATGCACTATATTTATTGATTGGGAAGGTAAGGATAATCATGAAAAAGGATGTATTTTACAGACAGATTTTCAAACTGGTGCTGCCGATTATCATACAGAACTTATTAAGCGCGGCGGTTTCATCCGCCGATGTCGTTATGTTAAATTCTGTAGGACAGTCGTCTATTTCGGCAGTTTCGCTTGCGGCACAGTATTCGAGCGTGCTTTTTATGGTGTTTTATGGATTAGGGACTGGTGCGACAATCTTATGTGCGCAATACTACGGGAAAGGGGATTTACATGCCATTCAGATTGTAGAAGGCATTGCCATGCGCTTTTCGATCTTGATTTCCTTGGCTTTGGCTTGTTTTGCCGTTTTTCTGCCGGATGGCATGATGCGCATCTTCACGAATGATGAAGAACTGATCAGGATTGGCGCGTCCTATCTGCGTTGCATGAGCGTCAGCTATTTATGCTGGGGCATCACGGAAGTCTATCTGGCAGTGCTTAGAAGCATTGGCAGGGTAGTAGTCAGTACGGTGATGAATGTGACGGCATTTTCCTTGAATATTTTCCTGAATGCCGTGTTTATCTTCGGATTGTTCGGGGCGCCTAAATTAGGCGCTATGGGAGTGGCGATTGCGACCTCTCTTTCGAGGCTGATTGAGCTTGCGCTATGCTTTGGCGTATCTTTTGCAAGCAAGGATATCAAATTGGATTTCCGCTATTTATTCGTGCGGAATAAGACGCTGTTTTCCGATTTTATCAAATTATCCCTGCCAGCGCTTGGCAATGACATTAGCTGGAGCGTGGCGTTCTCGATGTATTCTGTAATTATCGGGCATTTGGGGACTGACGCGGTAGCAGCCAATTCTTTCGTCCTTGTGGTAAGGAATTTCGGGACGATATTGTGTTTTGGCATGGCGAGCGCAGGGGGCATTTTGCTTGGTAATATTATCGGGGAGAACAAACTGGAAGAGGCGCGGGAAGGCGCTAGGAAGCTGATGAAGCTGACGATCATCACCGGAGCGATCGGAGGGCTGATTATTCTGGCTGCGACTCCGTTTGTGCTGCGGTATGCTGCTCTAACGGATCAGGCGATGCACTACTTGAAATATATGCTCCTCATCAATACCTATTATGTAATGGGAGCGGCTGTAAATACAACATTGATCGCGGGCGTGTTCCGGGCAGGAGGAGACAGCCGTTTCGGCTTTATCTGCGATACGATTGATATGTGGTGCTATGCAGTGCCGCTTGGCTTCATTGCAGCATTTGCCTTGAAGCTTCCGGTGATGTGGGTATACTTCTTGCTATGCACGGACGAGTTTGTGAAATGGCCGTGGGTCATTAAGCATTACCGAAGCGGCAAATGGCTTAATAATATCACACGTGATGATCTGTTCGAGGAGAATAAGGCGTAGCATAGGAAATAAAGAAAATAAAGTGGATAAAGAAGATGAAGAAGATGAAGAAGATATGGGAGGCCTATGTGAGAGGCTTTCCATATTCTGCATATCGGCCTTTTGTTTTCCGCTTCACTTCGTATAACGCTTCGTCGGCATGGCTTAGGAGCTGCGCGATGTCTTCGTCCGCATGGTCAGTCCAGGCGAAACCACTAGAAGCGCTTACCGTTTTCGAGACCGTATCGGATAAAGCAACTTCCTCTTTCGTAAACGTTTCATAGAATAAATCCAAGAAGCTGATAATTTCGGCTTTATCATTACAATCGTATATCATCATACAAAATTCATCGCCGGAGCGTCTCGCAGAGAGAAAATGTGCCGGAGGCATGGTCTTCATAGCGGAAGAAAAGCTTTGCAGGTATTTGTCCCCAGCATCATGCCCGAAGGTATCATTGATGGATTTGAAAGAATCCAGGTCTATCATAACGGCAGCACAAGATTTCCCGGAGGGCATCTTCTGTAAAGTCTCGGTGGCGAGATGTTTAAAGTGGGTGAAGCTAAACAGACCGGTAAGCTGGTCGTGTGTATTCTCATACTGCATTTGTTTCTTTTGCAAGACATCTTTGGTAACATCAGTGATGATGCCCAGATATCCTTGGGGAGATTCCGACATACGGATATGGACATAGTGGGAATCGTTTATTTGGAAAATCTCTGTCTCGCCCTCGATTGGCGTTCGAGTAATCTGGTGGATGTATTCATCGAAGAATATTGCATTCTGGTAAAGCGCTTTTGCTTTTTGCTCAGGTAGGCCGAGCAGCCCGCTTAAGCCGGAAGTGACGAATACATGGTGGTTGATCTTGCGCTCATATTCAAATGCCGCCAAAGAGATACCGCTGATTTCAATGATGGCGGAGATGCGGTCAGAGAGATTGATGATGCTTTTTACCATAGTATTGATATCGCGGCTTAATTCTTCAAATTCGCGGTTTCCGCCTACGGACACTGTCGTATCAAGGCTTCCTTTTGTGATCGTGTCCAGATTTTTGATAATGTCATGGATACCACTGATGACCTTACGTTTCAGAAGGTAGTTCAGAAGTAGGATGACGGCGGCTTCAATCAGTAATAAGTAGATGAAGGTTGCTAGAAGGTCGCCCCATAGTTTTTGATAGAGCGTTCTTTGCGGCAGGGCAGCACAAAGCAGGACATCATCATAGATCCTGCTTACCACATACATTGGTTCTTCTTTGGCGTTTTTTCTATAGGCGCCTTTTGTACAGTCTAACAGTTGGCTTAATTGATAGTATTCTGCATCAAAAACTCTCCCCAGACCGTCAGAATGCCCGAGGACAGTGCCAGTGGAGAGATCAACTACATAGAGCTCTTCTCCGGCATCTGTAGGAAAGCGGGAGAAAATATAGTCGTAAGTATTCCGGGACTGTGCTTCTAATTGCCTGGTCGGTTCGAAGCCTACTTGCACTATTCGTTTGTGCGATTTCCTGGCGACGCCCACATACTGCATGATTTTGCTTTCCGCGGCGTTGGGGCGTGACTCCTGGATCAGATAAGGGGATTCCTCTTCACTGTCTAATAATTCCAGAAAAGGGCGTGTCTGATCATGAGCGCTCATGTCGAAACCAACATATTGGGATACGGAGGAAGAGATGATATAGCCGCTTTCGTCTATGATATGTAGTTCGTCAACATTTAGCAATTTAGCTAAATATTGCATTTCCGATACATTCATGGAAACTTCTTCCATTCTGTCAAATATATAAGCCGCCGCTTTTGCCCTGGTAAGATAATCTTCATCAAGGTTTTCGTTCAATAAGAGCAGCTCTTCCTGATTGGTTTTTAACGTATGTATCATTTGTTCCGTTTTGCTATAAAAGGTGTCGAATTGCTGTGCTTCGATTGCGTGCAGACTGAGTAGAAAATTAATGAAAAGGATCAGTAAGATAGCAATGGTGATAATGATAGAAGTATATCGAATAAAGGTTTTCTGCATGAAAATATCCTCTTTTTGTTTTGCCATGTTTGTATAGATCTATTATACCATTTTCTGATGCGCCTTAAATGCTTTTTTTACGCAATACAAACTAAAATTTCGCAAAGATCATGATATGGAAAATGCCATTTTCGCAGAAACATCCGATATTCCCGCCTATTTTCTCAGAGAAAGCAGAGATGCTTTTCATGCCTAATCCATGATCTTTGCCTTTTATGCTCTTTGGCAGACCGGTTACGGAATCGAATAGCATTTCCTTTTCATAGGCGTTTTTCATCTGCAATAATAGATGATCCTGTTCACAATGGATTTTTACTTCTACATATTTCTGGGACGGTTTTAAATCCTGGACACTGATCAGCGCATTCTCTAATAAATTTGCGATAACGGAAGCAAATTCGTAATCGTTAAAAGGCGGGTTTTTAGGCATGATGATATCAGGGCGCATGTCGATAGAGAGAGAATGTGCTCTTTCCATCATAAGCGACAATATAGAATTGATAATAATATTCTCACAATAATTTACGACTTTGTTTTCATCGGCCACCTCCTTGATATGTGCTGCAATTTTCCTGATCTCGTCATATTCTTCTTGTGTGACTAAAGAATCGATCATATTGGAATAGTGCCGCATGTCATGCCGGAGGATTTTCAGGTTCCGTTCCGCCTGCTCTACAAGGTGGTATTGGTTTTCCAAGCCGCGGATATAAGATTCGAATAGCATGTTCTTCCAATAAATATCCGCTCTTTTCGTTTCACTTTCCAGATACCGTAACACTACGACATAGGATACGAACATAGTGATGATGAAAAAGATTGTGCCGGTAATATTGTCGGGGTTATCGTAAAGCGTATGGGGGAAGAACGCGAGGAAAGAAAAGCCGCAGTAGAAGAAGATCGGAATCAGGCATAACTCCCACCAGTTCTTTCCTGCCTCTCTTTCATAGCCTTTCAGGCAGATATCGCGGATCCTGACATATAAGAATGCCAAAATGATAAGGTGCACCAGGAAACTCCCAATTAAGGAAATGAGGGGATTGCGTGTTAAAATATGAAGAATGGAGGCAGCAACGCTTCCGGCAATGACGTAATTAGATGCGCTGAGGGACATGAAAATGACCCGGCTGTCTCTTGTACGGGAAATATAAATCCCTGTAAACTGTGTTACGAAAATCTGCAACAGGGTCACGACGACATAACAGAGATTACTCTTTGCAAACAGGTTCAGTTTCAGGATATCACTAATAGTCAGAAAGAGGAAGGAAGCGATACAGATGCCTTGTGTTTTCCTTTTAGAAAAACGGTGTGTAACAAAAAAGTA
The DNA here is from genome assembly GCA_910578845.1 of uncultured Lachnospiraceae bacterium. Lineage (GTDB taxonomy): Bacteria > Bacillota > Clostridia > Lachnospirales > Lachnospiraceae > UBA3282. The sequence goes on from CAJTSL010000031.1 coordinate 17,989, forward strand.
AAGAAACAGTAACAAGAAGATATGACACATAGTATAAGAAATATTTTTGAAATAATCCATGTTGTCTCCTTATCAGTATTGTTCTGAAATATCAGTATTGTTCAGAAATAAATAATAAATATTCTTTTTTGACATCGGCGGTCCTTGCTTTGCTGACGGGGATGGTTTTGCCGCTTTCCATGATAATGCTGTTTGATGTCAGTTGCCTAATATATCTTAAGTTAACGATAAAAGATTTGTGGACATGAAGGAATCCCCGATCGCTCATTAGCTCTTTTATTTCTTCGTCAAACGATTTCCTGATGAAAATGCTCCGGATCGTTTCACCGTCCGTCAAATGGACATCCAAGATCCTGGATACATTTTCAATATATTCTATTTTGGAAAAAGGGACGGAGACTAATCCTGTTTTCGTCTTTACCAAATAAACGGGGCCTTTGTGGGAATCCATATGGGAAAGAGAATAATCCAGCGCTTCAAACAAATCGGCTTTGGGAACAGGCTTTACTAAATACCGTGCAGCATGTACGTGATAAGCATCCAGGGCAAAATCATCGGATGAGGTAATATAGATAATAACGGGGTCATTCCCCATCTTCCGAAGCAGCCTGCCGATATCGATGCCGTCATTGCCTGCCATGATGATATCAAGCAGATAAATGTTTGCAATATTTTTCTGCCGTATTTGCTCGCATAATTTGGAAGGATTGGAGAATTTTTCTATTTGAAAATCGAGACTTTTAGAAGATGCTTCATATTGCTTTAGTAGTTTTTCTATTTTGATTAGGTCTTCGATGCTGTCATCACAGATTGCTATTTTCATGTTGTAAAAATGTCCTTTTCTGAGCTTAGCATTAGGGATTTCATCGCTCGTTTAACTTAATTATATTTTCATTGTAACATATCAAGGGAAGAAGAGCGATAAAAATATATTGTCCAGTGGGACGGTGAAACGTGGTTTACTTTTGCCTGTACAATAGAAGGCATCCAAAGTATAATAGAAAATGAAAATAGCGGAAAGGATTTTGATATCTCGAGTTTGGAAGCAAAAACGGCATAACCCTTATAGACACTGGGTTACACCGATTTCTCTGTATAGCGTAATGAGAACTTTCTGAAGCAATAATAATTTTTTTAGTAGCGTAAAAGTCTCTGTATTTCCTGATCAAAAAGTGGGCACAGCGATACCGGAATTGGGATCACGTGCTTAACCAGATGATTGTTCTTTATGGAGACAGGATCAATCTGTGCAGTAATTGGAGCACTATTAATACTGCTATTTGAACTACTTATTGGACATCCACAATTCGGACATGATATTGCCTTATCAGAAGCATCTTTTCCACATTCTGGACATTTAATTAAAGCTATAACAAAATTCCTCTCAAAAATATTTTACAACTATTAATCTCATAAGAATACTTATTCCACAATTTTTACTTCTCAAAACAAAAAGGACTGGAAAACCAATCTTTTTATATTGTCCTTTACTTTTTTACTGCTTATTCTCAATTGGAGTGATTGAAAGCGTATATTTCAATGTCAAATTATTCCTATAATTTCGGAAGACTTTCCGCTGGTAAAGTAGGTTTTTCTTCAAAATCTGGAATACTTCCGTTTCCATATGCCTCCAGTCTAAGTTTCATATCTTCCAGACTTTCCCTTAAAGCTTTTTTGGGATCGTCTGACTGATATATCCGGCGTCTTTCTAAATACTCTCTGTAAAGAATATCATAATCTGTCTTTTCACCCATAATAAAATACCTCCTTTTTATGGTTTAAGTATAGCATAATCGGGCAGCAAAGTCTATCATGTTTTATCACTTATCCATGCCCACAAAAGAGCTTTTCAAGGGATCCGGCTAAATGCATCCGGCTTTATTGGCATCGTGACACTAATCAAATTTTGCACTGTCACGCTAAAAGGTTTATTATTAGTGACTGTTACGCTTTCTATCGCCTTTCCGTCCGTGTAGTCCGTCCTATCTCAGGAAGCAGCCTTCCGATATCAATGCCGTCATTGCCTGCCATGATGATATCAAGCAGATAAATGTCTGCAATATTCTTCTGCCGTATTTGCCTGCATAATTTGGAAGGATTGGAGAATTTTTCTGTTTGAAAATCGAGACTTTTAGAAGATGCTTCATATTCCTTTAGTAGTTTTTCGATTTTGATTAGATCTTCGATGCTATCATCACAGATTACTATTTTCATTGTAACATATCAAGGAAATAGCGATAAAAATATTTTGACCAGTGGGACGGTGAGCCGTGGATTACTTTTGCCTGTACAATACTGGGCATCCAAAGTATAATAGAAAATGAAAATAGCGGAAAGGATTTTGATATGTGCAAAATAATTTATGTATCTGAAAATGGAAATGACAGACAGGATTTCACAAGCGTGACGGAGGCATTGCAAAGCATTCCGCAGGATAACAAAGAGCCTGTCACGATTTGTATCGCGCCAGGGATTTATCATGAGAAAATCACGGTGGATAAGCCTTTTGTTATGTTGAAAGGCATGGGGAAAGGGAATGAAGAGACTGTCCTGACATATGATGATTATGCGAACTTGGTGATGGAAGACGGAAGCAAGATGGGGACATTCCGCTCTTATTCACTGCTAGTGGACGCCCATGATGTTACGCTTAGGAACCTGACAATAGAGAATGCATCGGGCGATTCGGCAACGCATGGGCAGGCGATTGCGCTCTATGCGGACGGAGACAGGATTGTGGTTGATGGCTGTAGGCTGCTTGGTCATCAGGATACTCTTTTCACCGGGCCTCTCCCGCCCAAGGAGATGGTGAAGGATGGTTTTATCGGCCCAAAACAATACGCGCCCCGCATCAATGGCAGGCAATATTATAAAGATTGCTATATCTGTGGCGATGTGGACTTTATCTTCGGAAGCGCGACCGCGTATTTTGAGAATTGTACGATAGAGTCTTTACGGCGCTTCTCGGATGCTTTGACAGATGCGAAAGCAGAGAACGAGAGCCAAAGCCATGAGCAAAAGGAACAGATACAAGGCTATGTCACGGCTGCGTCTACGCCTGAAGGCCAGGCTTTCGGCTATGTTTTTGCTGACTGTAAGATCATAGCAGGCGGATGCCCGAAACATTCTGTCTATCTGGGCAGGCCGTGGCGGGATTATGCGAAGACCGTTTTCATAGATTGTATCATCGAAGAGCATATCCGTCCGGCATTGTTCCACGACTGGAATAAGGAAAAGGCAAGAGAGACCGTCTTCTATGGCATTTGCCAAAAAGATACCAGTGAGGCGTTTGCAGAGCGCGCGGATTTCGTACAGGAGATAAGTCCTAAGCGGGCGCAGGAGTTTTCCAAAGAGAAAGTCCTTGCAGGGGACGATGCGTGGTGTCCGGCTTGATCTGAGAGGGGAGCGGATTATATGGGGGCATTGATAGGGATTACCAGTGTAACAAGTGCTGTAAAATATGGTATCAGCCAGCTTTTAAAAGCGGGTCTAAGCGATTCGATAATAAAAAAGGTAACAGGAGCAAATGAGAAACTTATTCAAGGTTGTTTGTTTCATGAAGATAATGAACTGAAACAGATTATAAATGCAAAGGTGCTAATGGCAGACTGGTATTATGAATTCTAAGGCTTTGGATTTGTTAAATATGTAATGGAATATTATTATGATCAAACAATAGATGTTGCGACAAAGATTGAATTAACTATTACTAAGGAAGCAATTGAAGCTAGTATAGAAAAATATAAAGAAATTCTGTCTACGAAAAAGAAGAATTTGATAAAATGATATCTTTTTTCGAAAACACAATTGCTTAGGGAGATTTATAAGGGAGAAGCATTATGAGCATGAGAGATGGGAAGGATTATCTTTATCTGATTTGGAAGTCGGGAGAGTCCGGGAAGCAATATATTGTAGGTCAGTTGACAAAAAATGATCAGTATGAATTTGAATATTGTGAAGAAATAAAAGAAGCAATTAAGGATGGATTTGTGCCGTTGCTTTGTTTCCCGGATTTAGACAAAATTTATTCGGACGAGAAGTTGTTTTCGATTTTTTCAAGTCGTCTCCCAGATAAGAAAAGAAAAGATATTCAGAAAATTTTGGAAAAGTATGGTCTGAAAGAATATGATGAGTACTTGCTGTTGAAAAGAAGTGGGGCAAAGCTTCCGATTGACGGTTTGGAATTTATTGACCCGATACTAAATGTGGATAAAAATGTGCTGAGAGTTTTTTGTGTAGCAGGAGCCAAACATTACTTAAATTGTGATGGGATTAATTGCGCAAAATCTGTTAGGATATGTTCCTCGGTATTATAGTGAAAGTGTATCTGAACTTATAGAAAAGGGAAATAAAATGGAGTGCCATATCTATAATGTTGATAAAAATAGAAATTGTAATGAATGTATTAAAGTGATAATGAGAGTTGGAAAATAGAGTGAAAAATTATGCCAATACACTGATTTTGAAGGTGCAATTTGAGCCAGAGCTAGGGATATGCCTTGATCGCATGTCATCGTAGTAACCTGCTCTGTTATGGATGATCAGTATAGAAAAACTCCAAAGGTTGTGTCATTAATTTGACGCAAGGGAATTTATAGTCATGGCGGTATTGATAAAAAGTGTTGCGAAAAATGAGCTTTGCAATTGCTTAAATAGCTTAGAACAGTGAGGAGCGTATGGGTATGGGAATATACTTAAATCCAGGGAATGCACAATTTGAAGTTTCTGTCAATTCGGAATTGTATGTAGACAAGACGGAACTAATAGAATATACGAATAGCCGTATTGGAAAAGACAGGCCGTTGATCTGTTCTAGCAGACCGAGAAGATTTGGAAAGACCATGGCGGTAACTATGCTGTCAGCGTATTACAGTAAAGGATGCCATTCTGAAAAGCTGTTTGCAGGACTTAAAATAAGTCAGAATGAATTTTTCAAAACGCATCTAAATAAGTATAATGTAATTTTTTTGGATATCCAGTGGATGTACGGAAATGCGCTTGAAGAAATAAAGAGAAATTCTTCTATTAAAGTGGTGAGTTATATTCAGGATCAGGTGATAGCCGAGTTAAGACAGGAATATCCGCGATGCGTTCAAGACATGGATATTTCATTGCCAGCCGTATTGGCTAAAATCAACGCTCTGACAAACGAACAGTTTATTATTATCATTGATGAGTGGGACTGCTTGTTCCGGGAGGATAAAAACAATGAAGCTCTTCAAAAGGAATATATTAACCTGCTTAGAGGATTATTTAAAGGAACCCCAGCGGGAGCATTTTTAAAACTTGCATATATTACTGGAATTTTACCAATTAAAAAGTACGGTACACAGTCAGCTCTGAATAACTTCAGAGAACATACAATGGTTAGTCCCAGGCAGATGGCGGAGTATGTTGGTTTTACAGAAACAGAAGTAAAGGAAATCTGTAAAGCGTATAATATGCCGTTTAAAGAAATGCAGAGATGGTATGATGGGTATTATTTTGATAAGGTAGGACATATTTATAGTCCTAATTCTGTGATTGAGGCTTTAGACAGTGGGGAATTTGGCAATTATTGGTCTGGGACAGAAACTTATGAATCTTTGAAGATGTATATTGCAATGGATTTTGATGGATTAAGACAGTTAATTGTAGATATGCTGGGGGGACAAAGATGCAGTATTGATGTGGAATCTTTTCAAAATGATGTCACATCGTTTCATTCTGCGGATGATGTGATTACACTGTTGGTTCATATGGGATATATAGCTTATGACAGCAAGATAAAGAAAGTATTTATTCCCAATGAGGAGGTAAGGAGCGCTTTTGTGCGTGCGATTAGAAATGCCGGCTGGCAATGGATTTGCCGATATGGTGTTTCTTCCTAAACGAGCTTCTTCAAATCCGGCCTTGGTTTTGGAATTAAAATGGGATAAAACTGCTGAAGGAGCAATTAACCAAATAAAAAGAAAGAGTTATGTGTCATCGCTGAAAGAGTATAGAGGAAATATTTTGCTTGTCGGAATCAATTATGAGAAGAAAAACAAGATTCATGAATGCAGGATAGAAAAATTTGAATTATAGTTTTGTGATGTGTGAAGATATCATTTTCGCTCATAGAAAAGTATGGGCAACACACTTGACACAAAGGGAAAGGGATAGTTGAAATGATTTACTTATCTCATTTTGAATTCCCATGTAGGGAATTGGAATACAGTTTTACAATGGGTCAGAAGAGGACATGCTATGATACTTATTATCCGTTCCTCGTTTTGTCGGCGCATCAGTTGTCGATGCTGGATTTTGAGCCAATTACGATTTTGTATGGCGGAAACGGCTCTGGGAAAACAACGGCACTCAATGTTATAGCAGAGAAGTTACAGCTTGAAAGGGATACGTTGTATAACCGCTCGAATTTCTTCGAAGATTACACGAAAATGTGCAGCTATAATAATAAAGACAGCTATGACGGCAGAAAACTGAGCCGGAAAATGCCACGCGGCAGCAGGATCATCACTAGTGACGATGTATTTGATTTTATGCTGGATTTGAGAAGCATCAATAATGGGATTAATGAGAAAAGAGAGGAGCTGCTTGATGATTATCTGGAGACGAAGTATTCAGAATTTCGGATGCAATCATTGGCAGATTATGAGCAGCTAAAGAAATCCCATATGGCGAAAACGCTCACACAGTCGAAATTTGTCAGGAAAAACTTAAAAGATAACGTACGGGAACACTCCAATGGCGAAAGCGCTTTTTTATATTTTACCGAGAAAATAAAAGAGAACGGACTGTATTTACTAGATGAGCCTGAAAATAGCCTTTCCCCGGAAAAGCAGCAAGAGTTATTAAAGTTCCTGGAAGATTCTGCCAGGTTTTTCGGCTGTCAGTTTGTCATTGCGACGCATTCGCCGTTTTTGCTATCAATGAAAGGCGCGAAGATCTATGATCTGGATGAAGATGTGGTTGATGTCAAGAAATGGACAAAACTTGGGAATGTGCGGGCATATTATGAGTTCTTTAAGAAACATGAGAGTGAGTTTATTTAAAGATTTGCTTTTGCACAACTAGGTTTTGAAAAATCGGAGTTTCGCAGTCGCCTAAACAACCATAATAATAGAAAGGAGATATCCATGGAGTACCAAGCAGCGGAACCGGAACAGGCCGAAGCGGTTTTTTTACTTGTACAGAATACGATTACCACGGTTTATCCCAGATATTATCCGAAGGAAGTGGTAGACTTTTTCTGCAAGCTACATAATAGAGAAAATATTGAAAAAGATATTGCCGCAGGTAAGGTTGGCGTATTGATGCATCAGCGTATCATGGTTGGGACGGGGAGCCATGAAGGCTCGCATATTACGCGTGTGTATGTGGAACCTATTTATCAGGGGAAAGGATATGGCAGTTATATCATGCAGTGCATTGAAAAGCAGATCGCGGCGCAATATGACAAGGCGTATCTGGATGCCTCCCTTCCGGCATGTATGCTATATGAGCACCGTGGATACCGGACGTTAAAGCATGAGACATGGAAAGTAGAAAATGATGTCGTATTAGTGTATGAAGTAATGGAAAAGGAGCTTGTATGATCTGCGTTACCAAAGAGAATTTTGATCTTTTACAAATTTGCCGATCAGGCCAGTGTTTTCGGATGACAAAGGAAGAGGATGGCACGTTCAGCCTGATCGCCGGGTCGCGCTATCTTGCGTTAGAGCAGCGGGGCAGCCAATGTATTTTCCATTGTGAGGAAGCGGAGTTTGAAGACTTCTGGAAAGCGTATTTTGATTTAGAAAATGACTATGGCGCTTATATCTCCCGGATTGATGAAGAAGATGCTTATCTGAAAGACGCGGCAAAGTTTGGCGCCGGCATACGCATTCTGCGGCAGGATTTATGGGAGATGATAGCAACTTTCCTGATTTCCCAGCAGAATCACATTACGAGGATCCGCCGCTGCATACATAATATATGTGAACGGTATGGGGAAGAAAAGGTAAATGGCAAAGGGGAGACATATTATACATTTCCCACGCCGGCGGCGCTGGCTGGGTTGCCGGAGGATGCTTTGATGGCATGTAATTTGGGCTATCGTAGCAAATATGTTGTCCGTAGCGCGAAGAGCATTGTTTCGGGGGAGGTTGATTTGGATAGAATACGCCTCTTGCCCTATCGCGAGGCGCGGACGGAGCTGCTACGGTTGTACGGGGTCGGGGAGAAAGTAGCGGATTGCATCTGTTTGTTCGCGCTACATCATCTTCAGGCATTTCCGGTAGATACGCATATCAAGCAGGCGTTTGCCAAACATTATCAGGAAGGGTTTCCGCATGATCTGTATGAAGGGTATCAGGGTGTAGTACAGCAATATATATTCTATTATGAGTTATTCATGTGAGAAGAGCTTTTTGCAAAAGAAATACAGTTGCATGTCGAGGACAGGCAGACTGTACCAAAATTATCTGAAACGGAAAAACAGGAGGAACGCAACAAAATAAAGACAGATTAGCAAAATATATGACAGGGAGAGAATTACAGATATGGACGTGTTTGTTTAGAAAATATATAGTCTAATGGCGGCTTTGAAATTTAAATCAAAACCGCCGTTTTCTTTTGTGCAGTACACATTGAAACAAACAACGCGTGAAACGACAGCTTTCTTTGCTGCTTCTAAGCATGAATTGTATCTACAATAGACATTTCGTGGATCTTGTGTAATGGGGCTCTTATGGCAAGTATGATGGAGAAAGCAACGACGCCAAGGATCATGGCAAGTTCTGCTATGGGGGCTTCCCAAGCAATTCCCCAACGGAAAGCAACCAGTCGTTCAAATACAATCCGGTTCAGGATAATCCCTATGATGGCGCCAATGATGCTTCCTGTCAGCGCATAGGTACAAGTCTGTGCGACAATCATTTTGCTAAGCTGTTTATGGCTTAAGCCAATGGCGCGTAGCGCGCCGTATTGTTTCATGCGTGCGGAGACGCTCATACCAGTGCAGTTAATGATATTGAATATTGTAATCAGGGCAATTAAAAGCAAAAAACCATATAGGAACAAAGAGTAAGAATAATATGTCCCTAATACGTTGTCGTTATCTAACCGTTTATCAGAAAAGGCATATGTTGTGCCAATGATGTCCCGGATAGCTGTTACGTCTTGTTCGGAAGCATTCTTGGTTAGCTGCATGTCTATGATTGTGTAACGTTCTTCGCCAGTCAGTGCGCGGAAAGTTTCTTCCGAGCAGATGATGATGGCAGAACCCACAGAGGCGGCAAAAGGGCATTTTGATACGATGGCAGTGATCTCGATCTCGGCCTCTTTTTCATTGGTATGCAAGGTGACGGTGTCCCCAAGCTGTATGGCGGTGTTTTGTTCATAAGAAGGAGCAAAGACGATACAGCCTGTATTGGGTTTCTTCATAACATCGTCAATAGAGCCTTCCACAAGATATTTTTTTGCCCAGGAAAATTGTGTTTCTTCATAAGAAATAAGATCGCACGTCATATGCTTGCTTGTCTCATTACTTTCTGTCCGATTGTTTTCTGCGTCCTTGTTTTCCGTGTTTATGCTTTCTATCTCCTTGTTTCCTGTTTCTTTCTTTTTTGCTTCCTTTCTTTCTATAGATATTGGAAGGTTATAGGCGACCATCCGCCCGTATATCCGTTCGACGGCTTGGTTTTCTTGCAATGAGCGGAATATTTCGTTGTCTATATCGCAGGCATATTCTGTACTGATAACGGATAAATCTGGTGTCCACGGGGACAGCGGTGTGATGGCCTGCTTCATGAAATCTATCGTCACGGAGAACGAAAGAAAGAGGATAATGCTCAAGGCAAAAGAGCCTGTTACTAAGAGAAAGTTTTTGCGGCTTGCTTTGGCATGATGGATGCCGAGCGCGGTATCAATTTTCATAAAGGAGGTATTGGCAGCCTTGCGGACAGGCGCAAGCTCACTGGCGCGTCCAGTGACCGCAGTAAGCGGAGAGACTCTGGCGGCTTTTCTGGCAGGAGAGCGCGCAGCGAGGAATACAGTTGCCATACCGATTAGGATTCCCGCTATTATGCTGGGAATGCTGATGCCAAATACAGGCATCCCACCGAAATATTGTGGGCTTAAGGTGCGCAACAGGGCGCAGAGGAGCCATAGGAGCAGGCTTGCGCACAAGATACTTAGTGGAATGGCTCTCCGGCATAGGAAGAACGCTTCTCGATGGACAAGCCGTATGATCTGCTTTGGCGTTGCCCCGATACAACGCAGCATGCCGAAATCATTCGTACGCCCGGCTACATTGCTGTTTAAGCTGCTCGCAATCATCAGTATGCCTGCAAGTAGGACAAGCATGGATAGAAGGAGCGCTGCGCCGTATATCATCATCATAAAATCGCTGCCGCTTTGCCCGTACAAGCCAAGAAGCATCGTGTTTTCTCCGACTTGCCCGTCCGATAGGGAAAAAGATTCTTTTATTTCGGCAATGGCTTTCCTCATGTTGGTATATTCATGAAATTGTACCATGAAGATACTGTTATAACTGGCAGGGTCATTTCCGGCGGGATTTGGGAAAATAGCGCGGAAGCCTTCTGTATTGAGGAAAATATAATATACATCTTTTTTGGTGATCATAGCGGAGTTTTTGGAAAAGCCGGAGATGGCATATTGATGCGTTGTACCATCGGGAGCGTTAACGGATATCGTATCTCCGATGGAAAGCCCCAGCGCGCTTCTTGCATTTTCCCCTACCAGCGCCTCCGTTTCCGATTGCGGGAAGGAGCCTTCTGAAATCATATCTATTTCGATTTCGGTAGCATAGTTTTCGTCGCTGCCACAGATTAAGACATCTCTGTCCCCAAGGGTATACCCCATATCCAGCCGGTAATTGAATGTGCCATAGCAGGCAAGGTTTTTGACTTCCGGACGCGTGGAAATCAGGTGCGCGTCTTCCTCACTGATATATTTGAGCTGTACATGCCAATTCCCGTAATCCATTTTCGCTTTTAGGACTTGGCTGCGGATGAACATATCCGCCATGCCGAAGATCGCCGTTACCAGGAAGACCGCAAGGAAAATACAGATCACGGACATCCGGTTTTGCTTTTTGTGGGTTTTGGCTAGAATAGGCACAAGTGCAAGATAATGTTTCATTGTCTTCATTGAGTCTCACTCTCCTTTCCCGGCACATAAGGAAATGCTTTCAAATTTCCCGCCAAGGTCAGTGACAATGCCGTCGTTTACCCGGAAGATACGGTCTGCCGAGGTAGCAAGGCCATTGTTGTGAGTGATCATTAGGATCGTTTGCTGATAGTGCCTGGAAGCTTTGATGAGCAATTCCAATACATCCTGGCTGTTTTTGCTGTCTAGGTTACCGGTCGGCTCATCCGCAAGGATTAGTTTTGGCCTGGTAATAAGAGCGCGTCCGAGCGCTACGCGTTGCTGCTGTCCGCCGGATAATTGATTGGGCAGATGATGGCGCCGCTCACGAAGCCCTAAGACATCTAATATTTCGGAAACGGCATTTGTGTCAGGTTTTTGGTAATCCAGAAGAAGCGGGAAGCAGATATTCTGCTCAACGTTCAATTCTGCGATCAGGTGGAAGGATTGGAAGACGAAACCGATGTTACGCCGCCTGAAGATGGTGCGTTCTTCTTCCTTCATCTTGAACAAATCCTGTCCGGCAATCGTAATTTGGCCTGCGCTTGGAGAATCTAGCGCGCCGATACAGTTTAAGAGCGTGCTTTTGCCGGAGCCGGATTCACCGACTACGGCGCAGAATTCTCCTTTTTCCAGGGAAAAGGAAACATTCCTTAAAGCGTCTACTTTCGTATCGCCTGTTCCATATGTTTTGTAGAGATTTTGTACTTTCAAAATTTCCATCTTGTTCATTTCTCCTTTTCTTGTCTTTGTTGCTTCGGTATTTGCGAAACTGATTGGGCCCGTGGCTTGAAATTGCCGTTACGCAATTGCCTGTCTGCTTACAGGTAAATTATTTTGCCTTTTTACGGCTAAGTATCTTACACAAACAGTATTGTAAAGGAGAAAACTTACATTCAGGTGAATATTAGCTTACGGTTCTGTAAGGAAAGTAAGCGTAAAGACGGTTCCTTCGTGCAGCCTGCTCTGGACGGAGAGAATGCCTCCTTGCCCCTCGATGATAGACTTGGCAAGGGAAAGGCCTAATCCCGCGCCTTGTGTATCCAGGGAGTTCTTGCTGCGGTAGAAGCGTTTGAATATGTGGTGGATATCTTCTGGCGCAATGCCGTCCCCATTGTCTGCAATCGTAATTCTCGTCATAAGAGGAACGCATTCCCACGAAATACGGACGGTATCGCCTGCATTAGTATAATCCAGTGCATTTTTGGCGATATTCCCAATCGCTTCGCTTGTCCACTGTCTGTCACAGAGTAATGTATCATCTGAGGGAGACGTTGCCTGCATGGAGGATGCTGTCTGTATGGGTGAATCTGCCTGCATGGAGGATGCTGTCCGTGTGGGTGAATCTGCCTGCATGGAAGACGTTGTCTGTATGGATGAATCTACCTGTATGGAAGGCGCTGTCTGTATGGGTGAATCTGCCTGCATGGAAGATGTTATCTGCATGGAAGGCGGTTCTACAAGAAGGAGTTTGCCTTCTGCCTGCGCGCGCGTCATTAGCTCGGCGAGGGCATGGCGGATGAGCTCGTGTATATTGCAGGCTTTTTTCTCAAAGATGATGTTCCCGGCATCAAGGCGGGTAATTTTTAGCATAGACTGTATGAGCTGTTCCATCCGTTTTAATGAAATCCCAGCTTTATGCGAAAATTCTTTAATAATATCCGGGTTATCTGGCTCGTTTTCTATGATTTCCTGATACATGGAAAGCGCGAAAAGAGGTGTTTTTAGCTGATGGGATATGTCGGAAATCGTATTTTTTAAAAATTCCTTCTGTCGCTTGTCGGTTTCTGCTTTCGCCTGTAAGATGGTGGCAAGTTGTTCTATGAGATAGAAGATCCGGTAAAGAGGGCCATCCCCGTTTTGCGGCAGATGGTTAGAAAAGCGGCCCTCCATATAGCCTTTGATGACAAGAATGCTCTCCTGGTATAAATGTTCTCTTTTGGACAAGAGCAAAAACGTCCCGCTAAAAAGAAGGACGGACAATAGCAAAGCAACGGCAAGCACGGTAAGGGCGCTGCTTCTTAGGTAAGCGGATAGGAAAGGAGCAGAAGGCGAGACAGTATCGTGTCTTCTGCCGATGGCGTTTACCAAATCGAGTCCGCTTGCAGAAGATTCGTTACTTGTTAAAGCTGTGGCAATGATGTCTTTGGCGACACCCTGTGCAAGAAGGGAAGAAGCGAGCGCTTCATCGTGGGATACAAGCATATCATTTGCATTGTAGGCATGTGCAGCGCATAAGGCGAACCCGCAAAGGAAGACGAGCAGGGAAAAAGCAGATAAGAAAAGGATAAAAATTTTGATGTATTTGTCATGATATAGTCTCATTCAGATGCCTCTTTCCACTGATAACCGAATCCGCGGACAGTTATCAGGTGTTTTGGCCGTGAGGGCTCATCTTCTACTTTCTCACGGAGCCTGCGGATATAGACAGATAATGTATTGTCATCAACGAAGTCGCCAGCGCTGTCCCACAACTCGTTCAGAATGATATTCCGTGTGACGACCGCGCCTGCGTTACGGACAAGCAGGCATAAGAGACGGTACTCGGCATTTGTCAGTTCTAATGATTTCCCATGAAAGGTGGTACGTCCGCTTAGAAGGTCGATGACCAGGCTCCCGCAGATAAGAGAAGAAGTCTGTTTGTCCTGGGACTGTGGCGCCAAAGGAGCGGCTTGCGTTGAGGATGGCACGGGTATGTTCCTGGCGGCATTGGCGCGGCGAAGCAGCGCACGGATGCGGGAGCAAAGCTCTCCAATGCGGAACGGCTTTGTAATGTAATCATCTCCGCCACAGTCAAGGCCACGGATAATGTTGACTTCCTCATCCGACGCAGTCAGGAAAATAATAGGGATTTGCGGCGCTCTCGCTCTTGCTTGTTCACAGACGCTAAATCCTGTCCCGTCCGGTAAAGTGACGTCTAATAGCAGTAAATCATACTGCGCCAAATCGGGCAGCCGTTCTATGACTTCTCCTACAGTGCGGGCAATTTCCACCGCGAATCCGTTTTTCTGTAAAGAATAACGTAATCCGTCTATTAAACTGACATCGTCTTCTAATAATAAGATTTTATCCATGTTCATGCTCGCTTTCTATTGCAGTAGTCCTTGTTTGCGTTATCGTGGTTTGGCCCGGATGGTAAATGTGGTAATAGATTTCTTTTCGTTTTATCTGGAGAACCTGTTCTACTTTCTGTCTAACTTCTCTGATATGAAGCAGCCTGGAAACGTAGCTGCTATACCTTGTATCTTGCATAGCATCAAATTCTGCGATTAATTCGTCAAGGGTCTTGCCCATGCCATAAGGCCTGCCGATATTGTCGGTCGCGGCGTCTAAACTGTCTGCAATGCTAAGTATATTCACAAACGGCTTGTTCCTGGTATGCTTTTCTTGGGGATAGCCGCCTGTTTCATTGTACCATACGTGATGGAGAAGCGCGCAGTCATGAATACATTCTGTTTCCGGATTTAGCTTGCCATGGTAAATCTTGGAGAAGTTTGAAGGATGCGCTTTGATGATGTCAAATTCATCATCCGTAAGCTTTCTGAAAGAATTAGAGACATAATCCAGACAAAAATATTTGCCGATATCATGAAAAAGGGCGCAGTTTTCCATTAATTCCAGGATCTGCTTCCGATGTTCTACGATATCGTCTGTATGATATCCGGCAACGCCGTCTAAGTAGGCAGGGTCATGTTCTATTACGTAATTTAAGAGGACAATACAGATTTCTTTTATTGTCATCGTGTGTACGAATAAGGCTTTGTTGGCATAAACGGTCGCCTCTAATACCGTGTTCTTGAAAGCGCCAAAGTCTATGATATTGGAAGCGGAATTGACTAACATCAGGACGCAGTGGTTAATCTGGTAATTGCCATACTGATGTGCTTTCTTCTTGGCAGCAGTTAATACGTGCTTTACAATTTCTTTGCTCTTTTGAAGGACATATTGTTCGTCGAATGCACGGCATTTATGTAGGTAATCCATATAGTAAGCGTTGGCGGTGAAGAGAGCCGTACATTCCTCCAATGCATTTTGCCCTTCCTGCGGTTTTGCATATTCTTCCAGTCTGTCAAGAAGCTCTTCGATCGTAAGCGACCCGGTATGATAAGCTGCCTGCGCGCAATAGATACGGATGACGACTGTATCCGATAAGATATTGTCTACATTATCCGATTGCAGGATTTCTTCAAGTTCTTCGCCAAGCCTTTTTATGAGAGGGGTTTCTTTTTCCAGATCAATGGCAGGGCCGTCAACGGATGTATCAAAGTTCCGGGCGTATTCTGCCCTGCGGCATGCTTCCAGGGCAAAGGCAAGCGCATTAGCTTTGCACATGATAAATTGTGCATACATGAATCCGTCGCCCATGCTCTCACGCATCTTCATAAATTCCTTTTCTACTTTCCGGTATTGCCTGAGGGCGAAAGTCATGTCCCTACGGTTAATGACGCTAAGTAGCCTACAATTGGCAAGCGCACGCTTAGCACGCTCAGAGACGGTGTCAAAGTAAGGCAGATATTGTTCGATTAAGGTATGGTAAGAAGTGCCTTCGTAATCGTCTAGATGTTCTTTCAACATGATATCGAGTACGGTACAACGTTCCAGCATGAGGATGCTCTGTTCTTTATTTCCACGGGCAACGAGCCAAGTAGCCGCGCCGGCGCGGATATTTGGCGACTGCCGCGAGGGGCGGATGCACCGCAGCTCTGCTGCTCTATAAGTATGAAGCCCTTTCAGCTTGCTGCGAGGTATCTGGCTTTTTTCCCGTTGATAATATTGCAACAATATTTTGGAGATTAGGAAAGCAATGGGAGGGTCAAAGATTTGCCCAGTGGAAGATATGAGCATACCGGAGAAATCTTTGAGGGTTTCTTCTACATTGGCATCTACCAGATTAGGAGACGTTTCATATTGGGTGACGTATTCCCGGATGATGGCGTTGCTTTCAGCCTGTATTTCCTTCTTTTCCCGGGAAATGGCAATCAGTTTCCCGATCAGTTCCTCTAATGATTCCTGCCCACTAAATTGCGTTTCATCCAGTTTGTTGTAGCGCGCTAATAAAGCGGTGTAATTTTTATAGTTCACCCCGTTATTCATTCCAAATCCCCTCAATATAATAGTCAATTTACTTTACCTGAAACATTTGTTGTCTCTATACTATCACAGTCATTCTTACAATTCCAATGCAAAATGTTTAAATTCGCATAAAATTGCGTTATTTTCTTCATTTTCTGCTGACATGTCTTTGGATATATAGTATGATAAAAACAGACGCAATTCTTATTGGAATAAAGAGGGTTAGTTGCTTATGAGGCTATAATGAACAGACGCAAGCCAGACAGCTTGCGTCGCAAGAATTGCAGGGCAGTTTACGGGACATAAAGTAATAGGGGTACGGCATGGATAAAATGGATAAATTTGATGTATTGCAGAAATATTTTGGTTATTCCGGTTTCCGTGAGGGACAGGAAGCATTAATTGATAGTATTTTGAACGGGCAGGATGTGTTAGGCATCATGCCGACGGGCGCCGGGAAATCAATTTGTTATCAGGTGCCGGCGCTTCTCCTTTCCGGGATTACGCTTGTGGTCTCGCCCTTGATTTCCCTGATGAAAGATCAGGTACAGGCATTGAACCAGGCGGGCGTCCATGCTGCCTATATTAATAGTTCTTTGAGCGAATCCCAGATTTCTAAAGCATTGCGTTTAGCAGCAGGCGGACAATATAAGATTATCTATGTCGCGCCAGAGCGGTTAGAGACTCACGAATTCCTTGCTTTTGCAGAGCGTGTGGAAATTTCTATGCTGACCGTGGATGAGGCGCATTGCATTTCCCAGTGGGGACAGGATTTCCGTCCCAGTTACCTGAAAATCGTACAATTTATCTATAAATTAAAGAACCGGCCGGTGATCAGCGCTTTTACGGCGACGGCAACGGAGAATGTCAAAGAAGATATTATATGTGTCCTTGGCCTTCTTCGTCCATACGTCCTGGTGACAGGATTTGACCGCAAGAACTTATATTTCGCAGTAGAGACACCAAGGAAAAAAGACAAATATGTCATAAATTATGTGAAAGGACATGCTGCGGAGAGTGGCATCATTTATTGCGCTACGAGGAAAAATGTAGACACGCTTTGCGAAACGTTACGTGGGGAAGGAATTGCGGTAACGAAATATCATGCAGGCCTTACCGGGGAAGAGAGAAAGCAGAACCAGGAAGATTTCATTTATGATCATAGTCCGGTCATGGTAGCGACGAATGCTTTTGGCATGGGGATTGACAAATCAAATGTCCGTTACGTCATTCATTACAATATGCCGCAAAGCTTAGAGAATTATTATCAGGAAGCGGGCCGTGCCGGAAGGGACGGTGAAAAGGCGGAATGTATCCTGTTGTATTCGGCTCAGGATGTTGTGATTAACCGCTTTTTATTGGATAACAAAGAGCAGAATGCAGAATATGAGGAAGAAGAAATAGCAGCGGTACGGGAAAGGGACGAAGAGCGGCTGCGGGCCATGACCTATTATTGTATGACCACGAACTGTTTACGGGAATATATCCTGCGTTATTTCGGGGAGAAGGGGAGCAAGGATTGTGGCAATTGCCTAAACTGTATCCGGGAATTTGAAGAAATAGACGTGACCGAAACAGCTAGAAGCATTATATCCTGTATCCTGGAAGCGAAGCAGCGGTACGGCATGAACGTCATCGCAGGGATCCTCGCAGGCGATGACCGCGCGAAGCTAAGAGAATATGGCGTTTTCTCTTACCAGTCCTATGCCAGTTTAAAACCAATGAAAGAAATAGAGATCAAACAGATTATCAATGACATGATAATCGGGAAACTGCTTTTTATAACAAATGATAAATATGCCCTTTTGAAAACGTCGTCAGAAGCCGATGAAGTGTTAAATGGTGACAGAAGTGTCATTTTCAAGAAGGCGAAAGAAGAGCCGGAGAAGGCAGATAAAGTGTCAGGAGGAAAGAAGGGCATGGGAAAGACAAGACGTTCCGATATTTTAAATTCCAGGGGGTTAGAGCTGTTTGAGCAGCTTCGGGATTTGCGCACGGCAATCGCCCGAGAAGAAAACCTGCCTCCGTATATTATTTTCGCAGATAAGACGCTGGTGGACATGTGCGTGAGAACGCCATTTGATAAAAAAGAGATGTTAAAGGTCATTGGCGTCGGAGAGAATAAATATACGCGCTACGGGGAGCGGTTCCTGGATGCTATCCGCGAATATACGGGCGGCGTACATGAGAAATTCTACTTCGGGGAAGAAGGGGAAATTTAGCACTTTGTCCAAATCTATGCCCATATTTTTTTTCACCCGCGCAGGAATTTGTGCGTGCAGCGTTTTGTAATCGAAGCTTTACTTTTATATAAAGGAATGATACAATAAAATGTACAATAATTAAAATAAAAATGAATGCCTATTATGCAAAATGTACATAAAAAGAGGGGAAATCTGCAAGGGCATCGACGTTGTTTGGCACAAACAGGGTTGGAAAGGAGCATGACAGAAAATGAGAATAGAAGATTTCTGTGACATGAAAAAATTTGAGAACATCATGGATAACTGGGCGAAGAGTACGGGATTAGCTACAGTGGCGGTTGGCGCGGACGGAAAATATATCAGTGATTGTTATAACTTCACAGATTTCTGTATCAAACTGACAAGAGGGAGCAAGGAAGGATGCAGAAGATGTGAGAAGTGCGATAAGGAAGGCCAGGGCGTATATTCTTGTCATGCAGGATTAGTAGATTTTGGCATTCCGATTACGCTTGGAGATGGCACTGTCCTTGGGAGTGTGATAGGAGGCCAGGTTCTGCCAGAGCAGCCAGATGAAAATAAATTCCGTGCTACGGCAAGAGATCTTGGCATTGATGAAGAGACGTACATTACGGCGTTGCACAAAGTGAGCATCAAAACAAGGGAACAGATTGAAGCATCGGCGAACTTATTAGGGGACGTTATCAATATGTATGTCCGTTCCAGTTACCAGGAGAAATATAACGCGAAAATGTTAGACAAATTGCGCAAGGGTATTGCCAAGGCAGCGGAAGAGATTGACGGCGCCAATATCAGCACCGCGCAGATTGCTGCATTTAGCAAGAGACAGAACATGCTGGCGCTAAATGCTTCCATTGAGGCGGCAAGGGCAGGAGAGACAGGGAAAGGATTTGCCGTTGTGGCAGCAGAAGTACAGAAGCTTGCCGGAGGCATGGCGGAGACGAGTAAAGAAATCAACGACAGGTTAGAACAGCTTACCGTAACAATCAATGACTTGAATGAGGAATAATCAAAGGATAATGGCAAGATGTCTGACAGAAGTTGCCGGAATTGTCAGAAGATAACATTTTCTATTTGAGTTTTATGTCATGAAGCGATATAATAGAAAGAGAGAGTAAAGAATGGCAGAGAAAGAGAGGAGGTGCAGTTATGAGTACTATGTCGGTTAGCAGAGGAATGTTCCAGTCCTATTCCCATCTTTCCAGTGGGAAGAGAATCAACTCGGCGGCAGATGATGCAGCCGGCTTGGCGATTGCGAAGAAAATGGAGAGAGAAGAGACCGGTCTTCGCGTCGGTGCGCAGAATGCACAAGCAGGGATTGGTGTCCTCAACGTAGCGGACGGCGCGTTAGGCGGTGTGACGGATTATTTGCAGAGAATCCGCGAACTGGCAATAAAGTCCATGAATGGCTTGGCTTCGTCTTCGGACAAAGAAATTTACCAGAACGAAATTAACCAGCTTAAGGAAGGCATCCAGTCATTGGCGAAGGACACTTCCTTAAATGAGCAGAAGCTGTTGGATGGCAGTATGGCGGATATGGGCCTTGCGACGAACCCGAATGGCGGCGGCATGAAAATCCAGATGGCGAACTCTACGTTAGAGGCGCTTGGCATTGCTGATTTGGATGTTACTTCTGCTGATTTTAACCTGGATTCCATCGACAATGCTATGAAAATCGTTTCTTCCCAGAGAAGCAGCCTTGGTGCTTTTACGAATCGTCTAGAGCATACTTATAATTATAATACGGCAGCTTCTTTAGAGCAGTTAGGTTCCAGAAGCCGTCTGGAGGATTTGGATATTCCGAAAGCAGTTTCCGAGAAGCAGAAAAAGGATCTTTTGTTTGAGTATCAGATTATGATGCAGAAGAAACGGCAGGAACAGGAAGGGTTAGTGACCAGAATGTTCCAGTAGTGTTACAGATACGGGAAACCATTTCCCGTAAAGTGTAAAAGAAAGATGAAACTGTGTAACACACACCCTTAGAGATATGCGAATGCGTATCTTTGAGGGTGTTTTTTTGAGCGTTTTCGTCTTATGCCGGGTTGGCGCCTATTCGAGTCAGTGTGCAGCATGAGCGCTTGCGATTGTAACTTAAGCAGGGAAGCCTTGTATATATAGGAGAAAGGCGGTAGAGTAAACGCAGACGTGATGGCCAGCGTTTACTGTTTCGCAGATGAAGAAAGTGAAAGGGGTTGTGGAGGTGAAGGTGAGATATTGTAAGGATCCTCTCTTACAGGAAGATCATGTAGAGGTACATTTCCAGAAGGAAAATGAGAGGATCGGTCTGATCAGGAATTTCTTTTCTTCCTTACAGAGCATTGTGGGCAGGAAAGGAAATGATATGCACAGGATATATCCGGGAAGCATTTATTATCTGGAGGTCGTGGACAGGAAGCTTTTTGCATACCAGGAGAAAGAAGTTTATCAACTAGAGTATAGCCTGGGGCAGTTTCTGGATTGTTTTGCAGAATACGGATTTGTGCGTATTGGGAAATCTATGGCAGCCAATTTGTATAAAGTCGGGCAGGTAAAGGCGGATTTGAATATGCATCTTAGGCTGTTAATGGATAATGGGGAAATATTGGTTCTGAACAGAACATATAAGAAAGAGTTTATGGATGCATTGCGGCATATACAGGAGGTGTGTCATGAAGATTATTAATAAGGATAATTTCTTCGGAACTGCATGTACCATTTATGCAGTGCTCTCATTATCAAAAATCGGACTGGAATATATCGTGCAGGGCAGTTACGGCAGCTATCAGGAAAATCTGCTGACGATGTTTCTTCTGTCAGTTCTGGGGACATTTGTGATCTCGCAGCATTACCGCTTTGATAAGTATCCGCTGCTTGCCGTCATAATCGGGCAGTATGTCGCTTTAGTGGCTGTCGTCTTATTACTGACATGGGTGTCAGGTAAGTTCCATACGATCCATGAAAACGCCTATTGGGATATGTTCTGGTCGTTTAGCATTCCGTATGCAATCTTGGTTGTTCTATATTATACGAAGCTGTTCTACGAAATCAGATGTGCGAACAGGGCATTGCAAGAGGTGAAAAAGTTAAGCGGGAATAAAGCAAAGGATAAGGAAGGCCAATGAAAATGAATAAGAAGGAAATGACAAAAAGAAAATGACGATAAAAATAAAGGAAAAGGGCGAAGAAGAATGAGCATGCCATCTAAGGCAGCGTATCAGGAAGCTTGGAAGAAAGGGGATCTGGGAAATGGAAAAGGAATATAAAGGAATGGATTATCTGTCACTTGGGATGTATGCGTTTATGGGGTTTGGAATGGAAGTGCTTTACGCGTTTTGGCTTGAACCGTTGCTATATGGTGTGCCGATGGAGGAATTTTCCGTTGCACAGACGATTTTGCATTGGGTGGCCACTTGTATCACATGGGGCGTGTTTGCCTATGTGCTTATCATAAAATCCGGAGGAAAATATCAGTTTCCATTGTTAGAAAAAGGAAAAGAGATGAAACTTTGGCAGTGGGGCGCATGTGTATTGTTCATTGTAGGCGCTTTTCTGGCTGATTATATGGACTGGGGCGGATTTAAAGTATATATCGAATATAGGAATAATGGCTTATTGCTATTTATCTTTCAATATCTCTATTATCTGTTTGAAACGATGCTTTTTCTCCTGATTATTGTATTTGGGCAGAAAGCATGCGAGATATGGTTCCGTAAAAAGGAATTCCCATACGGCGGTGTCATTTGTGGGATTACATGGGGACTTGGGCATATTCTGACAAAAGACTTGCAGACAGGCCTGATGGGCTTAGCTTTAGGCTTTGCGATGGGCAGTGTCTATTTACTGGTCAACCGGGATTTGAAAAGAGCGTATATTGTACTATTCCTGATGTTTATTTTATAGAGGATAGTCACAGGATCAGGGAGCCGGAAAGAAACATTTTTGGCTCTCTGATTCTATATAGATCATGATGTTACGAAACTGTAAGAAGATCATGATGTTACGAAACCGTAAGCAGATTAAGATGTTATAGAGCCGTAAGCAGAGCATGATATTACGATGCTATCGGTTATAGCATTATGCATGGGAGAGAGACGGTATCCGCATCTTTTCATTTTCGATGACGGAAAGCGCTTCTCCTTTGATGAAAAAGGTACAGTCTTCTTCCCGCAGTGGCATCACTTCAAAGCCGGTGGCGTCTAATGGCGTAAAGCCGAGAATGACTTGGTGAATGGATTCGCCAAAGAGCGAAAGGACAGTTTCCAGGTCAGGGATTGTTTTGGATAAAACATTGTGGAGGATGAGCGTATTGTCTTCCAACTCTGCAATGACATAAGTGTCACTTTCCTGGTGGTAGAAAACGTTCTCTTGCATAAACTTTGTGACATAGAACATAATGAGCCCATGATTATGGAGCATATCAAGCCTGCCGTGGAAAACATTGGTATCCATGGCGCTTAAAAGCCGCTTCCATGCAGCGGGATGGCTCATGCTGATATTAGCAAACTGATTCTTGGCGGGATAAGATACTTGTCTGGCATATTGATATTCGCTAGATTCCCGGAAACCGAATCTGGGATAAAAAGAGAGCACGCTGTCGTTGGCAAACAGATAGACGCCATCGTTTTCCCCATGATAGTCTTCTTCTATCTTCGCCATGATTTCCCGGATGAATCCCTTGCCCCGGAAGCCTTCTTTGGTCATAACAGTGCCAAGCTGGAGGAAGTGCTTCACGCAGCCGTCTAAGAGCATATCTGTTTTGTTCACGGACACATTGGCAATGACTTGATTGTCCGTGACGATAGAATAGGGGTCATAATTGTCACACCAAAACCCATTCTGGTACCAGTCTTCAAAGCTAAGGTCAAAGGTCTCCCTAGCCAGCTCATTAAAGCTTGCGCGCAATATGTCGTTATGGCGATAGTTATGGATCAGTTGATACATGTCGCAATCCTCCTATTGGTTCTTTGAACATTATATTTGTACATTATATAAGAAGAATCTTCCTGGGACAAGTTTTGGCGCCAAAGATTTCTATATTATGCTTGCATTTATTAACCTATGCGGTATAATGAAAAGACTACGTTCTGGGATGATGCCGTAGCATGAGAGGGAGCTTGCTTGTTTCAGGGAGGCGGTATTCCGGAAGAGATTATTTGCGGATTGGGGAGAAAGATTTCAATGGGCAGGTTTAAAGAGAAATTCATAGGAGACAAAGCTTTTTATAAAATGGTGCTGGCAGTGGCTGTGCCGATTATGATCCAGAACGGCATTACCAATTTTGTAGGCCTTTTGGATAATATTATGGTAGGACAGATTGGGACAGAGCAAATGTCCGGCGTGGCTATCGTCAATCAGTTGATGATGGTATATTATCTGTGTGTATTCGGCGGGCTTGCAGGCGCGGGGATTTTCACGGCGCAGTATTTTGGGCAGAAGGATGATGAAGGAATCCGGCATACGTTTCGCTATAAATTCTGGATGGCGTTATTATTGACAACCGGTGCGATCCTGTTGTTATGGAATTTGGGAGAAGGCCTGATCCAGATGTACTTGAGCGGCAGCAGTGACGGCGGGGATCTGACAGCGGCGCTCCATTATGGAGAGAATTATCTGCGGGTCATGTTCCTGGGGCTTCCGGCATTTATGTTCGTGCAAATTTATGTCAGTACCCTGCGTGAATGTGGGGAGACGGTAGTGCCGATGAAAGCAGGCATTACAGCGGTCGTTGTTAACTTATGCCTGAATTATCTGCTCATTTATGGGAAGTTTGGCTTGCCTGCGCTCGGTGTTGTAGGAGCTGCCGTTGCAACAGTCGTGTCCAGATATGTGGAAGCGGGAATTGTAATCGCCTGGACACACCGGCATAAAGAAAAGAACCGTTATATTGTAGGAGTCTATAAGACACTGAAAGTGCCCAGGCATCTGATCGGGAAGTTCTTTATCAAAGGCTCGCCGCTCCTGATCAATGAGACATTATGGTCTGCGGGCATGGCGATGTTGACGCAGTGCTATTCAGTCAGAGGGCTGAGCGTGATCGCAGGCTTGAACATTGCCAATACCATTAATAACGTGTTTAATGTCGTCTTCATTGCAATGGGGGATGCGGTGGCAATTATCATTGGGCAGCTTCTGGGAGCTGGCAAGATGAAGGAAGCAAGGGATACGGATAATAAAATCATCGCCTTCTCCGTTGGCTGCTGTATCGGCGTTGCCGCGTTGATGATATGCATAGCGCCGATGTTCCCGCAGATTTATTATACGACAGATGACGTGAAAGCGGTTGCGGTGCAGTTTATTATCGCGCAGGCGATATTCATGCCGCAGGCGGCATTTATGCATGCTACATATTTCACGCTGCGTTCAGGCGGCAGGACAATCGTTACTTTTCTGTTTGACAGTGTCTTTGTCTGGTGCGTCAGTGTTCCGGTCGCATATGCTTTAAGCCGGTATACGGCGGTGCCTGTGATTGTGATTTTTGCAATGGTGCAGATTGCAGATTGGATTAAATGCATTATTGGATTTGTTTTGGTGAAAAGAGGCGTATGGATGCGCAATATCGTGGGGGCGTAGAAAACGCCTCCCTATAAGGAACTGTCTTTGAAGAAAATGACTGGCAGGAATCTGCTTTTTTTGATAAAATAATCCATGATAGCTGATCCAGATAAAAGGAGCCAAATTTATGGATTTCCACCAGATCTACCGCCCCCTGACGGCGCATCCGTTTAGGAGCAATGCGCAATACAGGGAATATGAGCCGTGTGAAGAATTGAAACCGTATATCCGCTGCTTCTGGGGGAGCTTCATGCCTTATAGACAGTATAAGGCTAAGGAACCTGTGCAGGATATCGTCATACCGGATACTTGTATGGATATTATTTTCACCGTTGATTATACCGGGAACCAATTATTGGGGAAATTTTGCGGGATTGATGACAGGACTTTTATC
This sequence comes from uncultured Lachnospiraceae bacterium, assembly GCA_910578845.1. GTDB lineage: Bacteria > Bacillota > Clostridia > Lachnospirales > Lachnospiraceae > UBA3282. Next base: position 43,339 of record CAJTSL010000031.1, read on the forward strand.
ACTTGCCATGAAGGTGATGAGGAAAGGGATGTATCAATATTTGCAATTCGTTTCTATCCGTGGAGCGCTTTTCTTTTTGCAGAAGAATCGATGCGTGGGACGAGGAATGGATTTTTCGATGCAGGTGTTCATTTCTTTGGCTTGCAGAAAGAAATGAAAAGCTTGTTGTTTGACGTTGCCGGAATAAAAGAGCGCATTCCTATAGCGGAACGTTATCTTTTAAGCCGGATTCGATTAGAGAGGAACCGGACTGTTTTCGCAGACGCGCTTTTTAAGATTTTAAAGCAGAAAGGAAACGTGGAAATCGGACGGCTTTCTAAAGAAGTCCATGCAAGCGACAGACAGATTGAGCGCATTTTCCAGGAAAATATGGGGATTTCCCCCAAACGGTTTTCCTCGCTCGTCCGCTATCAATATTTATGGAACGATGTGTTGTTCTCAGCCAGGTTCCAGGCCGCGGATGCGGTTTGCCGTTATGGCTATGCCGACCAGTCGCATATGCTGCATGATTTTAAGCGTTTCCATACGATGAATCCCGAAACGGCAAGAAATTATGCCCGCAGCGAATGGGAACGGCAGAGACACGACAAACGCATGAATGAATAAATTATGAACACTTCATCCATCTTTTGGTATA
>CAJTSL010000032.1:0-36012 GCA_910578845.1 uncultured Lachnospiraceae bacterium
GCGCTGACATGGGGATTAGTATGAAAACAACTGATTATTTAGATAGATTATTAGCAAAATATGCAGGCACATTCGATATTTATCAACCTTATGTCATTCATGGGAAAGAGTATCCTGCTTACGGATACTTTTTTTCACATACAGAGAAATATATGCTGGTCAGGGAAGCAAATATGTGGTCAACAGATTGTTATGAGCATATCCTTTTCTTAGAAGCAGATGAAGTAACGAAAGAAGTTCTACAAGAAGCTTATCGGTTGGTCACAGATTATATGGAACCGCAGCTTGTGCGAAAAGGCGAGGCTCTGCCGCCTCCAAACCATATGTATAGTTATCTCACGGTCGCCATTCTTTCAGAACATGCTGTTTCTAAGCCCATGCAACAGGCAATAAAGAAATTTAAATTTGAAAAAGGGTATAAATTCAATATGCGTGGCTTTTCACAGGCGCACCTTATCTGTGCGGCAATGGAAGAGGAGAAAGCGTATGCCAATTTTGTGGCGCGTGCTTCCATAAAGACTTTCCGCTCGGTCTTTTCAGAGGTAAAAGAAGGCAAGCCAGGATATTCACAGCTTCAGCAATAGGGGCACACATACACTGGGATATGCCTGTAGGAAGATATTTCTATGCTTATATGATAGTAATCTCTTTATGGTCTTTAGAAATTAGAGGTGCTATTTTATATAAGAAATTCCTTAATAAAGGAATATCAAATTTTAGGAGGGATTAGTGTGAATTCAGTAGTATTAATCTTATTAGCTATTGTCATCTTCGTTGTAGCTTATCTTACATACGGAAGATACTTGGCTAAAACATGGGGAATTGACCCCAACCGTAAGACACCGGCACACGAGTTAGAAGACGGTGTTGATTATTGTCCTGCCAAGACACCCGTATTGATGGGGCATCATTTTTCATCCATTGCTGGTGCAGGCCCGATCAATGGCCCTATACAGGCAGCATTTTTTGGATGGGTTCCATGCTTTTTATGGATTGTCATCGGTGGTATTTTCTTCGGCGCTGTTCAGGATTTCGGTTCTATTTTCGTATCCATCCGTCACGAAGGAAAATCTCTTGGTGAAGTTATTGAAGACAATATTGGCCACAAGAGCAGAGTGCTCTTTACCGTATTCGCATGGTTGGTGCTTTTGCTTGTCATCGCAGCATTTGCCGATATCGTAGCAAGTTCCTTTGCCGGAAGCGCTGCGAACGGTTCCGTTGCTACGGCATCCATGCTCTTTATCGTACTTGCGATCGGATTCGGTTTTGCGGTATACAGGAAGAATGCGCCGATGGTGGTTGCTTCCATTATCGGTGTTATCCTCTTAGCTGCATGCGTTGCCATCGGCCTCGCGTTCCCGATTGAGCTGCCTAAGACTTTCTGGCTTGTATTCGTATTTGTATATATTATGATCGCATCCGTAACACCTGTATGGATTTTATTACAACCTAGAGATTACTTAAGCTCTTTCTTGCTTTATTTCATGATGATTGCGGCTGTTATCGGTATATTTGGCGCGCATCCGACAATCCAGATCCCGGCATATGTTGGTTTCCATGTTGGAAACAATTATATGTTCCCGATGTTATTCATTACCATTGCTTGTGGCGCGATTTCCGGTTTCCACTCCTTAATCGGTTCCGGTACGACATCCAAACAGCTTGATAATGAGAAAAACGCTTTGATGGTAGGTTATGGCTCCATGCTGATTGAATGTGTGCTTGCAGTCATTTCCCTGATTGCTGTTGCGACTTTGACTACGGACGGACTCTTTGCCAATGCCGGTTATGGTTCTCCTACTATTGTCTTTGCGACGGCAATTTCCGGATTTTTTGCAACACTTGGCCTATCAGAAGGCGCAGTTTCTGCAACTTATACTATTATTGCGCTTGCTGTATCCTGTTTCTGCCTGACCTCCCTGGATACTGGCACAAGGCTTGGACGTTTCATGTTCCAAGAATTGTTCGCAGGCACCAAAGTAGGCAAACAGTTAAAGCTCGACAATATGTATGTCGCTACTATTATTACTGCATTATGTGGTTTTGCGCTCTGTCTTGCAGGATATGCTAAAGTCTGGCCGTTATTTGGTGCATGTAACCAGCTCGTAGCAGTACCAGCTTTCCTTGCAATCGGTACATATTTAAAGAAACAGGGCAGGAACAACAAGATGTTGCACATCCCGATTATTTTCATGTCATGTGCAACCTTGGTTTCCTTGATTATGTCCTTTAAGAATAACTTAATGGCATTAATAGGCGGCGGGTTAGACGGAGCTGCTACCTTTACGAATGTATTGCAGGATATCATTATTGTCCCTATCGTAATCTTAGCAGTCATCCTGCTGATTGATGGTGGCAAGGTATTATGGGGCAAATCAAAATAAGCTGATTTAATAAATGTAGATGTTTTTGTATCGGTTTTTTAAGACGCAGACTGTACATAATTTGTCCAGTCTGTGTTTTTTATTGCTTTTTGTCTATAAAATCTATATAATATAATTATAACTTGATAATCGCAATCGAAAGGAAGGGATAGCGTATGAATACTATAATTACAATTGGCAGACAGTTTGGTTCCGGCGGGCGTGAAATTGGAGAGAAGCTAGCGTCGCACTTTGGCATCAAATATTATGATAAAGAGTTATTGACAAGGGCCGCAAAAGAGAGTGGTTTCTGTGAAGAAATGATGCATAGCCATGACGAGCGTCCAACAAACTCGTTTCTCTATAATCTGGTTATGGACACTTATTCATTTGGTTATAATTCATCCTCTTTCGTGGATATGCCAATCAGCCACAAAGTATTTCTGGCACAGTTCGATACCATCAAGAAAATCGCTAACGAAGGCCCTTGTGTCATTGTAGGGCGCTGCGCAGATTACGCGTTGAGCGAATATCAGAATTGCCTCCACATTTTCATTTATGCCGATGAGAAAAATAAGATCAAACATATTATGAATAAATTTGATGACATCAAAACCGAACAGAAAGCACGCGAGATGATGATCAAAAAAGATAAGCAGAGGCAAAGCTACTATAACTATTATTCCTCCAAGAAATGGGGACGTGCCGAAAGCTACGACTTATGTGTCAATAGCAGTATTCTAGGCGAAGATGGAACCGTTAAGCTTTTAATCCAATATATCGAAGATTTCGAAGCAAGAGGACAGAAATAGCAAAAGAAATAAAAATCGTACAATCAATAGTGCCAAAAAGACAGGTAATATAATAGAAATAATATATAATAGATATAATAAAAGAAGATATATGAAATAGATGTACAAAAATAAGCGCCAAAGCAAAGGTAGAACAAAGGAAATGAAATATCGATAACGAGAAAAGGAAAACCACGGGAAACTGTTAGTGTTTTCCTTTTTCCCGTAGCCTTACTTTATCCGCAGCCGAGCGCCTTCGTTCATCCTCTAATGCTGCATAATGCTTTTTGGTCGTATTCACGTCTTTATGTCCTAATACATCCGCAACCAGATAAATATCCCCTGTTTCCCGGTACAAAGAAGTGCCATAGGTGCTACGCAGTTTATGCGGCGTGATTTTCTTAAGGCTGGTAACGGTGGAAGAGTACTTTTTCACCATATTCTCTACTGCACGGACACTGATCCGGCGGTTCTGCATGGAAAGGAAAAAAGCTTTCTCATGCCCGGTCTGTGGTATGATATGTTTCCTTTCTTCCAAATAGTCCGCTAATGCTTCCTCCACTTCCTCTCCAAAATAAACGATTGCCTCATATCCACCTTTGCGGCGGATCTTAATGCCATTGTTCTTAAAGTCCACATCTTCCAAGTCTAAACCGACGCATTCCGATACACGGATGCCAGTACCTAGTAGAAGTGTCAGAAGCGCCACATCCCTTACCTTTGTCGCCTGATGATAGCGTTTCTGTGCAGCAGTCAGATTCGTCCCGTCCTCGACTTGGTCTAATAATATTGCCACTTCATCAGCGTCTAAACGGACAATTTCTTTATCATGCATCTTCGGAAGCGGCACAAGCGCCGCCGGATTTTTTTCAATCAGTTCAGCTTCGTAGAAATACGCATAAAAACTACGCAAGGATGCAAGCTTTCGTTTCTTGCCACGCTCATCATTCGTATAAACCTTGCCGTCTTTTTCATAATAAGATAAATATTCCAGATATTCTTCGATGTCTTCCCTCGTAAGGCTGTCCAATAAAGAAAGTGGGAACTCCGTAATCTCTATCTTACGGCAGTAGGCATTCTCATCATGCAAGAATTCAAAAAAAACACGGATATCATATGCATAAGCCAGTCTTGTGCGGGCGGAGGTATATTCCGTGATCCCGCGGAAGAACTGTTTGCAAAACGCTGGCAACGTCTCCATCACCGCGCGCATTTTCTGTACATTATGTATATTTTGCTGATCATGATAATTATCGTTTTTCTTGCTCTCCATAATCCATAAACTCCTTTCTAGCCTTCGTATCCGGCCTCCGTCTTGTATATTTGGCCTAAACTGATAAGACATCTAATCTAAGCCCATCCATCAATGCTATCCTTAATCGCCGTGAACATCCTGTCTTTTACGCCAGGCGCTTCCAGATTTATATTCTTCAAAAGAGCTTTCGCATATTCACGTTTCGTATGCCCGTCAGCCGGGCAAGGGCTTTTCACAACCGGAATCTCATATTTATGCACAAAGCCAATCACATCAGCTTCTTTCATATAGATAAGCGGCCTGATCACTGTCAGGTCCATACGATCCAAATAAGTCACCGGGCGGAATGTATGAAACCTTCCCTCATATACAAGAGAGAGCATCATTGTCTCTACGACATCATCCTTATGATGCGCATAAGCTACCTTATTGCAACCTAATTTCTTGATCGCATCATTAAGCGCTCCTTTACGCATTTTGGCGCAAAGAGAGCATGGATTGCTTTCCTGTCTGTCTTCAAAAATAATTTTACCGATATCCGTCTTTACAATATGATAAGGGACATCCAAATCGGCACAGAGCTTTGTGATTTCCTGAAGATCAAGATTCTGGAAACCCAGATCTACAGTGATCGCCTGTATCGTGAACCGCGCCGGATAAAAGCGGCGCAGTCCCTGTAGGGCATAGAGCAGCGTCAAACTGTCTTTCCCTCCTGAAATGCCGATGGCAATGCTGTCCCCATCCGTAATCATATGATAGTCATCAATTGCTTTTCTGGTAACGCTCAATACTTGCTGTAATTTCATATGAAAGATCCTTTCCGGGCATAAAAGCTGCACGATTGCCTCGCATCTGTCTATGCTCCCTATCCATTATACATAGAATCCGGCTAATTTTACATTATTTTTTCTAAATATTTCAGAAAAGCAATACAGATTGCCAAAAAAATGGTATACTAAATTTATCTATACTATCTATCACATATATTACAATGAAAGGTTATATCCGACATGAAGTTTCATTTTGACAAAAAATACTTATATTGGGGCTTAACAGCCGTCTTGGTCATTATTGTCAGCATCCTTTTCTATTATATCCTGTTCCATAGTGCCAGTCTGTCCCATGCGATCCATTCTTTCCTGAAGATATCCATGCCGATTATAGACGGGCTGATCCTTGCCTATCTGATGACCCCGATCCTAAACACTATTGAGCGTAAGCTAGTCGGGCCAATTTATGCAAAGTGTAAAGTTCCGATGACAAAGAAGAGCCGGAAGCGGATGCGCATGATCTCTATCTTACTGACGATCTATGTAGTATGCATCATCGCTTATGAATTTTTCTCCCTTATTATCCCTGAATTGATCCGCAGCGTACAGAGCATTATCTTTCAGTTCCCTATGTATATTAGGAATCTGACAGTCTGGGCCAGCGGCTTGTTAGAAAATAATCCGGATTTGGAAGAAATGGTAAACGAGCTCTTTCTGAATTATTCAGAGAAGATAACTGACTTTCTCAATACAAGCTTACTGCCAAGGATCAATGAGCTGATTATTAGCCTATCATCAGGCGTTATCGGCTTTTTAAAAGGCATGTGGAATTTCGTGATCGGTTTCATTATTTCTATTTATATATTGGGCAGCAAAGAGACTTTTGCCGGGCAGGCAAAAAAAATTACCTATGCCTTTCTGGATTCTGCAACGGCTAACCAGCTAATATCCAATTTCCGCTTTATCCATACGACTTTTAGCGGGTTTATCAGTGGCAAAATTGTTGATTCCATTATTATTGGCATTATCTGCTTTATCTGCACGAGCATCATTGGTACGCCTTATGCCATCCTGGTCAGTGTCATTATCGGTGTCACCAATATTATCCCGTTTTTCGGCCCATGGTTAGGCGCCATTCCTAGTGCATTGCTGATCCTGATGGTTAACCCGATCCAATGTTTATATTTTATTATTCTTATTTTAATCATCCAGCAGTTCGATGGCAATATATTAGGGCCGAAGATTTTAGGCGATTCTACTGGGCTTTCCAGTTTTTGGGTCATTTTCTCTATCACCATTTTCGGAGGGTTGTTCGGCATCCTGGGCATGGTTGTAGGCGTTCCTATTTTCGCTGTATTTTATGCAGGATTCCGGGCGCTTGTCAATAAGAAGCTTGCGGCTAAGGATCTCCCTACTGAAACCAAGCCTTATCTGACGGTTGGTTCCATTGCGGATGATAACGCTTTTACAGAATATGTTCCCATGAGAAAGAAGCGAAAGTCACAGTCTAAAATACAGGATTGTCCCACGGCAAATTCTAAGATCATAAACGATATTTCTCAAGAAGTAAAGACAAAAAACGATTAAATAGGAGAGTACTGAGCATTATGAGATTTTTAATACAGCGCGTCACACATGCAGAAGTATCTGTTGATAATAACATCATAGGCCAAATACAAAACGGCTATCTTGTTTTTATTGGCATCAGCCAGCAAGATACAAAAGAAATTGCGGATAAAATGGTTCACAAATTATTAAATCTGCGTATTTTTGAAGACAATGCAGGCAAAACAAATTTAAATCTGGACGCTGTTGGCGGGGGATTGTTATTAATTTCACAATTTACGCTTTATGCAGATTGCAGGCATGGGAACAGGCCATCTTTCCTCAATGCCGGAAAACCAGATCTGGCAAATAGTTTATATGAGTATATTATCGCCAAATGCAAAGAAACCGTTCCAGTTGTAGCGCATGGAGCTTTCGGCGCTAATATGAAAATTTCCTTGCTCAATGATGGGCCTTTTACGATCCTGCTTGATTCAGATGAAATTTGATTCAGATAAAATATGATTCAAATGAAATCTAATACAGTATAAACTGAAACCATATAAATCGGAAACTAAATCTGATATATTATAAAGCTGAAATAATAACGATCAAAATTGTGAATTTTGATCAGGCCCGTGGCTTGAAACAGATGATTCGCAATCTAGCTCAAAATACGCAGATAAAGGAGACATTACTATATGGCAAAAGTATTCATATTATTAGGTATTTTTATTCTGGTCGTATATGTATACAGCATCAAGAAAATAAAAGCGACAAAAGAAAAAACAGGAAAAATCAATTCGGTTCAAGAATTCCATAATAATTACCAATATATGTCAGCTAAAAAACAGATTCGCAAGAATCAGACATCTGGTGATTACTGCAAATATATCACAAAATATAATAGCTCTGAGGATTATCGGGAAAAAAGCTGAACAATGCAGAAACAACTATTCGTTAAACAAGGGTTTTGCGCATAGTTGTATTTAGTTGCATTGGTACACTATTTCCTATAGATCTGTTTATCCAATATACACAGTTGAATAATATGGTATGATCAAATATCCTCCATATGTAATCACATCCGTTTTCAAATGATTCATTTGTTTGACTTCCTTGATATAATCATCTATGGAACGATAATGATCTATATCCATATATTCCTGGGCAATAGACCAAAGTGTGTCGTTGCTGGAAATGGCGATACATTTATAATATTTATAGTCTACATTATCATCATTACACTTTGCTTTCGACATAAAGCTACTTGTGCTAAGTGAAAGAATGATAATAATGCCAATGGTCATGGTTGTGGCCAGAATGTTCTTGCGAATCTCTTTCTGTCTCCTGATCTTATTATTCCTGATTCTATTTTCGCTCTTTTGATTACTCATTGCAGATTCAATTCCCTTCTCCTATACATTTATTAGATGATTGCGAAATATTTGTTTCAAGCCACGCGTCTGATCAAAATCCACAATTACCTAATACTTTTCTCACAAACATATGTTGCGAACATTTGTTTGTAATATATGTTATTATATCGAACATATTTTCGCATGTCAATTACTTTTGCTAAAATTTTCGAACAAATATTCTGAATATACGTTTGCTTTTTACTTTTCAGTATGTTAAACTAATAGTAATAAGATTTTTGTAATAATTGATCTCATAACAATGTATAAAGGAGGATTTTATGGGGTACGGTAAAATAACAAAGAAACAACAAGATATTCTTGATTATATTAAAGAAGAAATTTTAAAGAAAGGCTACCCGCCGGCTGTTCGTGAAATTTGTGAAGCGGTACAGTTAAAATCTACGTCTTCCGTACATTCTCATTTAGAGACCTTAGAGAAAAACGGATATATCAGGCGCGACCCTACCAAGCCACGCGCCATTGAGATTTGTGACGATAATTTCCAGATGGTACGTACGGAAATGGTATCTTTGCCGATCATCGGGCGTGTTGCTGCTGGTGAGCCGATTCTCGCCCAGGAGAATGTTGAAAGTTATTTCCCTGTTCCTGCGGATATGGTTCCCAGTGGAGATTCTTTTGTCTTAAAAGTCAAAGGAGATTCTATGATAAATGTAGGCATATACAGTGGCGACCAGATTTTCGTCCATAGCTGCAGCACTGCTGCGAACGGCGATACCGTAGTCGCATTGATTGATGATTCTGCGACTGTCAAAACTTTTTATAGAGAAAATGGACACATTCGTTTACAACCTGAGAATGATACAATGGATCCTATTATCGTAGAGGATTGCCAGATACTCGGGAAAGTATTCGGCGTATTTCGTCTATATCGCTAAATTTTCCAGTATAGCTGCCTTTTTGTAAGAGATAATAATAGATGATGGAAGCATTCTTTTCCATTGCCTTATATGGCTTATAGCGTTTATATTAGCTATGGCTCTTATATGGCTATAGTATTTATATTAGCTTGGCTCTTTATATGGCTATAACCGTTTATATTAGCTATGGCTCTTATATGGCTATAGTGCTTATATTAGCTATGGCTCTTATATGGCTTATAGCGCTTATATATGGCTAATGGCATTTGTTAATATAGGATGCTTTTATCATGATCAAATTGAAATAAGATTGAAAAATTATTTTGATTTCTTTTATTTTGATTTCTTATGGAAAGGGGAATAGCAACATGAATAATAAAGGATTGGATTGTCTTGCTTTGACAATTGCCATCATTGGTGCAATTAACTGGGGCCTGATTGGCTTCTTCAGTTTTGACCTGGTAGCCTTTATTTTTGGTAATATGTCATGGCTTTCCAGAATTGTTTATGCTTTAGTAGGTATTGCCGGTTTATATATCATCACATTTTATATGTATGCGGGCGGCAAGGCCAAAGAATTGGACTGAGCTAAATACGCAGAATAGGCAAAGCAGAATAAACAAATTAGGAAGAATCGCTCGCTGACGGGTGATTCTTCCATATTTTTAAAAGCTCTCTTTTTCTATTGTCACGCCATCCCGCCAAATACGCTCCAAATCATAAAACAGGCGGTTTTCTTTATCAAAAACATGCACGATAATGTCCTGGAAATCCATTAAAATCCAATTTGCATTCTGATATCCTTCAATATGCTTGGGGTTATGCCCTGCCCTTCCTAACGTTTCTTCAACATTATCTGTCATTGCCTGGATCTGGCTCTTATTGGTACCGCTCGCGATGATAAAATAATCTGCAATGGTCGAGATATGGCTGATATCAATTATTTTGATGTCTTCTGCTTTTTTATCTTCTAATGCTATGATGGCAAGTTTCGCCATTTCTTTAGAACTATTATCCATTGTATCAATACTCTCCTTTTCTGTTTATTGTATTGTAGTTGCGCCTATTTATCAATCCTATGGCATAGGCTTGTATAGGTTGCTTTCGTCATGGCATCAATCACGCCACCTGTTGAATGTAGGTACGCAAGGGTATCTTCCAATATCCGCATCAACGCTTTATCCAAATCCTGGTAAGCAAGCTTTCGGATTTGAGAGAGATTCGCTGCATGAGTCCTTCCAGGCTCGATATAATCTGCAATGTATAATATTTTCTCCAGCTTGCCCATATCCGGCCTGCCAGTCGTATGATACTTTATAGCATTTAATACTTCTTCATCTTCTATGCCATATTTTTTGTGTGCGAGAAAGCTGCCTGCCTTTGCATGCAGCAAAGCTGTCGGATTCTGCATTTCCACTTCGGACATTGGCAGATTATGCTTCTTGCATAGAGAGATTAATTTCTTAGAGGAAAGGCACTTAGCACAGTCATGCAGCATACCTGCTATCATTGCCCGATTCGTGTCAACACCATGCACCATCGCAAGAGAGGCCGCCGTATAGGCAACAGATAATGTATGCTCATACCGTTTCGTATGCAGTTCTTTTTCCATTTCTTTTCTTAGTTTCTTCAAACTTGCTGTTTTCATACTAATAACCATGCCTTTCTCTCAACCTGAGAATTTGGGGCCAAGACGCTATCAGCGACGGGGCAACACAAATTTCAACCATGCCTTTCTCTCAGCTTGCGAACTTTGGGCACCGTCGGCACTTAGACGCTATTTTAGCATCTTATGTGCTGCCTGGTGTCATTCCTGATATAATTGATTCCTAAGGATATACTGATACACCGTATCCGGCACATAAGCACGGATTGCGCTAACATTCCCCTTCTCACACAGATGTCTGATCATAGACGAAGAAACTTCGATCTGTTCGGTTTGTAGGAGGGAAATATCCGCAGCAAATTTTTCTTTTAGACAAGCAGCATGCGCCTCCATATCCTCTCGTGACTTATCGTCCCGTATGGCGGCAAGGACACGGCAATCTGCAAATATCCTGCCAGGTTCTTTCCAATTTTCAATCGACCATAGGCTATCCGCGCCCATGATAAAAAAGTATTCTGTTTCTGGCTCACTCTTACGCAGGTCTTGTAATGTCTCATACGTATAGGTATTGCCTTCTTTTTCTATTTCGATGGAGGATACGGAGAAGAAAGGCATATCTGCAACCGCCAATTCTGTCATTTCCATCCGTATAAGCCCAGGCAATATCTTTTTATTCTTTTTCATATATGGCGTCCCACTAGGGATAAAAAGCACCTCATCCAAAGCAAATTGTTCTTTCGCGCTTTTGGCTATTGCCAAATGCCCTAAATGGGGTGGGTCAAAAGTGCCGCCCATAATGCCTGTTCTCTTCAATTCTATTCCTCCATATATTCTATTATTAATTATGGTAAAACGATCTTCGGCTTCTTTTTATCAGGCTTATAAAGGATTATTTTCTTCCCAATGACTTGAACAACTTGGGAGCGCGTTCTTTCCGCTACCATATCCGCAATCTCATTTGGATCATCCACACAATTTTTTAAGACCGCGATTTTGATCAGTTCCCTTGTATGAAAGGATTCTGCTATCGCCTGTGTAACTTCTGGCGTCAGGCTGGATTTCCCAATCTGGAAAATAGGATCTAGGCCACTTGCCAGGCTTTTTAAATATGCTCTCTGTTTACTTGTCATGTTCTTCTCCCTATCTTTATCTTATATGCTGCTTATTTATAATAATCAAAAGAAAGCCCATACATCCTGACCGTATTACCCTCTTCAATGCCAAGTTCCTCTAATTGTTTCAGGATGTCCTGCTCTTTTAAGAAATTCTGGAAGAACCGGAATCCCTTCTCAGATTCTAGATTCGTATAGGATAACATTTTCTCAATACGAGGGCCTTCTACTACATATTCTTCTTTTTCCTCATCATAGACAACCGTAAAAGGCTCATTGGAGTTCTCTATATGCTCTTCAGGTATATATTCCTGCGCAAAAACAACAGGTTCCTTATCCAATTTATCTAATTCATTTTGTATCGTATATAGCAGTTTTCTTATGCCCTCTCCTGAAATAGCGCTAATTGGATAAACCGGGATGCCTTTGGGCTCAAACTCCGCCTGGATACGTTCAATGGCATCGTCTTCCCCAAACATCATATCAATCTTATTCGCTGCAATGATCTGAGGCCTTGCTGCAATCTCTGCATTATATGTCTCTAATTCCTTATTAATGGCATAAATATCTGCAACCGGATCCCTTCCTTCCGTAGATGCCGCATCTACAATATGCACAATTAATTTCGTCCGCTCAATATGGCGAAGGAATTCATGCCCAAGACCTACGCCTTCGGATGCGCCTTCGATCAGTCCCGGGATATCTGCAATGACAAAACCTTTCGCATCCTCCAAATCCACAACGCCAAGATTCGGATTCAAAGTCGTAAAATGGTAATTGGCGATTTTGGGCCTGGCATTGGTTACCTTGGATAAGAAAGTAGACTTTCCTACGTTCGGGAAACCCACTAAGCCTACATCCGCAATCACCTTTAGTTCCAGCATGACTTCTAATGCCATTGCCGGCCGTCCTGGCTGCGCATATTTGGGTGCCTGCATTTTACTGGTCGCATAATGCTGGTTTCCACTGCCGCCTCTGCCGCCTTTTAACAATAAGACCTTCCGGTTTTCACCTGACATATCCGCGATGACTTTCCCGCTCTCGGCTTCTTTGATGACCGTGCCTGCCGGCACCTTGATCATAATATCGTCTCCGTTCTTTCCAGCACAGTTACGTTTTCCGCCCTCTGTGCCATCCCCAGCACAGTATTTTCGGATATGCCGGAAATCTGTCAAGGTATTTAACCCTTCATCTACTACAAAATATACGTTTCCGCCATTGCCGCCGTCGCCCCCGTCCGGGCCGCCGTTTGGCACATATTTCTCTCTCCTAAAAGAAACGTGTCCGTCTCCGCCTTTTCCGCTTCTAATATATATTTTCGCTCTGTCTGCAAACATATCGACTGCCATGCCTCCTATTCCACTCTCGCGTTTGACAAGGAACCAATAGAAAACGCGCTTTGCACAGCTTTCTATCATCATGAAATAAAAGGCTCCAAACATAAAACATGTTTGAAGCCCGATTCATTCGTATATTGAAAGAACTTTATGCCATTAATCTCTTTCGACAGGATATACGGAAGCTTGTTTTTTGTCTCTTCCTTTTCTCTCAAATCTAAGAACACCGTCAACTAAAGCAAATAAAGTATCATCTCCGCCTCTTCCCACATTGACGCCCGGATGAATCTTAGTCCCACGCTGTCTGTATAAGATATTTCCTGCTTTCACGAATTGTCCGTCAGCTCTTTTTGCACCTAATCTTTTGGATTCAGAATCTCTACCGTTCTTGGTAGAACCAACACCTTTCTTATGTGCAAAAAATTGAAGGTTCATATTTAACATGGTCTTACACCTCCTCAAATTTCAGTTTGCAGTATTTTTCCCCATATTGCCCTGCAATCTGGGAAATACCAAGCACAAGAGAGTCTACAAGGACTTTGGATTTCTCTTGTAACGGCGCTTCAAATTGACAATAAATCCTACCGTGCTTTTCATCGCTATCAACAACAATTTTCTCCCTGGCCAATTCTTCTAGGGAATTAATCGTATTGATGACAAGGACGGAAACGGATGCGCAAACGATATCTTTGCCATATTCGTCAAATCCTGCATGTCCGCTACATACAAAATCTTTATATTCTCCTGTTCTCGTCTTATGAAATGTCACTGTTATCATTTCACACCTTTAAGCACCCTGCCAGAAAATTATGCGTTAATCTTATCAATTTTTACCTGCGTGTATGCTTGTCTATGACCATTTTTCTTATGATAGCCTGATTTCCTCTTGTATTTGTAAACGATGATCTTGCGTCCACGTCCCTGATCCATTACGGTTGCAGATACGGTCGCATTAGCAACATCATTTGCTACTTTCAGCTCATTGTCGCTGATTGCTATCACTTGGTCAAATGTAACAGTAGCTCCGACTTCGACATCCAGCTTCTCCACTTTAATCACATCGCCTTCGGATACTTTGTACTGTTTTCCGCCTGTTGCAATAATTGCGTACATAAGGCACCTCCTATTCATATGGACATTTGTCCATCTTACTCGCCAGCTTCGGTGATATCCACTTAGCCACTCATAAAACTACAACTTTACAGATATGCTTCTACCTCGCTGTGCGGCATACTCAAATATTTTATATTTTTTTTGGGAATTTGTCAATATCTGGACGGAAATATTTTGGCATTTATTTGATTTCATGTATGATCAAGCACTATTGCATTTCCTTCCTTCTTTTCAGATATAGACAGCCGACCGTTACAAAACATATTCCGATGAGTAAATTAGATGCCCTCATATGATAGATGCCGTCCAGTAAGCTAATGCCTCCCGTCAATGCATATAAGATTCCTATGATGATGTGGATTGTCCTGGTATTCATAAATTACTCTCCTCCGTTTGCGGTTTATGCTTCCCGCGTGCAAGTTGTTTTCTTTTATGTCAACCACATTGTATCATAGGAGAAGAGATCACACAAATTCAATATTTACCAGTTATTATTTCGTCACAAAAAAATACGCCGCAATTTGTGCCCTGGAGCTGAATTCTTCTGTCTCTAGCAGCTCGCGCACTTCCTCTTTCGTATAAAATTTTGCCTCGATCATCTCGTTTTCAGATGTATGGTCTTCGAAGCTGCCCTCTACTTCTACAAATGCAATCTGTGTCTTGACATCTGAGAAAGCGACCGCCGCATAAGAAGGCTTTAATATCTGCAAAATCTTTTTCACCTGTAGCCCAGTCTCTTCATACAGTTCCCTCTGGATGCATTCCTCTATGGACTCCCCTTCTTCTAGCATACCGGCACATAGATTATAAACATCATGATTAACGCCCATCCGGAACTCATGTAAAAGCAACATCCGCTCCTGACAGTAAGCAACGATGGAAACGCCACTGACAGAATTCCCTAGCGCATTCTCATCTGGGATCTCATGCCTGCTGACAATCTCATAGACTTTCTCTTTCCCCTTTTTATTTAGATAAGTTAGCTCATAATTTTTCAGATACTTTCCATCTTTTACCTTTATCAGTTTCAGTAGCTTCATGTTCTATTTCCTTTCTCACTGTAGCGCCAGAAGGCAGTTCTGCATCTGCTCTGCAAAAGATTTATTTTTCTTCTGCCTCGTGATCTCCATCAGCCCAAGCCCCGTGATGTCTACGACATAAGATGGGACAGAATCTTTTTTTAACAGCTTTTTCATATATTCCATTAACTGCTCATAATGTCCTTTTTCTTTCATATTGATAAAATCAACCAAAATCATGCCAGATAAGTTCCGCGCGCGCAGAGCAATGGCGATCGCCTCTGCGGCTTCTAAATTAATCTTAAGATAAGTCTCTTCCTGCGCTTTACGGGACTCATATTTTCCGGTGTTCACGTCTATGGCAATCAACGCTTCTGTCTGCTCAATGACTAAATAAGCCCCTGACTTTAACCAGACTTTTTTCCCTCTCAGCTCTTGGATCCGCGTTTCTATCGAATATAGCTTATAAAGCGGGAGCCTGTCATCTTCATAATAGCGTATCGGAATATCTTTCCAATCCGCTAGCCCACAGAGTTTCTCATATATTTCTTTCTGATCCGTTATGATCTCGTCGTACTCGCTTTGGTAACAATTCCGAATGAATGTGACATATTCCGGTTCGCTCTGGTATAGGCAGCTATAACATGTCCGTTTGTCGCCAATTTGCAGAATCTTCTCCATCTGGCCGGCCAGTTTCTCTGCTTCCTGCACGACATCCGTAACGTCCTCTACATTAGCCGCATTCGTCCGTATGATCAAGGAGAATCGTTTGGCAATTTCCTGTAAGGGTTCAATATTTTCATATATATGGTGATACTTCGTCCCCAATTTGGAGGAAATCCGGATGCCGCCCCTTTGCCCATATTCTATTACCACGTATGCGCCTGAAAGGGACAATTTGGCTGACACGCCAGCAATTTTAGTCTTTGCAGGCTCTCTGACGATCTGTACCAGCAATTCATCCCCCGGTTTTAGTTTACCGTCCGCTTTCCTATTTGTCACAATTGCATCTTTTGCTTCTTTCAGCGGCAGAAACGTCAGGAATCCCTTTTTTACTTCCACGAACGCCGCTCCGATATTAGTCGATATATTCCGAATTTTTCCAACATAGAGATTGCCGATACGACATGCTTCCGGATTAAGAAGAACATTTTCGACATGAATAGACAATATTTGATTTTGACAATGCAGAATGGAAAATATCCTGCCTTCCAGTTCAACAATTAATATTTTCCCTTTTTTGTGATTCGCTTGCATATTGCTTTATGCCTTTCCTACCTCTCCTAACGGCACAAGCTTTCGCTCCCCGTCCTCAGTCCCAAGATTTGTATAAGTATCTATTCTGGTGATCTGGCAATTATCTATGGGCAAATCAATCTGACAATATTCCGCAAAGGCTTCTATTACCATCATTGGCTTGATGTTTCCGCTACTGCTCGCATCGACAAGCATTGTAATCGTGAATGCTTTCTTCTTGCCTTCCGGGCATTCATCCGCCCATAGCTCATAAATCCCAGGCTTTAAATCAAGTTCCATAACGCTTTTCTTGGTCGTTTTCGTGACCATGATATGTTCCCTGGCATAAAAAGCCGATAGTTTCCCACTGATGTCATCAATCCATTTTCTGTCAAAAGAAACCTGATATTTGGCGGCTGCAACGCTCGCCATTGCATTTTTCACGGTATCCGGCAGGACCGTTACCGATAAAATTTTCATTCCTTCCACCATTGCTTTGTTTAAGGCGTTCATCATCTCCTCTGTAGATGTCATCGTATCAACTTCAATATCTAAATATTCTCCCGTGCTTTCTATCCCGACGCCAAGCGGTGCCGCAAAAGACATGATCTGGTGCGGACTAAACCCTTCCGAATATTTTATATCAATATTCGCTCTACGGATAGCTTTTTGGAAAAAACGCATTACATCCAAGTGTCCAATAAACTTCATGCATCCGTACTTTGCAAACTTTATCCGAATCTTCATACTTTTTACCTAATCCTTTAATTATAGATTTTTCAACCTATGCAAACTCCTGTATCAAATCTCCTTGCCCCACAGCCTTGACATTTACTCCTACAATTGGGTGATGTTTCTTCCCGCATTGCTTTTTTCCATTCCCGCAGCAAGAACTCTTTCTCCACGCCGCAGTCTAAGAAATCCCATGGGAATATTTCGTCATCTTTTCTCTCTCGAACCGTATAAAAATCAGGATTTACGTTGCACGAAGCAAAGCAGTCCAGCCAGATATCATTATGGAAACATTCGCTCCAAGAATCAAACAGACAGCCTTTTTCATACGCCGTCTGGATCACTTTCGCAAGTTTCCTGTCACCTCTTGCAAGAATTCCTTCTAACACACTGACATCTGCTTCGTGCCAATTGTACTTAATGCTCTTCTGATTAAGCTGGGACATAATACCTTTTTTCGTTTGATATGCTTTTTCTATAAATTCCTCCTTCGTACACATGCTTGCCCACTGAAAAGGCGTAAACGGCTTAGGGATAAAAAAAGACGTACTTGTGACAATCTGTACCCTGCCGTTTACCCGTTTCTCTTTGGGCACTGTTTCGTAAAATACAGCAGCAATCTTATTGGATAGATCTCCGATGCCTAAAATGTCTTCTTCTGTTTCCGTAGGAAGGCCTAACATGAAATATAATTTCACCCTTGTCCATCCACCTTCAAAAGCAAGCGCAGCGCCTTCTAAAATGACTTCTTCAGTCAATCCTTTATTGATGACGTCTCTAAGCCTCTGGCTTCCTGCTTCTGGCGCAAATGTCAGACTGCTCTTCTTCACATCCTGCACTTTGCTCATGACGTCCAAAGAAAATGCGTCAATCCGAAGGGAAGGAAGTGAAATATTGATTTTCTTTGCTTTACACTCTTCCAACAAAAAGTCTAACAGCTCATTTAATTTCGAGTAATCACTAGAACTTAAGGAGCTTAAGGAAATTTCCTCATATCCTGT
This sequence comes from uncultured Lachnospiraceae bacterium, assembly GCA_910578845.1. Lineage (GTDB taxonomy): Bacteria > Bacillota > Clostridia > Lachnospirales > Lachnospiraceae > UBA3282. The sequence goes on from CAJTSL010000032.1 coordinate 18,180, forward strand.
ATTTTTTAACATTTCCAGCGCATATTGCTTCAAGACATCGACGTCACGTTCCCTCACCGGGCGGTAGATCTGTCCCGCCTGGCAGAAACGGCAGCCTCTGATACAGCCACGCTGGATCTCTAAGACAACCCTATCCTGTGTCACCTGTATGAAAGGAACGACTGGCTTTAAAGGATAGTATGTATCCGTTATATCCGTGACAATTTCTTTCAGAATCCGATCAGGCGCCTTATCATATAGTTTTCTTCTTCCTTTCACCGTACCGTCCGTATGATATTCTTCTTCATAAAAACCAGGCACATAGATCCCTGGTATCTCAGATGCCTTTTCCAGGAAATCCTGACGGGTCCTGCCAGCCTTTTTATTTTCTTTATACACATCTAAAAGCCGACGATACTGTGTCTCGCCCTCTCCAATATAAAATAAGTCAAAAAAAGCCGCAATCGGCTCCGGATTATAACTACAAGGCCCACCGCCAATGATAATCGGGTCTTCCTCTCCCCGGTCTTTTGCTAACAGAGGGATTTGTGACAAATCCAATATTTGCAAAATATTGGTATAACACATCTCATATTGGAGCGTGATACCAAGAAAATCCATATTCTTAACAGGTTCCTGCGATTCCAAAGCAAATAAAGGAATCTGCCTGCTTCTCATGATGCGATCCAAATCAATCCATGGGGAATATACTCTTTCACACCATACATCATCCCACGAATTAAACATGCTATACAGGATCTGAATACCCAGATGCGACATCCCGATTTCATAGATATCAGGAAAACACATGCAAAAGCGGATATCCATTTCTTCTTTATTTTTGATAACGGAATTGACTTCATTTCCGATATAACGCGCAGGTTTTTCTACCTGCATGAGTATTTCATCTGACAATGCCAATTTTCTCTCCATATTCAAAAATTTCCTTTTCTTCAGATTTAGATCCGATATGGATATAGTATATAAGATTTACTTTTCAAAATCAAGATTGAATAACTCTGATAACTGGACAGGTTCTTCACTGCCATCCGTATTGTAAATGCGGAAATAATCTTCGGAGATCATGCCATAAATATCATTCATGGAATAACCAAAGATTTTGTACTGTCCGGCATCACAGAGCAAAAACCCAATGAATAGAAAGATCGCAGCCGCCATGCGCAGCCGGAACGTATTGGGAGCGTCCTGCATGGAATCCTCTTCCTCGCCCGGTCTTATGTATTCTTCCATCCGTAGTGCATCGCCCTTTGCCCAAAGAGGGGGCATCGTTTCCGTCCCATACAGGATTTTCTCACGCTGTCTGATCCTCATCCGGTTATCCATATTTTCTGCACGTATATACTGCGCAAGCTTCATCCTCTTTTCAACCGGTATCTGCTTACCCTGCTTCCTCGTCCGTTCTGTCTGGTATTGCTCATTTTTTCTATTTTGCATCCTATTTTCCAACAATTTGTACCTTTACAGCATTGTATGAGAAAGCAAAGGAAAAAAGAACATCCTGTTTACCGCTTCGCCAGTTCTTCCGTAATCTCCTCCCAAGTCACTCCTTTTTCTGCCATCAGAACCATCATATGATACAAAAAGTCCGATATTTCATATTTGATTTCATTGGGATTCGGATTTTTGGCGGCAATGACAATTTCTGTTGCTTCCTCTCCTAATTTCTTCAAGATCTTGTCAATGCCTTTGTCAAACAAGTAATTGGTATAGGATCCTTCTTTCGGATGTATTTTCCTATCCAGGATCACACTATAAACCCGTTCAAAGACTTTAAGCGGGTTGCTTTCCTCAAACTCTTTACACATAATTTCGTTATGAAAACAAGAATGCGCTCCGGTATGGCAGGCTGCGCCAATTTGCGAGACTTTGGCCAGAATCGTATCTTTATCGCAGTCAGCCGTCAAAGACTTCACATATTGATAATGTCCGCTCGTTTCTCCCTTGACCCATAACGCATTGCGGCTCCGGCTATAATACGTCATTTTACCCGTATGAAGCGTCGTATTATATGCTTCCTCATTCATATAAGCGACCATTAAGACCTCATCCGTCTTATAATCCTGTGCCACAACCGTAACATGCCCATCGGCATTTAACTTAAAGTCCGCCCACGGAATCTTAGACTCAAATGTATTCACAGGAATGCCGTTTGTCTGGCATAAATTTTTGACCGCCAGCAGTTCTTTGGCATTCTCGTTAATGGCATACCCGGAAATGCCGCAAATATTTTCTTTGGAAAGTAATTCCAGGATCTTATCCAAAGAAACTTCCGGCACGGAAACAATCATAGGGAACTTAGAAACCGCCACCGCTTCTTTGATACAGCGTTCCTTTACCAGGATCAGTTCCTCTACATAGGATTCCAACAATGCTTCATTATCCGTAATTTCTTTCACATCCGAAATACAGGCGATTATCTTGTCTTTGCCAAACTTCAAAGATACTTCTTCCGTAATCTCTATGTTCTCCGGCTTAGAATAATTCAAGACCGCTTTCTTGCAGCCGGCATAGAGGAGCTTCTTAATGTCCTCCATACGATGCACGTTCCCGGCTCCGATCACTGGGATTTCCGTTTCCGTGCAAATATGTTTGATCACATCCAAAGCTTCTTCATGCGCAGCATCTGTATCAGATAAATCATATACAATCAATTCATCCGCACAATTATCACTATAGAATTTCCCAAGCGCTGCCGGATTGGTTTCCAGGATCGTATAATCCGAAAAACCCTTTACCGCATTTCCTTTATATAAATAGATACATGGTATTAATTTCTTGTACATCATCTTCCCTCACTCTTTCCTGTCCTGTATGAAAAGCGCAGATACGCTTCCGCTTTCAGGCAAGGCTTCCTTTTGTACTCAAAACGTTTTCAATACGCGCATCCATACCAGTCGCCTCATCAAGCGCTTTCGCAAATGCCTTAAACATTGCCTCTATCATATGATGTGTATTTTCCCCCGAAAGCATCTTAATATGAATGTTCATGCCAGCGCTATAGGAAACAGCATAGAAAAATTCCCTCACAAGCTCCGTATCTAACGCGCCAGCCCGTTCCGTGCTAAAGTGGCATTCATAGCCAAGATAGGGCCTGCCACAGAGATCTACGGCGCAAAGACAAAGCGCGTCGTCCATCGGCAGGATGAAAGAGCCATACCGTTTGATGCCGATTTTGTCTCCGACTGCTTCTTTGATCGCACTGCCTAACACAATCCCAGTATCTTCCACTGTATGATGGGCATCTACCTCCAGATCTCCATTGACCGTCAGAGTCAAGTCGAAAAAACCATGCCTGGCAAATCCTTCCAACATATGATTGAAAAAACCGATGCCTGTCTTGATCTCGCTCTTTCCAGTGCCGTCCAATGTCAACGACAATAAGATTTCCGTTTCTTTCGTCTTCCTCTCTATGTGTCCAATCCTTGCCATAACCGCCCCTCCTTTCCCTTTTTACTGAAAGCGCACCCTGACTGAATTTGCATGTGCAGTCAATCCTTCTTTTTCAGCGAACAATTCGATATCTTCATGCGCATTTGCAAGCGCTTCTTTCGAGTACGAAATGATGCTTGTCTTTTTCATAAAATCGTCTACACATAACGGTGAGAAAAATCTTGCGGTGCCATTCGTCGGCAAGATATGGTTCGGCCCCGCATAATAATCCCCAAGCGGCTCCGAAGAATACTCCCCAAGGAAAATAGCGCCGGCATTCTCGATCTTCGTCATGACCTCAAACGGGTTCTTTGTCAGGATCTCAAGATGTTCTGAAGCAATGGCATTTGCCGCCGAAATTGCATCTTCCATAGAATCTGCTAACAGAATATATCCATATTGCTCCAAAGAGGCACGGATGATTTCCTCCCGGGAAAGCTCTTGCAGAAATCCTTCTATTTCCTTGATCGTTTCCTTAGCCAGAGTCTCACTTGTCGTAATCAAGATCGCGCTTGCCATTTCGTCATGCTCCGCCTGTGAAAGCAAATCCGCCGCGACATAACGTGGATTGGCGCTTTCATCTGCAAGAACGAGAATTTCACTTGGCCCCGCTATGGAATCAATACTGACATAGCCAAAACATGCTTTTTTGGCCAGCGCAACAAAGATGTTGCCAGGCCCCGTAATCTTATCGACCCTTGGAATGCTCTGTGTGCCAAAAGCCATCGCTGCGATAGCCTGCGCGCCTCCGATCTTATAAATCTCGTCTACGCCCGCAATCCTGGCCGCGACAAGCGTTTCGGGATATACTTTGCCGTCCTCTCCCGCAGGAGTTGTCATGATGATCTTCTTCACGCCCGCTACTTTTGCAGGGATCACATTCATCAGGAGACTGCTTGGATATGCTGCCTTACCGCCCGGCACATAAACCCCGGAAACTGCTACTGGCAAGATTTTCTGTCCCAAAATAGAACCGTCCGGTTTCGTATCAATCCAGCTATTATGTAACTGCTTCTGGTGGAATGCCGTGATATTTGCCGCAGCACGCTTCATGACTCCGATGAATGTCTCTTGTGTCTTAGCAAATGCTTCCTCGATCTCTTGCTCTGTAACCTTACAGTTTTCCTCGTTTATATCCCATTTATCAAATTTCTTCGTATAAGCAAAGACAGCCTGGTCCTTGTTCTTCCTCACGTCGGAAACAATCTCTGCAACAATGGATTCATACTCCCCATAACTATCAGGGCTCCTCTTTAGCAGATCGCTCAACAGATCCTCCCGTGCTTTAGCAGTCAGCTTTATCGTCTTCATCATGTGTATGATGCCCCTTTCTTATATCCCTATTTCACGCTATAATTTAACTTCACCGTAATCGACGCCGTCTTTTGCCTTGAGCTGGTATTGAATGTTCCGCCATAACTATAATCAGAATTAGAATTCTGCGCAGTGATCTGGAATACTCCGAGATTTGCCGTGAGCAGTTTATCAACATTCGCCCCGGTTCCCTGCGCCATAATGTCTATCCTGTCTTTGGCATTCTGCGTAGCTTCTTCAATTAACTGTAGCTTAAGCTCATCCAGCTTCGTATAATAATACTCGGGCCTTTCTGAATCAAATTCTACATTGGCTTCGATCAACTGGGTAATGTCCCGGGAAATATTATCCACCTTGTCAACATCATTAGATGTCACAATGATTTCCTGGTACAAGTCATAGCCATCCTCATATCTTCCGATTTCATAGCCATCATCATTGTATTCGTAACGGTACCTTTTAGAGATGCTAATCGAGCCAAATACCATTTCTTCATCCGTAACGCCATTATCAACCAGATAATCCTCTATGACTTCCGCATCCTTCTTTAACCGCTGGTAAGCTGCCTGTGTCGTAGAGCCATATGCCGTAAAGCTGCCTCTCCATACAATCAGATCTGCTTCGAAATCACAGCTTGCCGAACCGGTAGCCGTCAGCCCGCCGCTTCCCGATGTCTGTTTATAAGACACCAGTCTCCCTGACAGGATACTGACGCAGATGATCGCACAGATGCCTGCGATACAGGCTATGATAATTCCTTTGTATTCTTTCATAATATATCCCCTTTCCTTTTAAAATAACCATGTTCCTTTTGGCAATTTCATAGTTGCTTTTTCAAATCCGTGATCAGTTTCTTAATACGCTCTGGCTCCATCTGCATACTGACTTGATTGACGATCATACGGGCGGACAACGGGCAGATTTCCTCTAACACTTCCAAACCGTTTTCTTTTAATGTGGAACCTGTCTCGACAATATCTACGATGACATCGGAAAGCCCCACGATCGGCCCAAGCTCCACGGAACCATTCAGTTTGATAATGTCCACCGTCTGATGCTTCTTGTTATAGAAATAATCTTTGGCAATATTAGGATATTTACTTGCCACTCGTATCATTTCATGGTGCTTCAGCAGTTCTTTCGCGCTTTGTGGCCCACAGATACACATCCGGCATTTCCCATACCCCAAATCCAATACCTCATAGACATGCCTGTTCTCTTCCATAATCGTGTCTTTGCCCACAACGCCGATATCAGCCGCGCCATATTCTACATAGGTCGGTACATCAGGCCCTTTTGCCAGAAAGAACCTTAATTTCTTCTCTTCATTGACGAAAATCAGTTTCCTGGATTCCTTATCTTTCATTTCCTCACAGGTTATGCCAATTTTCTCTAAAAGCTCCATTGTTTTATTAGCCAGCCTTCCTTTTGCTAACGCAAACGTCAGATACCTATCCTCGCTCATATATCACCATGCCTTTCTGTTCCCCTCATTTGTATGATATGTAGGCTTACGCCTTCGCATGTTCCGGCAACAGCTCTACCTGCTTCCCCTGCGCGCGTAACACCTTAGCCGCCTTTAACTGCTCACTGAAATTATCATCCCGATAATAGATTTGCATGCGCGGCGCATGATGTGCCGTCATGACGTTCTGCCGCTCCATCGCTAATAGCAGGTCATCTACCGATACCATAAAGCCAATCGCCGGGGACATCTTCCCAAAGCGGCTAAGGAGCGTATCATATCTGCCCCCTTTGACAATAGCGTCGCCGACCCCATAAGTATACCCTTTGAAAATAATCCCCGTATAATAATTATACTTGCTTAGCATAGTCAAGTCAAAAGAAACGTACCGCTCCACTCCATAATCACACAATATCTGGTATACCTGTTCTAGGCGCTCTACTGCGGCGCGCGAGCGATCATTGTTCACTGCTTTTTTCGCTTCTTTTAGCGCATCTGTTGAGCCGAACAAATCACTCGTTTTTAGTAAAACATCTTTGTCTTTGACATGCTTATCGGCAAGCAATTCTTCTGCCCCAAAATAATTCTTACCAGAGATCAATTCCCGCAGCGTCAGTTCTGTCTCTTCATCCAAACCAGCCTGTGCACAGATCCCTTTGAAATATTCCAGATTGCCGATGCTTACCTGAAAATCGGATAACCCAGCATGGTAAAGAGATTCTATTGTCATGGCGATCATCTCCGCGTCTGCATAAACGGAAGGATCTCCTACCAGCTCCGCGCCCATTTGCGTTGCTTCTTTGAGTTTTCCCTGTAAATTGGAATTATTCGTAAAAGTGTTCCCCTGATAACAGAATCGGATCGGTGACTCCTCCTCCATAAAATATTTCGCAGCACATCTGGCTATTGACGGCGTGAAATCCGGGCGAAGCACGAGGGTATTCCCTTCCTTATCAAAAAATTTATACAGCTCCTTCGATGGCGTTGTACCTACTTCTTTCGAAAAAACGTCAAAAAACTCAAAAGTAGGCGTTTGAATGTCCCGGTATCCAAATCCATGGATTTTATCTAACAGAAGTTTTTCCACTTCCATTTTCCGCGCTTTCTCCTCGCCATATATATCCCTGACGCCTTCCGGGGTATGTACCAATTTCTTACTCATCGTATCGTATATGCTCCTTTCTATACAGACAGCCACTTTATTCTGGTAAAGAATTAACTCATTAATGCGCTAACACAACAAATATAAGTAGTATAGCCGATATCATACCATTTGTCAAATTATTCCGCTCTATCATCCAAATCTTTTTGTAACATATCCAAATATGGCACCAATATGCCATGTTTTCTTGGCAGCACATAGGCAGGGTTTAATTCTTCATACCGGAAGCTTTTCCTTCCCCCTTCTTTTGCCCTATCCCAGAAGAAACGAAGCATCTCATAAGGCAGATAATAGAAAATATCTTTATGAGAATAATATATGAGGAAAAAAGCAATCCCATTTTGTTTCTCAAACTGCTCCATGAACGCGACCTGATGCTCATGGATATTTTGTAGCGCAAACGTATCAGACGCACACTCTTTGGCATCAAAGCAGACGGGGATCCCCTGTACGGCGCCAATATAGTCTACTGTGCTCTTCTGTTCAAAATAAGCTAACGTAATGTGCCTGCTCTGCTTATCAATCGTAATCGGGGTAATTGGCGTAGGGATTTTCTGAATCAAGGCAAGGCCATTTTCCAAATATTTCTCGTTTGTGCGATTAATCAAATCTTCCAATGTAGAGCCACGAAGCCCTCTAGAATTCCATGTTGCCATACACTGCCTTTATCCTCCGTTCCTGCTAAATCGCCGTTCCTGCTAAGCCGCCCTTCCTATCTATTGGTCTGCCATATCCATTGATCTAACACCTTATCCATTGGTCTAACCCGCCTTAACCGTTGGCCTGACTCGCCTTATCCGTTGGCCTGGCCCGCCCTATCCATAATGCTTCTCGTCTATATGAAAGCCGTTATCATGAAAAGCCGTCATCCGCCACCTGCCCGAAAATTTCTGGCATTGGCGCCATAAACGCCCTTTCGCTGAGATCGGCCCAGATCCCTTCCATAGGTGGGAAAACTACACGATATGCATGTAAAAGCTGATGATTAACATCATATTTCTGCCGGTATTTCTCGTTCCATGCCCTATCGCCATATTTGTAATCACCAAGCAGCGGATGCCCGATACTGGAAAGGTGCGCGCGGATCTGATGGGATTTCCCGGTTATCAGCTCCACCTCTAACAATGTCTTATCCGCTTCCTGCCTGATTGGAAGATATCTTGTACAGATATAAGAGGCCTTTGGGCGCCCCGCGTCCCTGTCTATCGTCACTGTATTATGCTTTTCATCTTTATATAAATATCCCTCAATTGTTTTCTCTTCCGCAATGGTTCCTTTTACATACAACCTATAGAACTTATGTAAACTTCTCGTCTTCAATAGATCGGAAAGCATCTGCGCTCCCTGGACTGTTTTCGCACATAACACAATCCCGCTTGTATTCCTATCTAGCCGGTTACAAGCCGATGGCTTAAATGTACGTAATTCCTCCGGTGTTATAGCCTGTCCGCCTAACAAATAGGCGATCAGGCATTCATTGAAAGAAAGATCTTCTTTCGCCGCTTTCTGCGTCAAAATGCCTGCCGGCTTATCGGCAAGCAGGACATGGGAATTCTCATAGAGAACCGATATGGCATCCTGACATACGTCCTTACTGCCCATATCCGTTTTTCCCATAAACTTCTGTAACGTTTCATCCTGAAAATAAACGGTCACAACATCCCCGGGAGATATCTTCTCGCTCCCTTCTGCCTTTTTGCCGTTTAATACAATATTCTTTTTGCGTAGCATTTTATATAAGAAACCATTCCCGGCTTCTGGCAGAAGCTTATGCAAATATTTATCAAACCGTTGCCCGGCTTCCCGCTCTGTAATCGTTTTTTGGTACATTTTAAATTCTATCCCCGTCTGTCCCTTTATTGGCGCAACATAAGCATCATGATAATGAAATGGAGTAAAGCATACGTATCATATCTTCTTTTTCCCTATGTTCTTCCACTTCCGAATTATGCAACTGACCGAGTCGGTCTATATATTTATCCAAATTGGTGAAAATTTTGACACATATATTTTTATAACCGTCTTGCACAAACATCTGTCCTAGATGTTTCGTTCCTTCGGCAACATTACATTTAGGATTTTCCGTGTATGCGCAAAGCGTATTTCCCTTTAACACCATATGGCTGATCGGGAAGCTTTGTTGATAAGAAGTAAAATACATATCATAAAAGCCAGTCAGTTTGCCATCATAGGCAGATATTCTCTCATGCGCTTCTTCGCTACAGCCAGTTGCCCTAAGAAACATGATGGCATTGACAGCGCTCTTACAGGCGGGAAGGCATCCAAGCACAGCCACGATCGTTAAAAGGTTCTTATTGCTTCCGGTGGAATAAATCCCTAACCCATATATGGCAAGTGACAGGGCAAAGAATAACACCGTCCGCACTATGCTCTCTTTTTTCTTATATTTGATATATCCGAAACTGCCTTTTGGTACTGCCCATTTCCTCTGTTTCATGAAACGCCTCCGCTTTCTTAGTCAATTATGCCTCTCGTCATTAGGTATAATAATTTCATCGGTATGCCATATAGGGATATTGCTTTCCGCTTCTTGCAATCCCGCAATGCCTTTTGTACTACCTTTTCCGGTTTTACCATCGTTATTTTCTTCAGTGCGCCCATCTCCCCATATCTGCCATAAGCATGATGGAGGAATGAGGTCTTTACCGGCCCCGGACACACCACCGTCACATAGATGCCCTTTTTCTTTAGTTCCTTCCTAAGCGCCCGGCCAAAAGAGCAGACATATGCTTTGGATGCTGCATAAACTGCAAAATCAGGCTGTGGCAAAAATGCTGCGCCCGAAGACATCTGTATGATTTTGCTTCCTTTTCGCATATAAGGAAGGCAGAATTTCGTCATCTGCGTTAAGGCGAACACATTTAAGCGGACTGTGTCCGCGACTTCATCCCTGCTTAATTTCTCAAATGAACCGTAAATTCCCATGCCAGCACAGTTGATCAAGACAGATATTGCCGGGTTTCGTATCATTAGTACCTCTGCAAACCGGGAAAGCTTGCTCTCATCCGTAATGTCAATGACAATCGTCCTCACCTTAATGCTTCTTCCATGCCGCTCGTGCGCTCCTTGCGCCGTCAATTCCTCTGCAAGCTCTTCTAACGCATTCCTTCTTCTGGCAAGCAGCCAAATCTCATCTGTCCTTTCTAGGCTCCCGATTAACTGTCTGGCAAATTCCCTGCCCATTCCTGATGAGGCGCCCGTAATAATTGCGATATTCATTCCTACACCCCTTTCGCTGGCTAACATAATAGAAAATCCCTTTATTTTTTGCGCTGATGTACATTGCGAATAGTCTTTTTCTTCGTTTTTATCTTCTGCTTCTCCTGCTGTCTGCCGATCGGCATCTTCTGCTTTTTAGCATTGTCTTTCTTACGATGCGGGTTCCTCATATCAAAGTCCTTATTGTCAATGCTCTTACGCATGTTTCTCGGACGGATCAGACAGTCTTTGTCAAAGCCAATTAAATCCTCTCTCCCCGCCTTGACCAACGCCTCTTTTACCAGCTCGTAATTCTTCGGATTGCTATATTGAATAAGCGCGCGCTGCATCGCTTTTTCATGCGGGTTTTTGCATACATAAACAGGCTGCATGTCCCTTGGGTCAATTCCGGTATAGTACATCACTGTAGATACGGTAGACGGCGTCGGATAAAAATCTTGTACCTGCTCTGGCATATAGCCCAGTTTTTTCAAATACAGCGCCAGCTCTATGGCTTCTTTCAGCGTAGAACCCGGATGAGAAGACATCAAATAAGGCACCAGGAACTGTTTCATGCCAAGCCTCTGGTTTATTTTATCATATTTTTGTACAAAACGCTCATAAACTGCTCGCCCCGGTTTTCCCATTTTAGATAAGACCGCATCCGCGATATGCTCCGGCGCTACTTTTAGTTGTCCGCTGATATGATAGGCCACTAATTCTTCAAAGAAAGTGTCGTCTTCATCCGCCAGAAGATAGTCGAAGCGTATGCCTGAACGGATAAACACTTTCTTAATGCCGGGTAACGCCCGTAGCTTACGGAGCAGCTCCAAATAGTCGGTATGAGAGACTTCTAAGTTTGGGCATGGCTTAGGGAACAAGCACTGCCTGTCTTTACAAACGCCTTTTGTCATCTGCTTCTGACAGGAAGGATGCCGGAAGTTTGCCGTAGGGCCTCCTACATCATGGATATATCCCTTAAAATCCGGCTCCTGTATCATCTTCTCTGCTTCTTCTATAATAGATGCATGGCTCCTTGTCTGTATCGTCCTGCCCTGATGGAACGTCAGCGCACAGAAGTTACAGCCGCCATAACAACCCCGATTGCTGATCAAGGAAAACTTAATTTCCGCAATAGCAGGAACACCTCCTTTGGCTTCATAAGAAGGATGGTATGTCCGCATAAAAGGAAGCGCATAGACTGCATCCATCTCTTCTGTCGTAAGCGGTTCCTGTGGCGGGTTCTGTACCACATAAACCTGATGGGGATACTCTTCTAATAAAGCCTTGCCGGTATAAGAATCCGTGTTCTGGTACTGAATGGCAAAGCTTTCGGCATACCGGCGGGGCATCTCTTTCATCTCTTCATAAGAGGGCAGCGTCACGCTCTCGTAAATGCCGGAAACATCTTTAGTCTTATAGACAGTCCCCGGGATAAACGTGATATCTTTTACGGCAATGCCGGCTGCTAAAGCGTCCGCAATCTCCACGATTGATTTCTCCCCCATGCCATAAGAAATCAAATCTGCCTGGGAATCCAATAAAATCGAGCGTTTCAGCTTATCTGCCCAATAGTCATAATGCGCAAGCCTCCTAAGGCTTGCTTCGATGCCGCCAAGGATGATCGGTATATCCTTATACGTTTTGCGGATCAGGTTGCCATAAACGACCGTTGCATAATCAGGCCTTTTATACGCTTCACCTCCCGGAGTATAAGCATCGCTTTGTCTATGTTTCTTAGAGACATAATAATGGTTTACCATAGAATCCATATTGCCCGCAGAAACAAGAAACGCAAGCCGCGGCCTTCCCAAAGCCAAAATGCTGTTGTCATCCTTCCAGTCCGGCTGCGAAATAATGCCAACGCTGTATCCGTTCGCTTCTAACACCCGGCTGATAATGGCATGTCCGAAAGACGGATGATCCACATAGGCATCTCCTATGATATATACGAAATCGAGCTGCTCTATGCCTGCCTGTTCCATATCTTCTTTTGATATCGGTAAAAATCCCATACGTTAATCCTCATGCTCCTTCGACCGGTACTGCCGGCCTATACAAAAACTGCAAATCCGTATAATCATGAATATAAAAATCGGCAAGCGACCGCTTCTCCTCATCCTGCGCTACAGAATTTTCATCATAAACGGCACACACTGTCATGCCCGCAGCCTGCCCTGCCATAATGCCGTGCACAATATCTTCAAATACAAGACAGCGCGCCGGGCTTACGGCAAGGGTTTTAGCCGTCGCAAGATAGACATCCGGTTCCGGTTTTCCTTTCTTGACTTCACATCCTGTCGTAATGCATGTAAAATGAGCATCCAGCGCATGTGCCGCTATGACGTTTTCTACCAGTTCCCTGGAATTGCTTGTGGCAATGCCTAGTTTTTTGTGCTTTTGCATACAATATTCAATGAATTCACGAACTCCCTCTTTTAATGGGACTTCATGAGTATATTTATCCCACGCCATCCTGTTCCAGTCTGCTTTGATCTGCTCAATTTCGTCCGGGATCTGGAACATCTCTTTAAAATAGAGCGCCGTTTCGCTAAAGCTTCGCCCACCTATCATCTCCTGTAGATTCTCCGGCACCTCTTTGCCAAATTTCCCGAGATATTCAACATCAATAGCATGCCAAAGCCACATCGAGTCCACCAAAGAGCCATCCAAATCGAAAATAATGGCATCATAGTCTTCTAAGTCTAACATCTTTTGCGGCTGTTCCTGCAATAATTGACCTGTCTGAGACGGTTTCCTTACATTTTGTTCGTTTATAGTTTGTAATGCTATGATTTCTTCTTTGGTCAATTTCCGGTACTCTCCTATATTTAAATTCCCATCAAGGATAAGATTCCCCATGCGGATTCTTTTCAAATGCATTACCCGGTTACCGACTGCCTGGAGCATCCTTTTTACCTGATGGAACTTTCCTTCCGTAATGGTTAACATAATCTTATATTCTGCCAGTATAGCAACTTTTGCCGGAAGCGTCTTTCTTTTCTCTCCAATGTCTACGCCCTGTTCAAGCGCATATTTTTGATCCTGCGTCAGTGGATCTGCCAAGACGCATTCATATGCCTTTTCCACATGCCTGCCTGGCGCAAGAAGCGCATGCGAGAGGGCGCCGTCGTTTGTTAATAGCAACAGGCCTTCCGTGTCTTTATCCAGCCTGCCTACCGGGAATAAATCCGTCCTGCCAGTGTCTTTTAACAGCGACACTACTGTCTTTTCTTTCTTATCCTCCGTTGCAGAGATTACGCCTGCCGGTTTATATAACATATAATAAACATACTTCTCGTACACACAAGGGACATTTCGGTAACAAATCTCATCCAATCCTTCCTGCACCTGATGTTCGCTCTGCCGGACGATGACTCCGTTTACTGATACTAAGCCATTTTTGATATCCTTTTTCAGGCTGCTCCTTGTCCCATATTTCATATCGCTTAAATATTTGTCCAGACGCATATCGGCTTATCCTCTTTACATATAATGAAATGAAAAACATGCAGACAGGGTTAAAACGGTGAGCGCATATGACTAACATATTATGGAAAGGCAAAGATTCTTTGATGCAGTTTCTCTTTACCCTGCTTTCCCTCTATCTGACTTATCTGCTCCTATGTTATCCCGTGCAGGCACTCTCCCTTGCCTCCACTGGCCTGCTCCTTTGGTTCCAGAAAATGATCCCGACACTGCTTCCCTTTATGATTCTCTCTGGTGTAATGATCCGCTTGAACCTGACGGAGCGTTTCGCCAAATTTTTCCATCCACTGTTCCATAAAATCTGGGGCACGTCCCTAAACGGCTCTTATGCCATCTTAATGGGGATGCTCTGCGGTTTCCCAATGGGAGCAAGAGTCATCGGGCAGTTATGCCTCTCCGGAAAATTATCGGAGAGTGAAGGCGCCTATTTGCTTGCCTTCTGCAACAATATCGGCCCGATTTATTTCTTAAGCTTCGTCATGGGAACCTTGTCCCTCACCGGGAATTATATACCGTTCCTCATCATGTATGGCGTACCGCTTTGTTATGGCACGCTGCTGCGCCTTTTTCACCCGAAAAAGCATATGGATTTCCCTGCCTATGCCAAGACGCCGCAAACAAACGTCCCTCTTCTTCGTGCGATAGACGATTCTGTCGTTTCCGCTCTAATAGGAATTGGAAAATTAGGAGGCTATATGGTCTTTTTTAACCTTCTCAATATTATGCTGCTACCGTTTTCCAAATTGCCGGAACGATTTCTATCATTTTGTAACTGCATTCTCGAAATTACAAGCGGCATCAGCCGTGCCGGAAAGCCAGAGTGCCTGATGATACTGATCCTATTGCCATTTGGGGGGTTTTCCTGTATATCACAGACTTATAGCATGATCAAAGACACCAATCTTTCCATTGTGCAATACCTCTGGCACAAAATAATCCAGACCGCGATCACTGCGGTTATCTACGCCGCCTTCTACGCCGCTTCTTACAGCCTCTAAGGATCATCACCATCGATAAAGCCATGGCAAGCACCAACGCCGCGCAGATCAGACAGACTTTTAGGAAGTATCCCATGGACATCTCTTCCGGCTCCTTGCTCCTTCCTGTTCGTAAAAGCGTTGCATTTTCATAGTCTTTGTCAGACAAAATGCCCGTCGATGAGCTTTCTACCGCGTCTTCTCCCGCTTCCTTTCCCATACCGCTTTCGTCTTCTGCTGCGCTTTGTTCAGTATAGCCTCCCGCACTGGGCATATTTTCCGTATTTCCTTCATCCTGCTTATTCCCTACAGTATCTTTATCATCACCATAACGCATAGAGGGAAGGCTTAAGGTGTTGCTCGTCGTATAAAGATCATATCCATTATATGCATTAACGACTACCTCTGGTACTATCCCGGAAGGTATCGTGATCGTAAAAGCAAACGTATCTTTACTCTTATCAGGCCATCTTTGCAGCTCTGAGAATGTCTCCCCGCCATCATAGCTATACGTATAATATAACATGCCGCTGTCATAATCTGTTGCGGATACGCTAACAGTCACTTCCCCGTTCTCCATGTTCTGGTCTTTTAACTCTATCATGCAGATATCCGGTTCTGTCGTATCTGGTTTCATTGTCTGGGATGGCACGGGGACTGACACTTTCTCGTAACCGCTAAAGTCCTTGCCTAAGCTCTCAGATTTCAGTCCGTAATATTTGGCGACAGCCTCTGCATCAAGCTTCCCAAACGCCACTAGTTTATCCTTATGGTCATAAAAAGGCTTGTCGTTTTCCTGGTCTAGATGGCAATGTTCGATCAGGACACAAGGCATGTTCCGTTCTGTTGCATGCCGTATGATCCCGTAATAATCAATGCCCTTATCATTCAATCTCGTCTTGATGCCACGTGAGTATAGTCCAAGCCCTTCTAGCAGCTCCATTTCAATGCTCGCAAAGGAATACCCCTTGCTATATTGCTCTCCGAATGCCGAAATCCATGTCTCCGCTCCGAAAAGCGTATGGCTCCCTGATAGATTAAAATGCAGGCAGAACAGGAAATCAGCGTTCACGCTCGCTGCAAATTCACACCGCTCCTCTAAGCTCAAATCTACATCGCCGGTTCTTGTCAGATAGACTTCTATCCCTTCATATTGCTCTAATTCTGCTTTCATCGCCTCCGCGACGATCAGCGTCATCTCTTTCTCCGTATAATCCTCATATTCTCCGCCCAGGTTCTCACCGCCATGCCCAGGATCTATGACCACGGTAACTTTCTCTTTGGCTGCGGCTTCCTTGGGTGCAGACGCCTCAGGGATAAGCGGGTCTGATGGGGATTCGCCAGGCTGTGGCTGATTCTCCTGCGCATAAACATACGGTATCATATCCTGTCCTCCTATAGAACCATTTGTCAGGACCAATGCCAGAACCAAGATGATGGTGAAAAATAATAAGCCGGCTTCCCTTCGAAACCAGCTTATTGTAAACTTTGGAATTACCAATACCATACTTCCTTTCGTCGTAACGTTTTCTTATCCTTTATTTATTGCCCTGTATCATATCCAAATTGATCGCTTCTTCGGCACGGTCATCATAATCCGCCTCCCGCAACAGTTTCTCAACACGCTGTGGCATCAGTTCCGCCCGGTTTGCCTTTACCACTTCATTATAGCTGTTAATGGTTTCGAAAAAGTTCTCATAATGTGCTGTTGTCGTATTCAAAGTAGTTGTCATCAAGTTTTCGAGGCTTGCCAGCATATCGTCCAAATATTGCATCGCCGATGCGCGCATGCCGTTCGCCTCTATTGTTGCATTATCCAGAATCTCCTGTGCCTGATGTGTAGCAAGCGTGACCACTTCATTTGCCTGCGCATATGCCTGTTGCATGATCTCATGTTCATTGATCAATTCATTCGTATGTACGGTCGCTTCGTTGATTAAGGCCTCCGCCTTAGAACGGGCATCGTTTAAAATCGCTTCTTTATTTGTAATAATCTTCTGATAACGTTTAATTTCATCCGGCGTCTTCATCCGAAGTTCGCGCAAAAGCTCATCAATTTCTTCCTTATTCACAATAATATTGGTCTTAGAAAGGGGCTGATACTTACACCCATCGATATAATCCTCAATCTCATCGATTAACTGTTCGATTCTGCTGCTCATTCCTGTCGCTATGCTCCTTTCCTAACCTTCACGCTTTTCTATGTCCAAATTTCTCATATATCAATTTCCCTACAAATTCCGGGACACACTGTGAAATATCCCCATTGAAGCTGGCAATCTCTTTGACACTGGATGAGCTCAAATATGCATACTCCAAGCTTGTTGTCAAGAATATGGTATCCAAATCCCCATTCGACAATTTCCGGTTTGTCTGTGCTATCTGTAGCTCATATTCAAAATCCGTAATAGCGCGCAATCCCCTGATCGCAACATGCACGCCCTTCTTCTTTGCATAATCAATTAACAGGCCACTGAAAGAATCCACTTTTACATTAGGCATATCTTTCGTTGCTTCTTCTAGTATCTTAACACGTTCTTCTACAGAAAACAATGGAGTCTTTGTGTTATTGTTCAACACACTTACCGTTAATTCATCAAAAATTTCCGCCGCTCTCTGGATCACGTCCAGATGACCGAATGTAACCGGGTCGAAACTGCCCGGATAAATTGCTGCTCTCATCTCATATCCTCGATTATCCTAATTTCTAGTTCCTGTACTTATAATAATAAATCACTTTTATAAAAATGTCTTTAACAATTTTGAAAAAGTTAAAAA
>CAJTSL010000032.1:36022-43543 GCA_910578845.1 uncultured Lachnospiraceae bacterium
GTTTTCTGGTTACATTCTCTTCAGAAAGACATGCTTATTCGTCCGGTAACATTTCTCCTTCGTAATTTGGAGACCCATTGCTTCCACATAAGAAAAATCCATATCCTTTAACGCTTCTACGACAATCAGCGTATGCTCCGTCACATATGGCAGCTTTACTAGCAGCGATAATACCTGCTTTTCAAAATCCTGCCCATATGGTGGATCCATAAAGATCACATCCGCTTCCTTCTCATGGATGCCCGGAAGCGCGCTAAGCACATCCTGCTTATAAATGGTAGCATCCTCTGCAAGCTTGGTAAACTTCAAGTTCTCCTGGATACAAGCTATCGCGTCTTTATTATTTTCAATAAAATACGCATGTCTGGCGCCCCTGCTTAACGCCTCCATACCAATTCCGCCGCTTCCGCTGAACAGATCAATGAAAATGCTATCCGGCAGATACGGCTGGAGCATATTAAACAATGTCTCTTTAATCCTGTCCGTCGTCGGCCTGGTCTCTAACCCTTTCGGTGTCTTTAATTTTAAGCTCCTTGCCTTTCCTGCAATGATCCGCATCTATATTCCTCCTAAGCTCCTGATTATGATACACGGATTTTCGTTCCCTTACTGTCACGTTTCCCAAGTTTCAATTTATTCAGCTCTATCTCTTTACCCTTATAAGTAATTTTCTGGTCATCTATGCTCCGGGTATAATAGACAGCTTCTATGCTATCGTCTGCGCCAAGCTTCATGCCACGGACGCCAACTGCGCCTTTCTTTTTCTCCGGGACCTCTTCCATAGCAAATCTGAGGAAATACCCGTTCTTCGATTGCAATATCATATGGTGCTGCTGCGTATAAGTCACGACGCTCACTACCTCGTCGCCATCTAGCAGCTTTGTCGCCGCCACCGTCCTCTTGGTCACATCAAACTCACCGCCATCGACAACTTTCAGCATTGCAAGTTTTGTTGCAAAAATGACTCGATATAAATTCAAATCCGTTTGGCTTGCTACAAAAATGATCGTTTCTCTTGCAGATTCGTAATTGCTGATGTTATCCACCGGAACGCCTTTATCTCTTAACTTGCCAAACGGCAGATCCGTTGCTTTGATCGTATATAACTGTCCGGTGTTCGTAAACAGGCATACTTTCCCTGTATTCTTGCATGAAAAGACATACTTATTCTCTGCATGGACAGTCTCTTTATTCCGCTCATATGTCTGTAAGTCAATTGTCCTCGCATACCCAAAGCGATCCATTAAGAAGATGATATCCATTTCCTCGATCTTCTTCTCCACATAAACGGCTTCGCTTGCATTCGTAATTTCCGTCCTTCTTTTCCTTGCATAAGCATCTTTTATCTCATCTAACTCATTGATAATGACCTGCGCCATAGAATCGCGCCGTGCCAGTATATCTTCATAGCGATAAATATTCGCCAAAGTTTCCTCATGGTCATTGATCAGTGCCTCTATTTCCAATCCAATCAGCTTGTATAGGCGCATTTCCAGAATCGCATTAGCCTGCTTCTCAGAAAACATAAGCTGCGCCGCCATGATTTTAGACTCTTTTGACTTAAACTTAATCCCGTCTGTCTTCCCCTCTACCAGACATAATTTTGCCATATTCCTGTCTTTGGAGCCGCGAAGGATTTCAATGATCAAGTCAATGACATTACATGCTTTAATCAGTCCTTCCTGTACTTCCTTCTTATCTAACTCCTTCGCCAGCAGGTTCTGGTATTTTCTCGTGGCGACTTCATACTGGAAATCCACGTTTGCCTTGATGATCTGCTTAAGCCCCATCGTTTCTGGCTTCCCATCCGCGATCGCAAGCATATTGACGCCGAACGTGTCTTCTAATTTCGTCTTCTTATAAAGCAGATTCTTAAAATTCTCTACATCAGCGTCTTTGCGCAGCTCAATGACAATACGGATCCCCTCCTTAGAAGATTGGTTCGTAATGTCAACAATATCCTGGGTCTTCTTCGTCTCCGCAAGAGAGGCGACATCCATCAGAAACTTTCCGATATAAGAACCAATCATCGTATATGGGATCTGTGTAATGACAAGGTTGATCTTCCCGCCCTTTGCTTTTTCTACCTCTACCTTCCCGCGGATTTTGATTTTACCAGTTCCAGACTCATAAATATCTAACAGCTCGTCCTGGTTAATGACAATGCCGCCTGTTGGGAAGTCAGGTCCCTTAATATAACGCATCAGCTCCCTTGTGGTGATGTTCTCATCCAACATATATGCCTTCGTGGCATTAATGACCTCCGCCAGATTGTGTGGCGGAATGTTCGTCGCCATGCCGACAGCAATCCCTTCCGAGCCATTGACCAATAAATTGGGTATCTTAACAGGCAGGACGCTTGGCTCTTTCTCCGTCTCATCGAAGTTTGGCACAAAGTCTACAACGTCCTTATCCAAATCAGCTAGAAATGCCTCTTGTGTGACCCGTTCCAGTCTTGCTTCGGTATAACGCATCGCCGCGGCGCCATCACCTTCAATATTGCCAAAATTACCGTGTCCGTCTATTAAAGGCAATCCTTTTTTGAAATCCTGTGTCATGACGACTAGCGCATCATAAATAGAACTGTCACCATGCGGATGATATTTACCCATCGTATCCCCAACGATACGTGCCGCTTTACGATACGGCCTGTCATAGCGGATGCCAAGCTCATACATATCATAAAGCGTTCTTCGCTGTACAGGCTTTAACCCGTCCCGCACATCAGGAAGCGCCCTTGCGATAATAACGCTCATTGCATAATCAATGAAGGATTTCTGCATGACCTCAGAATATTCGGTTTTGATGATTCTCTCGTCCATATCTTCTTATCCCTTATTTTCTTTATCTTTTTCCTGCGCTTAACAGAAAAACTGACAACTTATATATCAAGTTCCGCTTCATTGGCATGGCGGTATATAAATTCCTTACGTGGCGGCACTTCCGTGCCCATCAACATTTCCGTCACTTCAGACGCCATTCTCGCATCCTCGATCTCCACTAATTTCAGAAGCCTTGTCTCTGGGTCAAGGGTTGTCTCCCAGAGTTGCTGCGCATCCATTTCACCTAAGCCTTTATATCGCTGTAACGTAAAAGGCCCCTTATGGCGTTTCCGGTATTTGTCCAAAGCCTTATCATCGTAAAGATATTCTTCCTTGCCCTTAGACGGCATCGCTTTATAAAGCGGCGGCATAGCAATATAGACATGGCCTTCAAAAATCAGTTCCGGCATAAACCGGTAGAATAAGGTCAAAAGGAGATTGGAAATATGTGCGCCATCCACATCCGCATCCGCCATTATGATGATCTTGTCATAACGCAATTTGGAAATGTCAAAATCGTTCCCATACCCTTCTGAAAAACCGCAGCCAAACGCATTAATCATCGTCTTGATCTCTGCATTAGCGAGGATCTTATCAATACTTGCTTTCTCTACATTCAAGATCTTACCGCGAATAGGCAAAATTGCCTGGAACATACGGTTCCTTGCCGTTTTGGCGCTGCCGCCCGCAGAATCCCCTTCCACAATAAAAATCTCGCACTGTGCAGGGTCTTTTGACTCACAATTGGCAAGTTTACCATTCGAATCAAAAGAAAACTTCTGCTTTGTCAGCATATTGGTTTTCGCCTTTTCTTCCGCTTTCCGAATTTTAGCCGCTTTCTCCGCACATCCGATAATGCTCTTTAAGATGTCCAGATTCCTGTCAAAATAACGGACAATTTCATCTCCCGTCACTTTAGCGACTACCTTGGAAGCATCCTGGTTATCTAATTTTGTCTTCGTCTGTCCTTCAAAACGCGGATCAGGATGCTTAATGGAAACTACCGCCGTCATACCATTCCTGACATCCGCTCCGGTAAAGTTAATATCCTTTTCCTTTAATATGTTAAGGCCTCTGGCATATGTATTGATCACATTCGTGAACATTGTCTTAAATCCTGTCAGATGGGTCCCGCCTTCGGCATTATATATATTATTGCAAAAGCCCAATACATTCTCATGGAATTCATTGACATATTGCAGGGCGACTTCCACTGTAATCCCTTCCGCTTCCCCCTGGAAGAAAATAACGTCATGGATTGCCTCTTTTGACTTGTTCATATCTTTGATGAAGCCAACGATCCCCTCTGGCTCATGAAATTCGATATGTTCTGTTTCTTCTTTGCGTTTATCTTCAAATATAATTGTTAATTTAGGATTCAGATATGCCGTCTCATGAAGGCGGCTCTTGACATCATCCTCTTTAAACCTTGTTTTATCGAAAATCATATCATCTGGCAGGAACGTTATCTTCGTGCCTGTCTCTTTCGTCTTCCCAATTACCGGAAGCAGCCCATTCTTCAATTCGAGCACGGGAACGCCCCGTTCATATTTGTCCTCATAAATATAGCCGTCCGTTTTCACCTGGACATGCAGCCATTCGGAAAGCGCGTTCACGACAGAAGAACCTACGCCGTGCAGGCCTCCGCTCGTCTTATATGCTTCATTATCAAATTTGCCCCCCGCATGCAACGTCGTAAAAACAAGCCGCTCCGCGCTCATTCCTTTCTCATGCATCCCAACCGGAATGCCCCGTCCGTCATCTTCAACTGTCGCGGAGCCATCAGCTTCCAAAGTAACGCATATTTTATTACAGTATCCTGCTAAATGCTCGTCCACTGCATTATCTACAATCTCATAAATTAAATGATTCAGTCCCTTTGTAGAAACGCTGCCAATATACATTCCCGGCCTTACCCTGACCGCTTCTAACCCTTCTAGGACGGTAATGCTGGACGCGTCATATTTATTTTCATTCACTGTTTCTTTCGCCATGTGAAAATACCTCACTGATTAACATTCGTGAATAGTTTAACATAAATCCAGAGAAATGCAAAGAGATAAAATGAAATCACGTAAAGAGGAGCGCTATCGCCTATCTGCCTTCTATTCCGCCACTTCATACAGATATTCCCGCCCCCTCTTGCCTGGCCTTATAAGCAAGTTCATATGGTATAGCACATGCAGCGTCACCTGCGCTAAATCGCGATGGATATGGACAGCCTTGGCAAACTCTTTGACGGTAAAAGGCTCTTCCAGGTCATAGGGGATAAGCTGTATGAAATCTTCCGGGCGCTCTATCTTTATTTCATCATATAAGGTTAGTGGCATTCTATCATAACGGCTGCCTTTCTTTCCCCTTCTATTCCGGGCATTCCCGGTTAAGGAAAGCAAACGGTATTCATCCATATCCACTAACGGAAAAGCAAAAGAAAGGTTCGGGTGCGTCAGATAACCTTTGATTTTATACAACTCGGGAAACGCGCTGTAGATGCTTCCAGTGACCGGAGACTTCCGTTTAGGGGAAAGCTCTCCGCTTTTCTCATCCATATAAATGAGCCATTTATGATGTGGGATCGGAAAAACTACAGTTACCGGATATAAAGGCAGAAACACTTTAAGCTTATCCCGCAGGCGGTTAAAATTACCGTTCTGGATCTCAATAATACGCTCTCCCGTATAAATATCTGCAATATATCCTTCTATTGGCACTTCGTGATAATCCATGTCCGGCTCGTAGTATAATTTCATTACCGCATGTACGGTCTTTTCCTGCAAAGTCCCAAAGCCATGTGGGTCATGCTGCTGTAGCAGCACTTTGAGCTTTGCCTGTTCAAATGCTTCCTGATCCATTACCATCCCTTATCCTTATGCATATTATTTTGTTCCTATTATTTTGTTCCATTATTATTTTACTATATAATTTTCCTATTAAATAGTGTATAATAACCATAATTGATGCTATTTACCAGCTTATAAAACGATGGAACAGCTTTTCCCAAACGAATATCATTTTTGGAAGATTGGGGTTTACATAACATGATGAAACTATATGCGAATGTCACACAATTTTTGAATAAAAAAATGCAAGCTGATAAATTCCAGTACAAGATTATCATTTACACTGCTACGCTAGTGCATGTACTGCTTATTCTGATTTTTGCTGCCCTGCGCGTCGTGCCACTTGCTATTTTCAACATTGGCAGCGTCATTACTTATCTGCATTGTATTAACATCATCAAATACGGGTACAAAAAAGAACTGATCAGAACCTTTTACATCACTTATCTGGAAATTATTATACACTCCTTTGTCGCCACCATTTTCGTTGGCTGGCGGTTTGGCTTCCCACAGTATACCATCGGCCTGATTCCGTTTGGCTATTATATGTGTGTCACTTTGCTAAGCGACAAAAAGAAATATTACATTCCAACGATACTTGGTTTCATTGCATTTTTCTCTTTCGTCTCCTGTCGGATGATTTCCTTATTCGCAGGGTCTATCTATCAATTGGATGTCTCGCCAGCGATAGAGCTTGCCATCTATATATTTAATTCCGTCTGCAACTTTGGATTCCTGTTCCTGGTGACGCTCGTCTTCATCATGGAGATGCAGGCATTTACCAATCAATTGCGCACACAGAACGTCGCACTTGATAATATGGCCAGCATCGATCCGCTCACCGGACTGTTTAACCGCCGGAGCATGCAGGATTGCTTCGATCAGGCATTGAAGCAGGAGCGTGCTTTCTGTCTGGTCATGTGCGATATTGACAATTTCAAGAAAGTCAACGATACTTACGGCCACGACTTCGGTGATGTCGTTCTAAAGGAAATTGCTCAAATTATCCGCCAACAGGTCAATGAAAGCGGACATGTCTGCCGTTGGGGCGGCGAAGAAATATTAATATTGAGCAATGAGAAACTAGAGCAGACTTGTCAAATCGCGGAAAATATACGGAGCAATGTCGAAACCCACCTATTCAGTTGCCGTGGCACTTCTATCCATTGTTCCCTGACACTTGGCGTTGCCGTACACCACCACGGCAATACCGTAGAAGATACGATTACCCATGCCGATAAGCGTTTATATTATGGCAAACAAAACGGCAAGAACCGTGTCATATCTCCATTTGACGCAGCGTAGACGTGGACAAATTGCCCACGTCTATTATAATTTCCGCGTATTCCTATCTCCATACAAAATCCGCTCACGGTCTGAAGCGCTTGGCTCCGTCATCCTTCCATTTCTGTCATAATATGTTAAAAGAGTAGAATTCCTCGCTGCTGTTTTTCTCCCATGATCTGTCAAGAGGCTAATGACCTGATTCAAATCCCCGTTTCGTAAATATGGCTGGATTACACGGTCAAGACGTTGTTGTGCCGCTATCTGCGATTCTGCGCTTTCCGGGACAGCTTCCTCAAATGCTTCCACGCCGTCCATCTTAGTGCTTTCTACAACTTCATCTGAGACAGACAGCCCTGCATTTGCTGCCGTTTCCGTCTCACCCAATCTTAGCCCGCCTTGCACGCCCTGCTTTGTATCCGGTTGCTCAGGATCATTCCAGACTTTATAGAAAAAGTCTTTGACCGCAGCAATTACAGTTACAATTGCCTCACGGACAGAATCTAACAGGGAACCCGTAGCATTTCCCGCATTGCCTTTTGCAGAAGGCGCCACGCGCGGCTTGCTTGCGCTTG
>CAJTSL010000033.1 GCA_910578845.1 uncultured Lachnospiraceae bacterium
CTGCAAGCAGCCACTTGGCTCGTTGCCCGCGGGAATAAAATTCGTGACGCTCCGGCACAAATTCTTGGTTGAATAAATTGCTCATCAGAGAGTTTATTCAACCTTTCTCCTCTGTCTTTCATCATTTCTCTATAAAGCGCAATACATTTTCCACCATTCTGCATTTCCGGATCACCTTTGTCGGATTAATGATCTCTGCCTTTGCATTTGTTTGTATATGCCAGCCATCCTTATTGGCCAATACAAGGAAGTGAGAAAAAGGCATCTTAACGTGGCACTCTCCATAGACATATACTTCCTTCCCTGATTGCCTTACGCTTTTCTCTACTTTGCCAACGCCAAAATATTTCCTCCCGAACTGTTCCTCTATATGCTCCTGTATATAATTAAGCGCGCTGTTTTCTTCCTTCTGTATGCTTCCGCGGAAACACACAGTATATGCATCTTGAAACAGCACACATTTATCATATAGATAGAAACTGATGTAAATCAAAAAAACAAACAAGAAGATAACCCAAGGTATGATAAATGCCGCCTCTATGCTCATATATCCTTTCATGCCACACTGTTTCATGCAATGTTGATGCTTTCTATTTCTTTTCATATCCAAATAATAACCCCCATTCCAATCGCAAGAAACGGTACAAACGGAATTTTACTGTCCTTTTTTGCTTTGCGCAGCACCAACAGAAAGGAAGCAAAAACCGTTGAGGCTATAAGTGCAACGCATAGTAACATAACGCAACGATAGCTTCCTATAAAAAGGCCGATCATGACAAGCATTATCCCGTCCCCGTATCCTATTTGTTCTCCTGTCAATCGGCTAACCAGCAAAAAGAAAGCACCTGGTAACAAGGAAGTGCCGGCTTGTACGACTGTAAGACTGCCTCCTGCTATCTGCCGTAGGCAAAAACAGGCTGCGATCACCATCCCTAGCCATAATATGCTAATCGGCATCTCCCTTTTCTTAATGTCAAAGACAGTGCATATGCACAAAAAAACCAGACAAATTCCTTCTGCCAGGCAGATTCCCGTATTTCCTACCTGCACTTTACACAGCTCCCCCTTCCTCCTACTTCAGATAATGGCACTGTATAAACAGTTCTTTTTAATCCTGAACATGTAATCATAGAATGATAACGATTTCCCTCCTTCGTTATATAAAATACGTTTCCGGCATTCATGCCGTTATATTTCTTCCCTGCACAAATCTCACAAAGATAATATTTCCCACCCGATCCGTTCCTGAGCGTTTCTAGCTCCAATCCATTCACCGAATCTACAGTAAGGTTTAAGTGTGTACAGTTTCGGTTCGTGTGATATACTGTCCCCGTTTCCGTAATATAGACCATAGGATCTTCTAGGGTAAAATCACTAACATTACCTTCCACATCGTATCCTGTCCATGCTCTCCCATAATAGCGCTGCTTAAACGCTAGGCCATCAATCCCACTTAACGCCAAAAGAGGCTGCATTTGATAAGACAGGCAAATTTCTATCATATCGTTTTGTTTCATAATAGAACTTCCATGAAAAGAAATTCCTGCTGCTCCGCCTTTTATACAGGACTGCTCCAGATACTCATCCCCAACATAATCAATTATTTGGTTTCTAGCGTAGAATTCTGTCAGCGCTGCCGAAGCGATTTCTTCGGGCAATACACTTCCTGCTGCCATCTCATATGCATAGCCTGCAAACGCCATTTTATTGCCCGTTTGATGGAGCGCCGCATTCAATCTGCTCTGTGTTCCTATCATATTGATCGCAGACATCATTTGTATCATACAAAACAGAAACAAAGGCAGAGCAAAAGCTGCTTCCACCGTAAGCGCTCCTTTAAGTGTCCGTGAGGTAAAAGAGGACGCCCTTTTTATCGGTACATTTCGGTGAAGAATAACTAGATGTGCCCGGAGAGAATTTGCTGTCGAATTTTTATTATTTTTTTTGATATGTATCCGTAAAAAGGGCATCCCCTTTTACCTCCTTCCACTTAGTAAAATCCATATTGACGTTCCATTTCATAACGGTATCCAAAACTACTGACAACCGACAAATGTGCCCGATAAGCATCAAAACAGCCATCCAGCCTAAACGCACTGTTACCCGGTGTTTTCCGTATGTCCATTTCTATAATGTCCATAGCGCGCAGCGTCCGTTCCTCCATATCTGTCAGAAATAACATAACTTCCAAATATTCTTTGTAATTTAACCCTCTACCTCCACTTTCTTCGGTAAGACTGCCTTTGACGTTTTTAATACTATTGATGCCGGTCTTCCAGTCCGCAGCCGTCTTAAAAATGGGGACTCTTCCGCCTCGTAGCAATGTTTTAACGTCCTGTAAGCTTTCGACATATGCCCAGGCATACAAAATCGTATATTTTACTGGTACAAGAAGTGCAGGAGAGAGCATCACTGCCGTCAAAGCCATCGCCATCGCTTCCGCTTCTGCCACTTTTGTTCCATCAGAAAGAATATATAGCACATTCGATACTTCCCGCCACCATAGTAGTCTTTTTGCTACTTTCTCCAAATTTTGCCAGTCGGTGTCTTTTCCTGCAATGATATATTCGATTTGATACTGTAAGAGAGAGTCTTCCTTCAGGTTCCCATAAAAACCACATTTTTCAAATAAGTAGGCCAAAAAAAGGATTTCGTTAGGCGCGCCTGAAACCTGCACGGCTTCTTCACATAAACCATTTCCTTTCATTCGTGTGCGATGGGATATATATTGCCCAAGCGGAACCTGTATGCATGATATGCTTTCGACATCATCTACTACAAGATTTAACACGCCAATGCTGCGCGTAGCATTCGCCACATCCGCAGGATTATCTAACGGCACGTCTTTCCATACCCCTTCTTCCACTTCCTCTTGGGGAAGTCCGATTTCATCAATCTGCGCCTGATAGCTTTCCCGCTCCCCGGAAATATCTCTTGATTCCATCTGTGCACCGTCAATTTGCGCAATATTCTCAGTTATTTTCGCTAGTAAGCCTCCGATGGGATAATCCGCCATATAGTCTGCTATTTGCCGTTTCAGGACATTTCCGTTATCATCCGAAGCAAGTGAAAACGCCGTAATCGACACATTTTCCGGCTTCATATCCAGAAAATCTTTCATCTGTATAAAGCTTCCCCTTCGTCCGCCCTGCATATTTTGCTGCAAATAATTGCGCAGATGTTCTTCCGTATTGGCTATGGATGACATGCTTCCCCCATAAGAAGTATCTACAAACAATAAATCATATTGTTCTAGTAATTCCCTATGGTATTCTGCTAGTACAGAGTTCATCCCAATATCCGCGCTACACTCAAATTTCATCCTTATGGCACTGATTCGTGCCCCTTCTATTACAGCGAATACAAGGGACAGAATCACTGTCAGGGATAACAACAGAAAAACTGTGATATACCCTTTTCTCATGACATTACCGTTTTACTGTCTTTTGTAATTTTCTCAAATACGCTTTCTACAAGAGAGCGCAACTGGGTCTTAAAAATGATAACAAGTCCGATTAAAACGACGATGATCAGGATGATTTCTACGGTTCCCATTCCCTCCTCTTCTTTCAGAAAATTTTTAAGCCCTTTTAGTTTTCTCTTTCCCATAATTTTCTTCTCCTCCTTTTCTCGTTTTATGTAAAAGAAAAATATGCCGGGATCATAATCAATACCATAACAATACATAACATCATCATCATCGGTAGCAGAAGTTTTGTCCCGGCCTCTTCTCCTGCTTTTTTGGCGTTATTCTTCCTTTGCTCAAATGCGGCCGTAGTCTCCTGGCGCAACATCGCTAACAAGTCATTGCTGCCCTTTCTTATGTTTTGTGTCAACAAAGCGCTCAACTTCAAATATGGCTGTAACTGACAACGTTTTCCTAGATGTGCATAGACTTCCAATTCTGATATGCCACTTTGCAGTTCATGGCAAAGTAAAAGGATTTCTTCATAAACATATCGTCTGTTCCCGGAAACTTTCTGCTTCTTATAATCCTCCCCCATCTTTAGGAAAGCGTTACGGATACTCATGCCAGCTCCCATATATAAAGTTATTTTGTTAACCAGCTCAGGATAATCCAATAACAGTTCCCGATTCCGTTTCTCTAGCTTTTCCTCTACCTCCTTTTTCTTTGTAAAAAATACGAAAACTGCCGCGACACACATGAATAAGAAAAAATAACCGCTGCTATCCTGCATCACCTCCTTCCAAATAATGTTTTTAGTGCCTATATGATCCGGTAGGAACATGGTCGATTCTGTCTCACTTGCCCTGTTCTGCTCTTCCAGTGACGTTTTAATGCGCTGCATTAACAACTCTTTTTCCGTATAGACCATTGGCTGCACCAAAACCGGGAACACTTCCTCATACTCCTCTTCTTCATAACGAAAACAGGCTTTTAACGTAACCGCTTCTGCTGCCTCTAAATCTTCATTATGTACGCTCCCGTCCGTACGGATTATTGCATAACAACTACTTTCCCAAGTAATCTGAAAAGGATATCCTTCTATCGCATCTATCAGTTCCAAGTCACAGACCACGTCATCAAGTCCCTTATTCTCTCCCAGAATTACTTCCGGCAACCGCATGACTGCCTCCTGAAAAAGCCATTTCACTTCTTCTGCATCATATTTTTGCGCTTCCACGGTATACTGAACTTCTTCCACCGCTTCCTCACCTTCAATTTGTGCCGTTAATGAAACTTCTGTATTCCCTTCCCCATAAGCTTTACGGTTAATGTAACTACCTTCCTGTAATAGTCTGTCATTCTTTACGCTTACCGCCACACATAGGGAAAGCAGATTCCCAACGAAAAATACAGTTAATGCAAGTGCATATTGTCTGATATAAAATTCTCTGACCTGATGCTTTTCTGCTATTTCCGGATGCAATAACCTAAGCTTTTTCCCGAGCTGGCTTTTGACAAATAACTCTTTCTCATATGCACTCTGGTGTCCATTCTCCTTTTTCATCATGTACTTGTCTGGATGTCCCAGGCATCTTTCCTTTTGCCGGATGCACCATATCGCTGCTTTCAAGAAAAATATCTCTCCCGGATAGGTGTTTTTCCCCTCTGTTTTCCGGTAGATCCCAACCGCTTCTTTGCGGGAAAGGAAAAAGAGAAGCAGATAAAGAGCTAAAATCACTACATATCCATATATCATCCTAAAACTCCTGTTATTATGTTTCTATCTTGACTATTTTCTCGGAAATCAAATATGCCGTAAGATAAACAAGCAGACAAACTGTCATTATGAGAATCCCAATCGGATTGTGATACAGCACGTCAAAAAACCCTTTTGACGTAACGCTGATATAGAAAATGATAAAGAATGGAATTACATTCATAATCTTTTGTTCCATTTTTTTCGAACTGAGCAACACTTGTATTTCTTTATCCACCAGCATTTTTTCTTCTATCGTTTCTGCTGTTTCGGATAAGATTGCTGTCATATTGCCGCCGTTTCGTTTTGCAATTAAGAATACATCTGCAAATTGTAAGATATCTGGCACGTGGCTCCTAACACCGAAATTATATAAGAGTTTTTCCAAAACGGCATTGTTATCCAGTCCTTTTCTAATATAGGATAACTCCCTGCATATATGGCTCTCCCTTCCATATAGCATTGCCATATCCCGATAGGCTTCCCGAAATGCATTTTCTACGGAATATCCAGCTTTTTGATTGGCTGATATAGACAATACAACATCCTTAAATTGCATATTTAATTCTTGTCTTCTTTTTTCCGCAAGTTCTTTTTTCTTTCTTTTCAGGAATAAAGGAAAAACCGGGGCCAAAAACAGACACGCAAAAATGGAGCGGTAAAAGAAATAAGCAATGGCTCCTATTATGGTTATCCCGCTTATGGAATATACGATCCATTCTTTCTTATTAAAAATATATACGCCATAATCAATCCCTTTACCAAAGGACGCCTGCGCTTTTAAGTTTTTCCACATAGCATAATTCTCCTTTTTGTTCTAATACTCCCAGCACCATTCCTTTTGCATCTTCTCCTTTCTCCTCGAAACGGTATAATGTCTTTAATTGTATCTCCTCTTGCTCAAATCCCAGCACTTCCGTAATTTCTAATACTTTGCGGCTCTTATCACGCAAACGTCCCAAGTGGATCAGGATATCAATGCCAGAAGCAATCTGCTGCTTCATCGCATTCAATGGCAAATCCATTCCCATTAGAATCATGTTTTCCAAACGGCTTAGCATATCTTTGGCGCTATTGGCATGTCCGGTACACATAGAACCGTCATGCCCGGTATTTAAGCACTGCATCATGTCAAATGCCTCACCGCCTCTGACCTCTCCGACGATAATCCTGTCAGGGCGCATCCGCAAGGATGTTCTGATCAAATCCCGGATCGTGATCTCACGGCATCCTTCCACATTGGCATTTCTTGTCTCCATCCGTACAATATTGGGAATATCCAGAAGCTGCAATTCTGCACTATCCTCTATTGTAATAATCCGCTCCTCTTTCGGAATATAATTTGACATTGCGTTTAAGAAAGTAGTCTTCCCGGAACCAGTCCCACCGCTGATAA
The DNA here is from genome assembly GCA_910578845.1 of uncultured Lachnospiraceae bacterium. Taxonomy (GTDB): domain Bacteria; phylum Bacillota; class Clostridia; order Lachnospirales; family Lachnospiraceae; genus UBA3282. Next base: position 6,562 of record CAJTSL010000033.1, read on the forward strand.
AAATATTGTATCGCGCCTCTACTAGCTTCTGTAGCCATTTGCAGACCTTTTCCGGTATGGAGCCAAAAGCAATTAAATTCTCCATCGTAATTGGCTGGTCAGGGAACTTCCTAATTGTCAGAATCGGCCCGTTCAACGCGATTGGCGCTAATACGACATTGACCCTGGCGCCATTCTTTAAACGGGCATCTACTATAGGGGACGCCTCATTGACGACTCTATTGCATGCCGCTACAATCTGTTGGATCACGTCCTCTAATTTCTCTTTACTTTCAAACTTCTGCTCTAGCTGTATGAGCCTGCCCTTTTTCTCTATAAAAATATTCTCTGGGCCATTAATCATAATCTCCGTAATGTCCACATCATCTACCAGCTCTTGCAAAATATCCAGTTTTCGGACCGCATGGAAAAGGTCTCTGCGCAGCCGTTCTTTTTCTGATAAAGACAGTCTTTGCCTTTTTCCCTCTCCCATAAGAAGCTCGTCAATCAATTCCTGCATTTCTTCATCTGATACTTCTTTGGAAAAATCAAGATTGGCCGTCAATTTTTCCTTTAGTTGTTTTCGTAATTCATCCTGCCTGTTCTTCATACAAATCCTCTCTTATAATCGCCTTTACATATCCCGCCAGTTCGCCATGTGTCATCAGGTTGAAATCCCGCGGGAGCTTTTCGAAAAACGGGAACCTGCACTTTACGGTTTTTTCTGCGATTTCATACATTTCGTTTACCTGTAGCAGCTTTTCATATTGGCTGATTTTAGCCATGGCAAATCCATCGTCTTTCGTAATCGTATAAATCTTATAGCATTGTGAAAGCAATTCCAGCAAACCGTTCATCCCGTCTGTCAAATCCAGGATTAAATACTCATAATCGCTGATCCTCTCAAGTGTCTCTAAAAGTTCTAACCATTTCTCGCCGGATATGCCCTGCATGTCCAGGCTGGCCTGTCCTGGCGGGATAAAATCCAGTCCATTGATATTTTGCACAATAGATGGCAGCCTGAGCGATAACTTTTCTCTTGCGCATTTGAAATAATAAAGGACATCTAACATGTCTGCCGGAAATTCCTTATGCATCATCTGGCTGAACCCGGAATACCATTCAAAATTCAGGTAAAGCACTTTATGTTCTCTAGCAAGTAACTGTCCCATTGTTAAGGCAAAGGAAGTCTGCAAACACCGCCTGACCGGGGAATAAACACCGATCAATTTCATTTGTCTTCTGCTTTCGCTGCTTTTCTCCTCCCATCCATCTACGCCAATCATAAACTCTGCCACTTTTCTGATGATCTGCTCCGGCCTTTGGAATTTACTGATACACTGATAACCCGGATTGCCTAATCCTTCTCTCTCCTGCATATTTTCCTGTTCCTGCAAGACAAAGACATTGGGAATATTTAATTTCATGTTCAGTTCTTGTATTGCGCTTTCACTAATAAGCAAGATGAAAATCTCATTTCCTTCTGAAAATAGCCGTAGTTCCTCTGTTCTAGTAAAAATATGTAGCGTGTAAGGAAACGATACTTTTTCCATTATATATTCTGCCATTCGGAATGCATATGCTTCCTCCAAATCACAGATGGCAAATATTTTTTGCTTCAAAACAACCCTCCCATGCCAAGCATTACGCTAATGCAAATTGGTAATGCAAAATGTATTTTATTACGTTTATAGTTCTCATAATCTTGTATCTCATTTTCTCCGTATAGTTTCCATTTACCAGATAAGACCACATCCAGCAGATACGAGTAAAAATAATGTATTCTTTCTTTGAAATTTCCCTCTGAAACCAATTTGGCTAAGGAAAAGACTGCGCCGACAATGAAGGCACATGCTAGAACATACAATACCCTTTTCCCAGGTAAGAAAGCGCCTGTCATAACAAACAGCTTTACGTCCCCAGCTCCTAGTCCGCCAATCCTGTAGACAGGATATAGCAGTAAGAAAGGTAATAACATAGAAATGAAAATACCGGCTATGCCGTGCCATCCGTTGACCCTCATATGAAAAAATATACCTAGCCAGATCCCTAGTACAATCCAGCCGTTATCAATCCGATCATATTTGAAGTCCATTAGAACGGCTACGATGAGCAATAGAACTAGAAAATATTGAAAATAAGCCTGTCCAATTAACCACCTCCTGTTTTCTATCAATTTAGACAATTACATGAATTCATTTGGAAGATACTTCCTGATACTGTTGCAACAGTTCGAATGAATGTGATAAAGTAGATTTCCTATACGGTAACTCGAATTATATATGTATTTTTCCGTCTTGTCCAGTACATTTTTACAAAAAAATCTTTTTTGTGAAAAACTCACAATACTTTGAAAAAATTAATCCCATAAAGCACTACAACCCCCGGAAATCCTAGTATTCCAGATGTCAAAACAGTCATAGGGTTAATCCCTACTGCGATAGAAATCTGCCTTGTCAGCAAAAAGCTATTCAAAAAATAAATGCCTATTGTGCCCATAACTGCACGTAGAACAAAGTTGATGATCCATTCTATTTTTCTGCCAAAGGCTCCAATTGCTAACACAAGGAGACATACAATTAAAATTGCTGCGCCACCGCCGAATTTTTCCATTTTGTTAATTTGATAACCTTTCTCATTTTTTTCATTTTATGCCTTGTACTGTTTTTTTATTCCTAGAATATTTTACCAATTTCTGTATATACTGTATAAAAGAGGAAATTCTTTCGGCAAAATGGTTTCATAAATAAGGTTGGAAAGGAGCATGGTTTTAGATATGAAGATTTTATTTCGCCAAAGTCCTTGTCAGATTGATACCGAAGATGTTTTGGAACTCCAAAAACCTACTCTCCGTGAAGAATTGCTTCAGGCAAAACATGCTTTAGAAAACGCATATTCCGGTTTCGATAACGTGACTGATCCTGATTTGATAGACTGTTATATTTATGAAGTAAACGCTGTTATGAAGCGATATAAATACTTATTAGACCAGGCGGCAAAAAGTGACTTGCTGCCTTCCGAAACCTACAGTGAGACTTATCACGCATTAACTGTTGCCAATTAATACGTGAAATAAATTCCCAAAAAAGCGAAAACAGGATGAGAGAAATAACGATCTCTCATCCTGTTATATTTTGCCCACTCTACTCTTAATTTGTAAAAATCATACGAAAAATCCACGGTTTGTTATCGAATCACTTATATTTTCCGTCAAAGTGTTCCTACCATATGTCAATCCGGCATATACAGCCTGCGCATTGCCCATGATGGGCTTTGACGTATCCTGCGCTTCGATTTGCTTATACGCGCCATGCAGCTTTTTGATAATAGATTCGACATGCGCCAGATTTTCTGTATCAAAATGGATGCTCGCTTTTACAAGCTCACTGTTAATATACTGATATAATTGTAATAAATTCTGTGCCAATTCATATTCGAGATGGAGGGAAAGCGTAAGTTCATTCATGCAGTCTCTGATTTTACGGATCGCATTCTTATAAGCCGCCTTATCTTCTACCGCGCACGCTTCTTTCGCCTCATCCAAATAGAGCAAGACCATCTCATACAGAATCGTAATCAACTGAGTCTTATTCGCCTGCGTTATCCTTAGTGTAAATTCCTGCTTTAATTCCTTCGTCATAGATGAATCCTTTCTTTCTCTCTATCTACGATTATTGCAATAACTGTAATACCTGGGACGGCCTTTCATTTGCCTGCGCCAACATAGAGATCGCTGCCTGTTCTACTACCTGCTGCGTCGTATACGTCGTCATCTCTTCTGACAAATCTACGTCCATAATACGGGAATACGCCGATGTCATATTCTCATTCGTCACATCCAGGTTACCGACTGTATGTTCCAGACGGTTCTGATATGCGCCCAGACGGCTCCTGGTATCTGATACATATAAAATAGCTGATTTAATCGCCGTATTTGCATCATCGCTGCTTTCCTGCGTTGTCACTTCTGCATAGGTAAGTCCCAATCTCTGCAATGAAATGGTAGGAATCCTGATTTCCAGAACCTGCCCTTCATTCGCGCCAATCTGGGTATCCATTGCGCCAATGCCCGTAATCTCAATATTCATATTCTGGATCGAGAATATCTCACTCACAGAAACTTTCGCATTTGTCAATGTCTCTGTTCCAGGTAATGTCGCCGGTGGGTTCAATCCATCAACCTCAATCACTAACTGTCCGCCAGCTACCGGATCCGTGATGGTTAATTGGTTGCCGGCAGCAGTTACTATCGTACTCGCAGAAAAACCCTCTCCCAACTCTAGATTAGGCGATACGCTGACATTGCCTGCTGCATCATAATTAACCTCGATAGCGCCAATGTTATAGTCCCCTTTCGGGAATGTATTATTTACGACGTTGATCCCCGCAGACGCACCAGCGGAAAGCGTCGTTGCCGGAGGATTTGGCTCCTCTAATGCCGGAACGTTCAGAGTAATCTCAAACCCTTTAGAGTCCGTAATCGTAACGCTATTCTCCCCAACGGAAGAGATAAAAGCGTCGCTTGGGAAATTATTGCCTGGCTGGAAACTTGCTCTTGTTCTCTCCAAGTCAATCTTTCCTTTGCCGTCATTACTATAGACAATGTCCAATTGGTTAACGGTATAGACTTTATCCATTACCTCATCACTGTAATACCCTACTTTTACGCCTAAATTATCAGTATAGCCTCTTAAATCAAAGCTTCCGTCCAAAAGCGGCTGTCCGTTAAATTCCGTATCCTGCGCGATTCTGGTGACCTCTGCTTTTAACTGGATCAATTCCTGGTTCAAAGTCTCTCTGTCTGTGGAAGTCAGCGTACCGGTGCTTCCTTTGACCGCCAATTCATTCATTCTTTGTAACATATCATGTACTTCCGTCAAAGCGCCGTCCGCAGTCTCAATAATCGAAATGCCTGTATTCGCATTCCGTGTCGCTACGGAAACGCCGGAAATCTGTGCGTCCATTCTGCGACCGATTGCGTAGCCAGACGGGTTATCTTTCGCACTGTTTACTTTTAAACCGGACGATAATTTCTGTAAGGATGCAGAAACCCTTTTATCCGTTACATTTAAAGCGTTGTTAGCACGCATTGCCGATGCATTATAATTAATTCTCATTTCGTATTCCTCCCGGTATGATTAATTTATGAATTATTACGCCGTAATCACATTAATAAATGCTTTTGCGATCTGGTATAAGTCAGCGGTCGATGCAGATGAGCCTTCCGGCTGCTCCTGTGCCATAAATCCATTCAGATCCAGTTCTTTACTGTGGACGATACTGATGTTCCCAAGCTTCATAGCATTCTGTCCCAGTGATCCTACATGGTGCTTTAATCCGGCACATAACGATTCTTCCCGTTCTTGCAGTTTATTGGCGCCATCGGACGTCGAGCACGCAATATAGCCGGATATTTCTTTGTTCCTGATACTAAACTCCGCAGCCACCTGTCCATATTCCTGCGTTTCGAGCGTAGCTCTTACCTTACCTTCTTTTTCTTTTCCATGAAGCACACGCAAATGAATTGCCGTAGTCTCTCCATGAATCTCAACTGGGATATGGTAATTTTCCTCCTGTGCCAAATTCCTTGCTAATGAGAGTTGCTTCTGGCAGCTTTGGATTTCCTTCAGATCAATGTAATGGATATTATCGGCATATTTCGCTTCTTCCAGGATCTCTTCGAAAACATGCTGCATCTCTTCAAATGCTTCCTGCACGGCATCTTTATCCGTCATCGCTTCCTGTATATGAGAAACAGCGCCTTTTACTTTCTCCTTGTCCTCCGGCTTCGTATATTCATCCAGTTGCTTATACAAACGCCCTCTCTTATTCATAAGCATATTGGCAGCCGCAAGATTATTCGCCGTTACTGGTTGCTTGTTCTGTAGCAGTTCATTGATTACGGCGTCTTCCATTTCATTCCACTGCCTATATTCCTCTACCTGCGCTTCCTGATAGTCAGCTTCTGTAGAAGCATCCTGTTTCGCCATCTGGTCTGCTGCCGACCTTGCAATATCCCGGTAGGTTTTGTTAAAGCCGCTGCTAATCTGTGCAGTAATGGACTCCTCTTTTGCCAAGGCATCAATTCCTGCGAAGGAATCATTGATCATAATATCCATGCCCTGTTTCTTATTGGTAGAGACTGCACTTAGCAGATTCTTAAACGAAAGCTCCGCCCCAGTGTTCAAAAGCATTCCGATCGCTGCATCATCGGTCTTCTCAAGCTGTCTGAACATACGGTAAATGCCAATATAAGCCGCTCTTTCATTTTCATCAATTTCTTTATTCTTATCCAGCTTATATAAGAACTTACTGTATTTCTCAGCTTCTTCCTGTTTACCGAAATCAGAAGAATCCAAGTATTCATTCAGTTCTGGAATCGTCATTTCCAAAGGATTCTTACCATCGCGGATTGTCTGTAATACTGCTGCCGGCGTCATTTTCTCTATTACGCGGCGAAGTTCCGTATCGGATTCCCTGACTGCCTCTATTCCTTCCCTCGTCAGTTCCATCTGGTTATATCCCATAATACGAACGGCACGCCGGTTCTCTTCGCTGGCTTCTAATCCCATATCCTTGAGAATATCGTCCACGTTCCTGAACGCTTTCTGGATAGAATCGCCCATTTCCTCATTTGGCAGCGTCCTTAACGTCTCATATTTCTCTCTTGCTTCTTCATATTTATTCTTAATCGCGGTACCATCAATATGTACCTGGTTCAGTGTGAAATCTTCATCCGTCACTTTAAATCTGCCGGCTACGTCTATCGGCAGATACGGGATTTCCGCGATCCGGTTACGCGCCTGTGCATAAAGAGCGGATTTCTCCGATGCCCTGTTCATATTGGGTTCTTTGAAGATAGCCTGTTTCTGCTGCGCCTCTATTTGTTTCAAGGCTTCTACAAGATGTTCTAGTTCCGTCGTATCAATGAAAACGCCATTTTTCATCAATTTCAGATTTGCTTCTATTGTCATCATCAGGCGGATTTCTTCTAACTGTCTTCTCGCTGTAACGGCCTCCGGGTTTTCTAACAGTTTCATGCCCGCAATGTCAATATCGACATCATCTGCAAGATCCGCCATAGATGTCGTTTGCGTTATCGTAGATGGCTCTTCTTTTACCTGTCCGGCATTTGTCCCGGCGGCTTTCTCCTCTTGCAGTTGTTTCTGTGCCGACTCTAAATTCGCTAACGTCAGCTTCTTTCCTTCCGCAACAGTCCTGTCAATCGCCTGTTCCGTAACTTGCGCAAATCTATCTACATATTCTGCGGCTTTTTCAATATTGCTCCTGCCATCCGCAAGATCCGCTTTACCTGCCTGTTTCCCATCCGCAATAGCGGAAGCGATTGCCGATAGGACCTTTTCCCTTTCCTGCGGCAAAGTCAATGACGTCAGCTCATGCATGCTCTTTACGGCTTCTGGCGTCAAAGGCACGCCCTTTTCAATCAGCCATTTCGCATTCTCCATCTCTTTGTCATTTGGCTCTAAACCGGCTTTACGCACGATCGCCCTCATCTGCGTACGGAGCTGCTGCCAGTGGAAATCTTCCGCTTTTCTCGCATAATATCCCGCATATCCCTGCTGGGTAAAGCATTCGTAGTATCCTCTTCCCTGTTTGCTTCCATCTACGGTAGCGCTATGCTCGGCAAGATAAAGGTTATCAATCGTAGGCTCCATATTGTTTTCTACCATGTACTTGATAGCGCCTTCTGTCAGTCCCTGTAATTCCGCCGCCTTACTATAGGCTTTCATCGCCTCTCTGACATTTTCTTCCGTAACGGGTATATCATGCTCTGCAAATTGTTTGCACAGCTCTCTCGCAAAGGCTTCACTGCCAGTAATGTTCTCTAATGTTTCCGCATCTATCTGATCCGTATAGCCGGCTACCTGTACGCCGCCTTTGATCAATTCTGCTTTTATCTTATCGACAATTGTAACAACTTCTTCTAGTTCCATATCTCCGATTTGGTAACCGTCTTTCATCATTTCACCAAAATCTTCCGCGGACATAGAATTAGACATCACTGTCATATAGTCTCTCTGCGTGGCTACATCAATTTGCCCCGCTTCCTGCATAACGTCTTCTGCGGTCTTTCCTTGACCTTTGTAAGCATTGTTATCCATAACTGTGCCAGAAATGTCTACTGCAAATCCACCCGTATGGCCTGTTTTGTCCGTCCGGGCATCCCGATATGTAGTTGTCGCTACCTTGTCTACATTCTGATTGGTGCTGTTGTTGTCAAACGTAATCTTCATATACACACTCCATGTAGTCAGGTTCTATATTATGATAATAAAAGGCGAATGCATCTGCTGCACTCACCTTTTATTTCGGCACACTCTTTTATTTTCTTAACCCCTAAACAAAATAGTATCCAGATTCTCATCAGAATACAAATATTGCAGCCGTAAGGGGCGGTAAATCAAAGGTAATTGTATAATCTTTAAAATCAGTCGTTTCTTTTACTGCTGCTATTTCAGACGGTATGACATTTCCAAACCCACCAAAGCGCTTATCATCGCTGTTCAACAGCAATTTATATTTTTTCTTCTTCGGCACGCCTACTTTAAAGCCTTCCCTTTTCATCGGAGTTAAATTCAGCACGAACAATATGTTATTCTTACCCGTTTCGTCTTTACGGTAGAAACTATATGTGCTGCGTTCCGCATCATCGGCATTGATCCACTCAAACCCGCTCCAATCATTATCAATAGAATACATCGCCGGATATTTGCGGTACAATTTCAAAAGTTCCTTGACATATTCATGCATACCGCGGTTTTGCTCTTCCCCTAGCAGGAACCAGTCAAGTTCTCTTGTTTCGCTCCATTCCCTTTCCTGTGCAAAATCCTGCCCCATGAAAAGCAGTTTCTTACCGGCATGACCGAACATATAGCTATAACCGACTCTTAGGTTTGCATATTTGTCTACGGGATATCCCGGCATCTTATTGACCATAGAGCATTTCAAATGCACTACTTCATCATGCGACAACGGAAGAATATAATTCTCGCTACTGTTATAGCTCATGGCAAAAGTCATGGCGTAATGATTGTTCTTACGGAACAACGGATCCAGTTTCATATAGTCGCAGAAATCATGCATCCATCCCATATTCCATTTAAAGCTAAACCCAAGCCCGTCGCTGCCTTCTTCTACCTTACCTGTCACACGTGGCCACGCTGTCGATTCCTCCGCAATCGTCAAGAATCCCGGTAAAGAGCCAAGGACAACTGAATTCATATGACGGAAGAATTCTATCGCTTCCAGATTCTTATTCCCGCCATATTCATTGGGCAGCCACTGCCCGTCCTGCTTCCCATAATCCAGATACAGCATGGAGGCTACTGCATCTACCCTGATACCGTCAATATGATATTCTCTTGCCCAGAATAATACGTTCGCTATCAAGAAGTTTTTCACTTCTGTTTTTCCATAATGAAATATTTTCGTGCCCCAATCCGGATGCTCTCCACGCCTTGGGTCCGGATGCTCGAAGATACACTCACCGTCAAATTTGCTAAGGCCATGCGCATCTGTCGCAAAATGTGCCGGTACCCAGTCCAAAATAACGCCGATTTTGTTCCGGTGCAGTTCATTGACCAGATACATAAAATCTTCAGGATTGCCATGTCTGGAAGTAGGCGCATAATAACCAGTCACCTGATATCCCCAGGAGCCGTCATATGGATATTCTGCAATGCCCATCAGCTCGATATGGGTATATCGCATCTCTTTTAGATATTCTACGATCCTGTCCGCAAATTCACGGTAATTATAAAAACCGTCCTCTGTCCCATCAGGATGTTTCATCCAAGAGCCAATATGGCATTCATAAATAGCAAGCGGCTCTTTATTATAGTCTTTCCCGTCTCGTGCTTTCATCCATGCTTCATCCGACCATTTAAATTTCGATATATCAAAAGTCTTAGAAGCATTGCCCGGGCGCATTTCCGAATAGTTGGCAAATGGGTCTGCTTTATAGCGCTTCTCTCCCGCTGGCGTCCTAATTAAGTACTTATACATCTCATTCACTCCAACGCCCGGAATGAATAACTGATGGATGCCACCAGGCCCTAGCTTCTTCATCTCATGGCTTTCTTCATTCCAATCATTAAAAGTACCGATCACATGAACACTAGCCGCATTTGGCGCCCATACTGCAAAGGACATGCCTGCTACGCCTTCTTCCACAGACGGATGCGCACCTAATTTCTTATAGATATCATAATGCGTACCCTGCGCAAACAAGTATTGGTCATCTTCTGAAATGAACACCTTGTTCTCCTGTTCTTTCTGCTTACCCGTTTTCCCTGCCATCGTATATCCCCCTATTCGTTTTAATAATGCATAAAATCCTGTTCCCGCAAAATAATCATGTCATCATTGTCATATCTTTTCGCCAGAAGTATATCTACGAAATGTTTCGGCGTCTTTTTATTCGCATAATAGATTGCTTCATCTACCAGCTCCCTGACTTCCGCAACCGTTACTTCATGGTCGCTTGTCTGCATATCTGCAATCCTTGTGTGAAGCGCCAATACGCCAAACTCATCAATAGAATACTCCATCTGCTCTGCGTATTGTTTCGCATAAGCGACTAACGCCTCATCATCTAGAGGCTCAATGTCAATCCGCAGTTCAAAGCTGTAATTCAAAATAGAATTCTCCACTAAGAGCCTGTTCATCCTCTGTTTCGTATCTTCTAAAATGAGAAGCAGCCCTATGTTATCCTTCTCCAACGATTTTGCAAGCTTGACAACCGTTTCTTCTTTTAAATCTGCGGCCTTTTCAATAATCAAAGCGCCGTTATTGATTCTGGCAAGCGTTTCTGCAATATCTTTCTTATTAAGGACCGCACCGGAGATCTTGGCAACCTTCCCGGAGAAATTGCCATCATTATACTGCATTTCCTTTATCAGCCCTTTTGCCAGCGATAATGTGCCACTGCCTTCTTCGCCGGTAATAATGACATTGCCTGTGTATGCTGCCAAGCTCATATTGTCCAACGTATGGATTAACTGTTCCCTGGATTTTTTGTGGTGGACGTACTGTCCAAATAATGCCTTCTCTTCGTCGGTAAGCTCACGGCCGGTCTGTAACGCCGCTTTGGCTGGCTGCGGTTCCGCTTTTTCCTCCATTACTTCCTCTTTGCCCGCTTTCCCGGCTCTACCGGTCAGTTCATCCTCATCTGCTTCCTTTAAATCCCCATCTACATCCGGCTCTTCTGCCGCCGGCATTTCCTCTTCTTCAACAGGCAATGCTTCTTCTGCTTTGTCCATTTCTTCTGGGATCTCAGGTTCCGGCTTCGGTAATGCTGCTGCCTTCTTCTTTGTTTTTTTCGGTTTCTTCTCCACACGCTTCTCTGCCTGTGCAGGTTGTTCTTCCTCTACTGCCACCGTCTCTACAGGTTCCGGTTTCTTTGGCGTCGCCTGTACTGGCTTTTCGCTTAATTCCTTCTCCGATTCTACAGGCAGCACTACTTGCTTAATGCCAGGTTGTTTGCCGGATTCCTTCATAATCGCCGCCACAAAAGCCTTTTCTAACTGCTCTAATAACCCGCTTTTTGTCGCTTCGTCAAAATCAGCAAATAAGCTTCCCGTATGTTCTAAGATCCGCTGCCTAACGGCCTCCTTACGTTTTTGCTCATTGTTTTTCTTCATTGCTTCCCATTCAGCCATAATATCTTCGATACTAAGCTGTCCGGTGATCTGTTTCTCTATCGCTTTAATATCCGGCACTACAAGACGGATCTGTCCGTCATTTTCCTGAGATAAGACATCATCATACCTAACAGACGAAGCTCCCGTTTTTGGCGCTTCCTTTACCTGTTCCATAGCCGTCTCCGGCTCAATATGCTCCGGCTGCTCTATTCTCACGGGTTCCGCTTTCAGTGGCTCTGGTTTAACCGGCTCCTGTATTCTCGTCCCTGCCGGCTCGGGTTTTATTGCCTCCTGCTCTGGTTCTTCGATATCTTCTGCCACAATTTCCTGTAGCTCATCCGTTCCCTGCAAAGTTACTTTCGGCATCTCGGCCGTCTCCTGTAGAAGAGGCGCAATAATCTGCTCCGTAATAGGAGATGTTTCCGCATCCTCCTGCTCCCGGATATCAGGGAACTCTGTATTTAGAGGCTCTTGTTCCTGACGAGCCTGAAAGCTCTGCGACATCTCAATGATCCGGGATTTTGGAGCCTGTGATTCCGGCGGTTTCGGCTTGGCTGCTAACAATTCTGCCTGTGTCTCTGCTTTTTCAGCCTCATCCTCCTCTTCTATCAAGATCTCTCTCATGCTTTCCGCCAAAGCCATCTGCAAGTTCAATGTATTATATTGCCCGACATCAACAGTTTTTACCTGGGGAAGCTCCGCCGTCGGAATAGACATGATCTCGTCTTCATCGTCCTCTTCGTCCTCTTCTTCCTCTTCGTCTTCATCATCCTCTTCCCCATCATCCTCTTCAGGGAAGTCTTCCTCATCTTCTATTTCTTCATCGCGGTCATACTCCTCTTCGTCTTCATCGTCGTCATCCCGCTCATAATCTTCCTCATCCTCTTCCTCTTCGTCGGGTTCCTCTTCTTCCTCCTCAACCTCTGCATTCCTTGCCATAATCCAACTGTCATACTTTGCCTGCTGCTCTGCATTCAATGGCGTATGAAGCGCTTTTAATTCCAACGCTTTCAGCACAAATTTGCCTTCTCCAAACCATAAGTACATCTCATCGCATTCTTCAACACATTTGGTCGTAAGTCCAATCCTATGATAAAGATATGCCAGCTCATATGCCCATTTCTCACGATAATCCCGTTTCTTAAACTCCTCTAATACAGCAATCCGTTCTTCTAAGGAAACATCCTGTGCTTCATACAAACGATATTGTAAAATATATCTTCCCGTATCCCGGGGCGCTATCTGTACGAACTCTTTATAATATTCAATCGCTTGCACATATTCTTCCATTTTGATGGAAAGCTCACAAAGAGAGTAAACAATCAGTCTTCCTGTAGGATGTTTTTCATATGCCAGCAACAAAATATCTTTGCTTTCCTGATATCTTCTGTTGATTTTATATAAGTCACTGACGGAGCATAACATCATAACGCTTTTTACCCTACGCCAGTCAATCGTATCCGCAATTTTTACAGCTTCCGCAAAATCCCCTTCTGCGATCAATGCTTTTATTTCATCTGCACGGACTTTGTATTCATATTTATCCAAGGTACTCACCTCATAATACTGTATTTTACCTACTACTTATCCCATAGTAACCTAATTTTACTGTCTTAGTTTACCATAGCCGAATATCAATGTAAACAAATATGCAGAAAAAAATATAGCATCTCCAACTTAATATATAGCTTAGGATATATCAAGATATGGAGATACTGCAATATACAATTCCACGATATTGTATCTTTAATCTGATTTTTCTCTATTGCCTAATTTCCAGCAAAGAATTGGAAAGTTCTGTAAATTGCTCTAAAGTCAACGTTTCACCGCGCACTGTCGGTGACATGCCCATTTTCTCTAACGCTTCTACGATCATTTCTTTGCTAACGCCTAGATTTCCTGCGTTAGCAAGTCCGTTTACCAATGTTTTCCGCCTCTGGTTAAAAGACGCCCTGATCACGGCAAACAGATAGCTTTCCTCTTTGGCTGCTGTGGGCGGCGCATCATACCGCGTCAATTTCATAACCGCGCTATCCACATTCGGTCTTGGCATGAAACATGATGCCGGTACTTTGACGATCACTTCCGGGCTGGCATAATATTGTACTGCCAGAGATAAGGCGCCATAGTCTTTGGATCCCGGCTTTGCCTGTAGCCTGTCCGCTACCTCTTTCTGTACCATAATCGTAATGCTCTGTAACGCCACACGTTTTTCAAACAACGCCATGATAATTGGTGTCGTGATATAATATGGCAAATTAGCGACTACTTTTATCGGTTTCCCGCCGTTTTGCTCTTCTACGATACGATGAATATCCACTTTCAGAATATCTTCGTTCATGATAGTCACATTATCATAAGAAGAAAGGGTATCATGCAAAATAGGGATCAAATTCCGGTCAATCTCCACTGCCGTAACAGATTTTGCCCGCTCTGCGAGATACTGCGTCATTGTGCCGATTCCCGGGCCGATCTCTAAGACACAGTCCTGCTCTGTTACTTCTGCCGCCTCGATAATCTTCTCCAGGATATTTTTATCTACCAGAAAATTCTGCCCAAACTTTTTCTGGAATACAAATTGGTATTTCTGTAAAATTTCTATTGTACTTTGGACGCTACCTAATGTCGCCATCGATCCACCCCAGTCCCTTTGCCAAAACTATTGTTTGATGCCGAATAATTTCTCAGCGTTTTCATGTGTCACAGAAAGCACTTTATCATAACCGATCCCCTTAATAGAGGCAATCTCTTTTGCAATATACGGAAGATTCAAAGAAGAATTCCGCTTCCCGCGGTTTGGCACCGGCGCCAGATAAGGGCCATCTGTTTCCAATAAAATCTTCTCTATCGGGATATAACTTACGGCTTCCCTGAGCTTTTTCGCATTCTCAAAGGTCACGACGCCCCCAATGCCAAAATAATAATCCATTCCAAGGAATTGCGCCGCCGTTTCTTTCGTATAAGAAAAGCAATGGATCACGCCGCCAACCTCTTCTGCGCGCATATCCCGCATAATATCCAAAGTATCCTTTGCCGCTTCTCTGGAATGGATAATGACCGGCAGGTTCACTTCCCTTGCCAGTTCTAACTGTCTCCGAAACCATTTCTGCTGTGTAGAAGCTTCAGGCTCTTTCCAATGATAATCCAGGCCGATTTCTCCAACCGCAACCACTTTGTCCAAAGCGCAGCTTTCTTTCAGCCACTGAATGTCCTCTTCCTCCAATGCGCCCGTTTCGCTCGGATGTACGCCCATCGCTCCATAAACAAAAGGATATTTCTCTATTAATGCAAGCGTATCTTTACAGCTTTTTATGCTTGCGCCTACGTTGATGACAAGATCAATCCCGTTCTTCGCCAGAGACCGTAATAAAGCGTCCCGGTCCTCGTCAAATGCCTCATCATCATAGTGAACATGACTCTCGAATATCATATATACACTCCCTATAAAAAAAATTCTTAAAAAAATCTTAAAAAATACTTGCAAACCAAAAAACATTATACTATAATAACTCTTGCATTGCAAAATAGAAATTATACATCAGAGAATTATTTACACACGCGCCTTTAGCTCAGTTGGTAGAGCACCTGACTCTTAATCAGGGTGTCCAGGGTTCGAGTCCCTGAAGGCGCATTCATGAGTACCATTTTTGAGGACGTACGAGCCTTGGGGATGGTGCTTTTTTTTACAAGATTCGCATGGCATAAGACACTTCTTAGCATGCGCAAACTAAAAAGGCAAGGTGACCAACATGAAAATCACATGGTTTGGGACAGCGTCCCTATTAATAGAACATGAAAATGACAGCATTCTAATCGACCCTTTCCTGACGTTACGGGGCGCGGAAAACCTTACAGCCCTGTCCGACTATCATCAGGCAGAATCTATTCTGGTTACGCACGGACATATTGACCACCTTGGCAGCATCCCGCTTATCCTCCGTAACTTGGACGCTACAGTATATTGTAGCGAATGCCCTTGCGCTACTTTAGAGCGCCGGAAAGTTGACGAAGATCAAATCGTTACCGTCCGCCCTGGGGATACGCTTCATTTTGGCGATATAAAAGTAAACGTGCTATCCGGCAAACATATCCAGTTTGATTCCAGGCTAATCAAAAGCACCTTTTTGAATCTCCGTATACTACGGTATTTCCCGAATCTGGTGCTATTGCTATTGAAAAACCATTCCTATCAGGAAGGAAATGAAACGCTTGCATTTCAGATTACATGCGGCCATAAGAAAGTGCTTGTGCTTGGAAGCCTTGGCCTTAATGAACAGGAAAACTATCCTAAGAACGTAGATATGCTTGTGCTGCCCTATCAGGGAGCGTCCGACCTGATTACGCCGACGCTCGCCGTTATTCGGCAAATTAAGCCACGAACGGTTCTGTTAGATCACTTTGACGACGCTTTTCCGCCCATTTCCAGGAAAATTGATACAAAACCGTTGAAAAAAGCTTTAGCAGAACATTTCCCCGGCCTTCCAGTCGTCAAGCCAACCTCCGGGAAACCGATCACCCTGCTTTAGTTATATAATGACCGTTTCACTTTAGAAACAGATTCCCAATGCCTCTATCAAAATTCCTGCCAATACGCCAAGCGCATAGAGCAGCATGATAATCTTCGCATTTTCTTTCGGGTTATCGTTTACACGCAACAGTACCAGAATGCCGACGCCTGAGCCTGCCAAAAGGCCTGACATCATGGCGCCCGCGCTAAGGACGCCATTTAGATATAGCTGCGTAATGACCACGGAAGCGGCGCAATTGGGAATTAATCCTATCGCCCCGGCAATCAATTCGCCCACAACCGGGCGGTTTAAGATCAGGCTGGCAAGGAAATCTTCCCCAATGGCTCCGATCACCATATTGAAAGCAACTGTAACGAGCAACAGATAGAAGAATATCTCAAGCGTATGATGCAATGCCGACTTAAAAATCCCTTCTTCGCAATGGCAATGATGCTGCTCGCACATATGCTCAATTTGCAGATCCTCTCGCCCCTTTTTCAATAACCGGCTGATTACCACATCAATCAATAGACCTGCCGCCATACCGATCATGATTTTACATCCTATTATTTTCAGGATCAACGTTGCTCCGACGTTCTCGGAAATCATAATCGGGAGCATTTCATCCGAAGTAGACAGGTATATCGCGAAAAGCGTTCCCATCGTAATAATCCTGCCTGCGTATAAATTCGATGCGGCTGCCGAGAACCCGCACTGGGGGAACGCGCCCAGGATACTGCCGATCACCGGTCCAAATTTCCCGGATTTCTGGATAGCGTCCTGCATTTTATTCCCCGCTTTATGCTCTAGATATTCCATCACAAGATACGTAAGGAAAAGAAAAGGCAAAAGCTTCACGCAATCCCAAAATGCATCTAAAATGACATCCAACATATATTATCCTCTTTTCTGCTACTCATTAACGGGACTATTCTACCATAATCATTTCTATAATGCCATGCAAAAATTGTGCCGCCATTTTCTACGGCAGCACAACTGTTTCTCCTCTTATGACATAACTTACGCCGTAGCGTCCTCAAACTGTGAATTATATAGTTCCGCATAGAAACCATTCCGGGAAAGCAACTGCTCATGGTTGCCCTGCTCTATAATATCCCCGTCTTTCATGACAAGAATCAGATCCGCGTCCTTTATCGTTGAGAGCCTATGCGCGATCACAAAGCTGGTCCTGCCTTTCATCAGATTATTCATCGCTTTCTGGATCCGTTGCTCTGTCCTCGTATCAACAGAACTCGTAGCTTCATCTAAAATCAGGATTTTATTATCGGCAAGGATTGCTCTTGCGATCGTCAGAAGCTGTTTCTGCCCTTGCGATACGTTGCTGGCATCCTCATTCAGCTCCATCTGGTAGCCACCTGGCAATGTCTGGATGAAGTGATGTGCATGTGCTGCCTTCGCTGCTTCTATTACTTCTTCATCCGTTGCATCCAGCCTGCCATAACGGATGTTCTCCATGATCGTCCCCTTAAATAGCCATGTATCCTGTAAAACCATGCCAAAGCTCTCCCGTAGTTCGCTTCTGTTAAAGTCCCTGATATCATGTCCATCTACTTTGATCTTGCCGCTATTGACATCATAAAAGCGCATCAGTAGTTTTACCATCGTCGTCTTGCCCGCACCGGTAGGGCCTACTATCGCAACGGTCTGCCCAGGCTCTACTTTACTGCTAAAATCATGAATGATGATTTTATCCGGCTTATATCCAAATTTAACATGTTCAAACTCCACACGGCCTTCCATCTGTGCCAAATGCACCGGATTCTCAACCAACTGTTCTTCTTCCGCTTCTCCCAGGAACTCGAACACTCTTTCCGCAGCCGCTGCTGTAGATTGTAACATATTGGATACCTGCGCGAGCTGTGTAATGGGCTGCGTGAAATTCTTCACATACTGGATAAAGGCCTGGATATCCCCGATCTCAATCGCACCCCTGATTGTCAGGATACTGCCACTGACGGCAACGGCAACATAGCCCAGATTCCCGATAAAAGTCATGATCGGCTGCATTAAGCCTGACAAAAACTGCGATTTCCATGCGGATTGGTATAATATATGATTGGTTTCATCAAATTCCTGTAATACGTCTTCTTCTCTATTAAATGCTTTTACAATATTCTGTCCGCTATAAACTTCTTCTACCTGTCCGTTTATTTTCCCAAGATACGTCTGCTGCGCCGTGAAATGCTTCTGAGAAAACTTGACCACAACGCCAATTAACCCGCCAGATACCGGTAAAATGACAAGCGCTATCAGCGTCATCAGCGGGCTAATGCTAAGCATCATGACCAGCACGCCGACCAGCGTTGCCACAGAAGTGATTAATGTGGTAATGCTCTGGTTCAGGCTCATGCCAAGCGTATCCACATCATTGGTAATACGGGAAAGCACTTCTCCTACTGTTCTTGATTCAAAATAATCTAACGGCATGCGGTTTATTTTCTCTGAAATCTCTTTGCGCAAGCGGAAACATAATTTCTGTGATACGCCTGTCATGATCCAGCCTTGGAATAATGATAATAATGCGCTGACAAAATATAAGCCAAGCAAAACCATCAAAATCCTTCCTATTTTCCCAAAATCAATGCCTCCGGTCTGATACAGCTTCGCCATCAATCCATTAAAAAGTTCTGTCGTCGCCCTGCTTAAGACTTTAGGGCCGACTATATTGAAAACCGTACTGCCAATGGCAAAGACTATGACAGCAAATAGCCCGTATTTATATTTTCCCATATAGCCTACCAGCTTTCGGATCGTACCTTTAAAGTCTTTGGCCTTTTCTCCCGGCATCATGCCACCATGCGGCCCGTGAGGCGGCCTTGCCTTTTTTTCATTTTCACTCATTATGACATACCTCCTCTCAGCTCGCTCTCCGATAGCTGGGACTTCGCAATTTCCTGATAAGCCGGACATGTCCCAAGCAGTTGCTCATGCGTCCCCATTCCCGCTATCCTGCCTTCCTCTAGGACAATAATCTGGTCTGCATGTAGGATCGTGCTGATACGCTGCGCGACGATAATCATGGTTGCATCCGCAATCTTCTCGTACAACGCTCTCCTCAGCACCGCGTCCGTCTTATAGTCCAAAGCGGAGAAGCTATCATCAAAAAGGAATACTTTTGGCTTCCCGGCAATCGCCCTGGCGATAGAGAGCCTTTGCTTTTGTCCGCCTGAGACATTGGAGCCTCCCTGTGCAATCGGGCTTAAATAGGTTTCCTTCTTGGACTCAATGAATTCCGCCGCCTGTGCAATGGATGCCGCTTCTTTCATGGCGTCATCCGACACTCTCTCTTCTCCCGCGAATTTAATGTTCGATTCTATCGTCCCGGAAAAGAGGACTCCTTTTTGCGGCACAAACCCAAGCAAGCTGCGCAGCTTACTTTGGGACAGTTCCCTGATATCAATCCCGTCAAAGGTAATCCGCCCACCTGTTACATCGTAAAAGCGGGGAATCAAATGCAATAACGTGGATTTCCCGCATCCTGTGCTGCCAATGATCGCCGTAGTTTCCCCCGGGCGCGCAACAAAGCTAATATCCGATAAAGCATCTTCCTCTGCTCCCGGATAGCAAAAATGTACATGTTCAAAAGCAATGACGCCTTTTCCTTCCACTTCATCGTCTAAGACCTTCTCTTTGTCTAGGATGACCGGCTCCGTACAAAGCACTTCCTCAATACGCTCTGCCGCAACGCCCGCCCTTGGCAGCATAATAGATACCATTGTCAGCATCAAAAAGGACATGACGATCTGCATGGAATACGTAATGAATGCCATCATATCTCCAATCTGTAGCCTTCCTGCATCAATGCCCTCCGCGCCAAACCATACGATAGCTACCGTAATTGCATTCATGACAAGCATCATCACTGGCATCATAAATGTCATGACTCTGTTCGTAAATATCTGCGTAGACATCAAATCCCTGTTTGCCTTGTCAAATCGTTTCTCTTCATACTTTTCCCTGCTAAATGCCCGAATGACCGGAATCCCTGTCAGGATTTCCCGGGAAACCAGATTCAGCTTATCCACTAGTGTCTGCATCAGCTTAAATTTCGGCATGGCGATCCCAACCAAAGTGCCGACTAACAACAGAATAACACCGACTGCTACGATGATAATCCATCCCATTCCCGTCTTCGTATGAATGACTTTCATGATACCGCCAATCCCTAAGATCGGCGCATAACAGACCATACGAAGCAGCATGACCGATACCATCTGTACTTGCTGGATATCATTTGTGCTTCTTGTGATCAGGGACGCAGTAGAAAACCCATCCATTTCCGCATGGGAGAAAGAAACTACTTTCCGGAAGACCCGCTTACGCAGCCGCATACCGATACCGGCAGAAACCCTGGCTGCCAAAAAACCGACCGCAATTGCTGCCGCCATCATCAGAATCGTCATAAGCAGCATTTTCCCCCCTGTCTTCAACAGGTATCTTGTCTGGATCGCCTCCACATCAACGCCAAGCGCTTCATATTCTGCTTTGACGAACATGATCGCCATCTGGTCTGCGATCATGTCGCTGACCTCTTCCTGGATTTGAGAAAGCACCTGTGCCTTTATAATGCCATCTAGCGCTTCTATTGTCTCCTCATCTCTTGCCCGTAACTCATAATTGCCCTCATCATTTTGTACATAGGACTCCCGCAGCAACACCGCCGCTTCTTCACCTGCAAGCAGACAGATGCCCTCCATCGTCTCCTCCCGCATCAAGTCCGGCACTGCATTTTCAATACCGCCCTGCTCAATTCCCACATCCACAATATCCGATGTATAAGAAGGCAGCGCTAAATCGCAATACGCTTGCAGAATTAAAAGAAGCACAACTGCAATGGCTGATGCTTTAAATTCCCCAAGATATTTCATGATCTTACCCATTTTCTTACTCCTCTCCTATTGGTGTAGGAAATCTCTCCCATTTATTGCCATTGTTCTATATTAACTACATTTCTAATTTTGGTCAATTAAAAAAATATTAAAGAAGTTTAAAGATTTTTTTGCATAAAATAGTTATATATACTTTTATAATGGGGGGTTGAAAATGGAAGGACTTAAGAACTTGATGGAAGATAATGTGGAGCGGACAATTAATAAGCTATTGCCTACTATGCCGCATATCTGTTCTTGCAACGACTGCAAATTGGATATGGCAACTTACGCCCTAAATCGTTTACAGCCCAAATATGCCCGTACCAGCAAGGGTTCCATACTTCATCGGTTTGATACGGCTTCTCCGCAAGTAGAAGCAGAAATTCTTTCGGTCGTTATCGCTGCAATGGAGTTAATCGGCGGACATCCTCACCATCCGCCATTGAATCCGGCTACACCGGCCGGCAAAGACCAACCACAGCAATAACCCCATTCAGAATATATTTTAAGAGTAAATAAAGACCGTTGGCAATGATCGGAAATGTACCTATCTTACCAACGGCTTTTTATTTCTTTATTTCTTCAGTTCCTTGTTTCTATTTTATTCCCTCTTGCGCTTTTGCCAATCTCTGTAGAGATGTAACTCTCCACCTTTTCCTTTGGGATTGCCAAAGCGATGGACATCTCACTATAGAGAAGCTCCTCTGCTTTCTTTAAATAATGCTCATCGGAAGAAAGCACTTTTTTCCCCTGCTGCACCCTGTCTTTCCTGCGCAGATATAACGTCTTAATAATCCTGACCAGGCTATGACAGTCATAAGTCCTGATCGCTTCTTTGTACATCTGTTCTCTTGTTTTCTCTTCCTGGATCCATACGGTTTCAATTTCCGGGATATTGCCAATTAACGTCTTAGCATCCTTTTTGGTCATGATCCTTCTCATAATGACTTTCTCATTATCAACCGGCGTATAGATAGTGCTACCCTTTTCGAAAACCGGTTCTAAAATATAGTACTTCCGTTTTTTATCCAGTTTATCAATCGGATTTCCTGTAATAGCCGTAACCCGACATACTCCATGTCCCCCACACATAATAAATTCACCAACTTCAAACATTTTCCGCCTCCTGACATCCCAAAACCAGATGACCCCATCTGTCGCTACAGCTCCCTGCAATAACTTCGCTTCTGCAAATTGCAGGTTGAAAAATCTTTGATTTTTCAACCTATTAACATAGTAACATTAAATTTTGAATAATGTAAGCATTTTTTAAATTTGTTGGTTAATATTTTTATTATGTGCGTTTTATCTGCGAATTAATACGAAGAACATATATTGTCACGCAATTATTTCAATTCATTGGCTGTCATATAGAAATGATGATAGATTCCCTTTTGCGCAAGCAACTGCTCATGGTTTCCCTCTTCTACGATTCCCTCCTCTGTCAGTACCAAAATCCGGTCGGAGTTACGGATACTGGAAAGCCGGTGTGCTATGGTGATCGTCGTCCGTCCTTTCGCCAATTCTTGCAAAGATTTTGCAACTTGGAACTCACTTTCATTGTCCAATGCCGAAGTCGCCTCATCCAGGATTAAAATTGGCGGATTCTTCAAAAAGACTCTGGCGATGCTAATACGCTGCTTCTGTCCGCCGGAAAGCTTCACGCCACGTTCTCCAACGTAGGTGTCATAGCCGTCTTTCAACGATTCCACAAATTCATGTGCGCCCGCTCTTTTCGCCGCCTCTATGACTTCTTGTCTTGTTGCATTTTCCCTGCCATAAGCTATATTCTCATAAACAGTCCCTGAGAAAAGGTACACATCCTGCTGCACCATACCGATATTCTCACGCAAGCTCTTTAATGTATAATGGCGGATATTGTCCCCATCTAACGTAATCTCGCCCTCGTCGATATTATAAAAGCGCGGGATTAAGTTACAAAGCGTTGTCTTACCACCCCCGGAAGGCCCCACGATCGCAATCTTTTCTCCCGCATGGATATTCAGGTTCAAATTCCGGAACACAATGTTATGGTCGTCAGGATAAGCAAAGCATACGTCCCGTAATGAAATATCCCCTTTGACATTCCGGCATGCCACAGCGCCTGGCTCATCGAAAATCTCTATGTCGCTGTCCATAATCTCCACGAAACGCTCAATCCCTGTCATACCTCTCTGGAACTGCTCCGCGAACTCAATAATCCTCCTGATCGTAGCGATCAAAGTTGTCACATACATCACATACGCTACCAGGTCGCCAGGCGAAATCAGTCCTTTTACCATGAAAATACCGCCCGCCGTTACTACGACTAGATACATCAAGCCATCGAACGCTCTTGTTGTCGTCTGGAAAGCCGCCATGAACTTATAAGATTCTTTTTTGATACGGAAAAATTTCTGGTTGTCTTCTTCAAATTTCTCTGTTTCTTTCTCCTCATTCGTAAAAGCCTTAACTACTTTTTGCCCCAGCAGACTATCTTCTATTCTGGCATTCAGTTCCCCGATCTGTATCCTCTGTTTCCTGAATGCCGCACGCAAGCGCAAATTAATCATCGTACAGGTAACTACCATAACCGGTACGATTGCAAAAATAATCAATGTCAGCGGAAGATTAATCCCAGAAAGGATAACGAACGAAATCACGGCCTTAATTCCGGCGATAAAAAATTCCTCCGGGCAGTGATGGGAAAATTCCGTGACATCAAACAAGTCATTGGTAATCCGTCCCATAATCTGTCCTACTTTCGTATTATTATAATAAGTATCAGACAGCCTTTGCAGGTGGGCATATGCATCCCTTCGCATGTCGGTTTCTATTTGCGTCCCCATGACATGCCCGGTATATGCCATATAGAAATTTGCCATCGTATCAATTATCCTTAGCACTAAGTATAATGCGCCCATCCGGAGAATAATGCTCACGCTTAACGCCGCTATGTCATTCATCCCCGTATTGGTAATATAGCGCATAATCATTGGCAAGACCATCTCACAAATCGTCGTCAGTCCCGCACAGAACAAATCTATGATGACAATTTTCCAATATTTCCGGTAATACGGCAAGAATCTTTTTAGCAGCTCCTGCGCTTTATATTTTGATGCTGCATCCATTTTCTGCTCCCTCCTAATAGCCATAGCATTCTCTATCCTGCGGGCTTTGAGCCGCAGGCACAAAACCCCTCGTATATAAATACAAGGGGCATGCTTTATCAATCTAATCTCCATTCCGGAGCGTTTACGCACCGGAGCGACGCAAAGCCGTGACGCTCCGGCATAAATTACCAATTGAAAAATTCCGTTCAGGATCCGGCTTTTACAAAGAATAACTGTTTAAGTATTTCTCCTGTTCCGGTGTTAAGACATCAATCTCTTTCCCGAGGAATGCGAGTTTACGTTTTGCGACATCCTTATCTACCTCTTCCGGGACATCAATCAGTTTTTCCTTCAAGTCACTGCCATGTTCAACCAGATACTTCGCAGAAAGAGCCTGGATCGCGAAGCTCATATCCATAATCTCTGCCGGATGTCCATCGCCCGCAGCAAGATTCACAAGACGCCCTTCCGCAAGGACGAAAATCCACTGTCCGGTAGGAAGCTTATATCCCATGATATTCTTCCTCTGTTCCCTTGTCTCTACCGCATTGGCTTTTAACCATGCCATGTCAATTTCACAGTCAAAATGTCCCGCATTACAAAGAATTGCACCCTCTTTCATGACTGCAAAATCCTCTTTATCAATAACTGCGTCGCATCCTGTCACGGTCACGAAGAAATCTCCGACTTTCGCCGCTTCCTGCATCGGCATAACGTCGAATCCATCCATAACGGCCTCGATTGCCTTAATCGGATCGATTTCCGTAACGATTACTCTTGCGCCAAGTCCTTTTGCGCGCATAGCCGTTCCTTTGCCACACCATCCATAACCTGCAACAACAACAATCTTGCCTGCGACGATCAGATTCGTTGTCCTGTTAATGCCATCCCACACGGACTGTCCTGTACCATATCTATTATCGAAGAAATGCTTACATGCTGCATTGTTCACACGTACCATAGGGAATTTCAATTCACCGGCTTTATCCATCGCCTCTAAACGGATAATACCGGTTGTCGTCTCTTCACAGCCACCGATAATGTTCGGGATCAGGTGCGGCAGCTCCTTATGCACCATGTTGACTAAATCTCCGCCATCATCAATGATGATATTAGGGCCGACTTCCAATACGTGACGGATATGATTCTCATATTCTTCCTGTGTCGCATCATACCACGCATGTACTTCTAATCCCGCTTTTACCAAAGCAGCCGCTACGTCATCCTGTGTTGATAACGGATTAGAACCTGTCACATACATTTCTGCGCCACCTGCTTTGAGCACCAGGCATAAATAAGCGGTCTTTGCTTCCAGATGCACGGATAAAGCAACCTTTTTGCCCGCAAACGGTTTGGATTCCGAAAACTCTTTCTCCAATGTACGGAGCAAGTCGCAATTTCTCTTAACCCACTCGATTTTTCTTTCGCCTGATTCGGCTAAATTGATGTCTCTGATTTCACTGCTCATACAATTTCCTCCTTTAATCCATTCAATTCCATTAAATCAGCCGAATTTTTATTATAGTGATGGTCGTCTGTCCTATCATCACTGTCTATTGTTTTAACTATCGCTGTTTGGCAATAGAAAACATACCGTTTATATTGTATAAAAAAACAAAGCGATTTACCAGTGTTTCTTAGACTATTTTTATTTTTCTTTTTTTCCTTCCCGAAGCTCTTCTATTTTTTTCTTCGCTTCGTCTAAGTCCTTACATCTTTGATTTCATATTATCATCAGTCCGAAAAACTTTTCAAGCTTTTTTCACCTTTTTTTAAAATAGCTGTTTAATGACAAGACAACAAGTTCATTTGCGTGTATACTATTTTTATCCAAACGGAAAACCAGAATACACACGGAAAGTATTATCACTATAGGAGGAGCAAAGAACAGAATTGGACAATCATGCACACAATATAAAGAAACAGATACTGGTTCTACTGATCGCTGCGGCATTGGCGCTATTTCTCACCATTATGGAACTTGTGGCGCATAAAAACGGCTTGGAGCTACGCACGTTCACACAAGTCATCAAAGGATTCTACCTATGGCTTGTCATGCCATGTGTCATTTTATTCTCCCTAAATTCCATGATCAAGTCATTGCAAGAAAAAGAAATACAGGATGCTAAACAGCAGAAAATAAGCAAAATTATGAATGGATTGCGTAATGTAGTGGTCGTTATTTTCCTTTTTGGCATTTTCTTTGTCTCTTTCCTGCGCAGTCTTTATTATGTCCTTACTGACGAAATGGTAACGGAAGAAATGATGTCTGACGGTTATATCCGCGGGACTTTTTCTTCTTTTCTATCAGAGACACAACATGACTACTATATACCGACAGCTATTTTCTTCCGCAAACCCTTTCCAGGCTGGACGGTAGAAGAACTTATAGGGAAAGTACGGGAAAAATGCAGCCCGGATGCGGAATTCATAGAGAAACAAAGCGATGGGTTCTATGTCTTTCGTGTGCCGGACTCACTCGCCGAAGGAGAATATATCTATTTTCTTGTATCAAATTCATACTATATTGAAAACAATTATTTCTCTCAGGTATTAGTGAGCGAAGCTTCCCACTTCTTTGCCAACAGGGACAGATACGTAGCGCTCACAAGCGACGGCGTAGGACTAGAAGACGGCCTCGATACCAAATATGCGCAAAAGACGGCAGATCCTTTTCACGCTAACACACTCTATGTTACCTGTTATGATTCCACAGATGACATTGCCGCCTGCGCGGCGGATATCACCGACTGGCTGCAATTTGTCAAGGAAACCGGACAGTTCCCTTACGATACACATTCGCTCGCTTCTTATTTATTGACGAAAATAAACGTCGGGAACAGCGGCAATTACATCGCCCTTGATTTAAACCCAATAGGCGACTACGTCAACAACGATTCCTGGGAAACCAGATACCAACGGGTAAAAGATACCTTAGTAAAAGCTTTTGAAAAGCATAACGAATGGATGATGAGGCAAGAAAACGATCAGCAATCCCAAACCGGAGAACCACCATATACCGAGGACGCAGACACTTTATTCATGAAATCTTATGATACCGATTATTATGAAAAAGAATGCCTGGTAGGCGACGGCTCCATCCGTTATCGCATGGTCGTCAGGGACGCTGCACTAGGAAGCCGCCTCTATTCTCTTCTCATCAGCACCGATAACGGAAAGACATGGCAAATGGCAAGTTCTGACCCCTTTGATACGCAACTGGGCATGGGCATCGACTTCACTTTTCTGAATGAGGAATTTGGATTTGCCACTTTAATGCATAACGGTGGAGATGAAGCAGACCTTTATGTAACGGAAGACGGTGGAAAGACTTATCAGCTTGCCGTTCTGGAAAGTTATACTGTTACGTTAGAAAATGGTTTCACGTATTCGCCTTACGATTATCCGCAAATGCCCTATGAAAAAGACGGCGTGATTTATGTGCTTTGCGGACAGGGCGCGGACGGAGATTATAACGGGGGCGACGCCGCAGGACTTGCGCTTTACCAGTCCACAGATAACGGGCATACTTTCACTTTCGTGGAAATAAGCCCGCCATAAACATAGACAGAACCCAGGCCACAGACATTTGTAGAGCCTAGGTTCTTGCTATTTGTACATCTTATGATTTAATATACCTTTTTATCCAATCCCATTCTGACGATAATCTCGTTGATCTTCTGATATACCAGCTTCTCATCAATGGTTAATACCTTACGGTTCTCCATCGTAATCTTGCCATTGATGATGACGGTATCCACCTCGGAGCCATTCGCTGAATAAGAAAGCCCTGCGATCAGATTGTTCCTTGGCGTAAGAGAAGGCGTGTTCAAATCAAGAATTGCCAAATCGGCTTTTTTGCCAACTTCAATGGAACCTGTCTCTTTCTCTAACCCCAATGCTTTCGCACCGTTTATCGTAGCGATACGGAACCCCTCTTTGGCGCTGATACATTGTGGCGTTTTGCCCGTCCCCTTATGGATCAGTGTCAGAAGGCTTAGTTCATGGAACATATTCAGGCTGTTATTGCTTGCCGCGCCATCCGTGCCAAGGCAGACATTCACGCCCTTTTCTAACATCTTCGCAATTGGCGCAAATCCGTTGCCGAGTTTCATGTTGCTCGCCGGATTGGTGACAACGCTAACGTTATGTGCTTTCAATATCTCAATATCCTTGTCTGTTACCTGTACACAATGTGCCGCAATTGCGGGGACATCGAAAATCCCTGTCTTCTCAGCCAGTTCAATCGGCGTACAGCCATATTTCTCCTGAATCTGTTCTATTTCACTGACACTTTCCGACAAGTGGATATGGATGCCCATATTATTTTTCTTTGCTTCATTTGCGACAATTTTCAGGAATGCATCATCACATGTGTAAGGCGCATGAGGCCCTAATAAGAATGTCAGCCTGTCACAGTCTTTCGCCGCGTCTCTTTCTTCATATGCCTGGCGAAGACGCATCTGCCCGGCTTCATTATCGCCGCTGCCAACCAGTCCACGACAGATGACCGCACGCATACCGGATTCCTTGACCGCCCTTGTCGTCTGATGGATGTTCATCTGCATATCATTGAAACATGTCGTCCCACTCTTCATCATCTCGAGAATGGCAAGATTGGCGCCCCAATAGGTATCCTCATCCGTCATCTGCTGCTCAATCGGGTCAATTGTCCCAAAGAGCCAGTCCATAAAAGATAAATCATCCGCAACATTGCGCATAAATGACATATATGAATGTGTATGCGCATTAATCAGTCCCGGGATTACCAGTTTATCCGTCCCGTCAATCACCTTATCTTCCTCAAACCCGGAAGGCATCTCACCAATGCCCGTAATTTTGTCCCCTTCGATATAGAGACTTGTCTCTTTGATAACATCCTCTGCGCCCTGCGGCACAATCACTTGTGCGTTTTTAATTACGATTCCCATATTCTCTCCTTTATCTTTTTTGTTATTAGGTGTTTACGAAACTCCTTCTTCATGACCGGACAATATTCCTTTCCTTGCCTGCTAAGAAAGCTTCTATATTCTTCACGACTTCTCCCACCAAACGTGTCCTGGATTCGATGCTTGCCCAAGACATATGCGGTGTGATGATCAGCTTCGTGCTGTCTTTGATCCGGCTTAACGGATTTGACGGTTCTATCGGCTCTTTTTCCAACACATCAAGTCCTGCCGCCATAATCTTATTCTCCATAAGCGCCTCATATAAATCTTGTGTATTGACGACCGGTCCCCTTGCCACATTGATTAAGATCGCTGTTTTCTTCATTTGCCCAAACGCATCTCTATTGATTAAATTCCGTGTCCTATCGCTCAACGGGCAATGCAGCGATAGAATATCGGATTCTTTTAATAAAACAGGAAATTCTACCCGTTCGTATTCCGTGCATGTGCTTCTCCCGGATGCAGAATAGAAAATGACCCTACAGCCAAAAGCCGTCGCAAGCGAGGCAACTTTATGCCCAATGCTCCCCATGCCGACAATTCCCCATGTCTTTCCTTCCAAATCGTGGAATACTTCATCAAAATGCGAAAACCTGTCCTGGGCGCCATATGCCCCGGATTTTACATACTCGTCATAATAAGTAATCTTCTCGGACAGCATCATGGCAAGCAACAGCGTATGCTGCGCGACCGCAGGCGTACAATAGTTTACTACATTAGCTACTTTAATTCCTCTGCTTTCACAATATGGTAAGTCCACATTATCATAACCTGTCGCTAACAGGCAGATTAATTTCACATTAGCCGCCTCTTGCAATGTTTTTTCATTTAATGGCGTTTTATTCGAAATAATAATATCCGCTTCTTTTACTCTTTCTGCGGCATTCTCCGCTGTCGTATTCGGATAATAAGTCACTTCGCCAAACTTCTCAAAACAAGATACGTCAACATCCGTTCCCGCACTGTTTCTTTCCAAAACTACAAGCTTCATATTTTCCTCCCGTCTCTAGGTACCGTAGCAGTTTCCGGTGCCTCATAAGGTTACAGGGAAGCATGCTTCCCACCGACTTATGCACGCTGTCTGCCCTGCATTTATCATAACATAGAAGAATTCCGCTTTCAAATTTATTTTCTGATGCAGCCCACCTTGGCCGTCTGCCCGCGTCCCACCTGTTGGGCGCTTTATTTTTTCCATCCGTAGCTGATGAGAAGTCCGCGGCACTGTAAATAAGTAAGGTTTTCTTTGTTCTTAGAGACAAAGGATTGTACCATTCTCTCTTTCCTACAATAGCTTTCGGCTTCTTTTCTATCCATGCCGTGATTCAGAAAACCCAGGATGATCCCTTCCTCTTCTTCTACGGAAATAGCTTCTTTCCATTGTTTTTCTTCCAAAAAACTG
Organism: uncultured Lachnospiraceae bacterium; assembly: GCA_910578845.1. Lineage (GTDB taxonomy): Bacteria > Bacillota > Clostridia > Lachnospirales > Lachnospiraceae > UBA3282. The sequence continues at coordinate 37,044 of CAJTSL010000033.1, forward strand.
CTTACGTTCTCTTCATAACCGGCTCTTTGCGGCGAGACGAAGCTGACCTTGTCATTCATCCGCACATCTACCGATACAAGTCCTTCTTCCTGCATCATGATTGGCAGCCGTATGCCAATGGCATAATCCCTGTCTTCACATGCCAATTCTTTTTTCCACATCTTGCGCATGCCGTTCCTTGCACAAAGCGCCTGATAGTCCAATCCATCTACGTAGAAACCGTCACTCTCAAATTCCCGGTTGATATCAACCGCTACAACCATACCGCCGCTTCTTGCCAGAGAGACCATCTTCCTTAAAAATTCCTGTGGCTTTGTGGCATGGCGCATAGCCGCCTGACTGATCACCAAATCATATTGCTTCTTAAACTGATACGTCCGGAAATCATCGCAGATAAAACTGCCAGGATATCCCAGCTCTCTAAATAACCGCTCTCCCTCGTCAATCATATTCCGGCTAAAATCAATCCCGGTATAAGAGCTGCCCTCCGGCAGGAACGGCAAAAGGATTTTGCCCATATACCCAAATCCGCATCCACAATCTAATATCTCTACCGGTTTTTCAATCTTCCATACTTTTTCGACTAAGAACTGTAGATAATCTTCATTCCAAAAAGACTTCCTGCTTGCTTTTAAATATGCCAGTCTCGAATCCCAATATCCTTTTTCCCCGCTCTTGACCGGGATATATTCCTCCCCCGGTAACGGCTTTAATCCTAAAAGCTCATCCACAGATACCTGAAAGAAAGCTGCAATGTCAGGGAGCAGAGAGATATCCGGCATACAGATTTCGTTTTCCCATTTGCTGACGGTCTGCACGGAGACTCCTAAACTAGCGGCAAGTTCGATCTGTTTCATCTGTTTCTTTTTCCTTAGATCGCTGATCCGTAACTGAATTTTCGCCATAGCGCTGTCCTCTTTCTCTCTTCTCTCTTCTTTTCATTCCGGTTATTTTCTATATTTCTGTTGTTACTCTCTTCTTGATCTTCTATTCTATTTTTGCCATTACCTTTTTATTTCAGATTTCTTTCTCATAGCCAACCGTCATCACCTTAGTGTCCTCAATCGGCAATTTACGGTAATTATTAGTAAATCCGCTTAATTCATAGAATTTTCTTGCAGTTTCATTGCTTTCTATCACCTGCAAGTATATTTTCTTCTTCTGCTTCCGTTTCGCTTCATAACACGCATATTTTATCAATTTCTGCCCAATTCCCTGCCTCTTAAAAAATGGCTCCACATAAAAATCACATATCTCAATTTCATCATTCCTGCCATTCCCCGGATAATCCTTATAATTAATGACGCCCTTTACAATACCGTCATCATATAAGAGAATATGCGCGAGCAGACAGGGGTTATCTTCTAATTCCCGTATAATATCCCCTACCTGTAACTTTAGGAAAGAGCCGACATCATCCTGGAAAATAGGACGATATGCCACTCTTTTCCCAAAGACCAGAATCTCCGCAATACGGGAGATATCCCCAACCTTTGCATGTCGTACCATACCTGTTCCTCCTGCTATTTTCACTCTCTAGCCTCATTGTAATGAAACGGCATGCAAAATCCAATCACTTATTCAGGGATTTTTCTCGCCTATTTCGCGCCTGATGACATGCCACGGATAATCCCTTTCATCCACTCACGGAAAGGAAACCACCCGGAAGAGATGTTCTCATCAATGATTCTCTCTATTACCGGATAATCAAATTCATGCGATTTACTGACTTCCTCATAAATCTCTCCCACCGCATGGCTAAACCCGATCGCAATACGCCCATGTGCCTCATCTCCGATTGCGATCTGTTTCCCATAAGACAATGCTCCCACACAAAATTCACCAAAATTTAAAGCACCCATACAGAAAATCCCTAAGGTGATCGCACCGAATGCAATACACCCTATCGCTAAGCTCCCGACGCTTATCAGGCCGACAGCCACGGTGCCCAGTGCAAAGAAAAGTCCCGCAGATAATATTCCCACGCTAAAGACACCCGCAGATAGCAATCCTATTGAGAAAATACCGCTCGCAAGATTCCCAACTGCAAAAATTCCCTTTGCCCGGCACGCTCCGAAGCCAATATTCACATGTACGAGCGGAAGTCCTTTGATGGCCTTCTTGCTCTTATACTCATAACGCAGCCCTGCCCTGTTCCTATAATGCAGATATCCTGCTGCCGTCTGGCCCGCTGTATAAGACGCGGCACTTTCTGCGTTGCCCACTCCATCCTTTTCAATGCCATCCCTATGCGCTTCTTCCCTATTAATCCTCCATTCTTGCTCAACTTGCGAATTTGGGCGCGAGTACAAATTTGCGTGTGAAAAATCTTCCATATATGGATTTTTCACACTATCTTTTAATAAGTAATCTGTTGAGACGCCAAATAACTCGCTGATACCAACAATCTTCTCTAATTCTGGCACCGATTGGTCTGTCTCCCATTTAGAAACGGACTGCCTCGATACGCCAAGGCTTTCCCCAAAAGCTTCCTGCGAGAGCCCTCTTTCGGAACGCAGTTTAAAAATTTTCTCCCCAAGTGTCATAATGAATCCTCCAATTTTCTTTTAACAATCCATTCTGTAATTTCTTATATTTTTCCTCATTGATGTCATCCGGATGCCTGATCAATGATTTTATTCTAGTACACGGGTCAGAAAATAGCTATCAATAGCTCTTGGAAATTTGTCAACCGTCAGTTGCACCTGCCTAAATTACAGCAAAACCGGCGGCATATCCTCCTGAAAGAATATCCCGCCGATCCCATGATCCTATGCTTTATGATATAAGAGGTTAATGGCAATGTCCTCCGCAGCGGCTGCAATCGCCGCCACACTGTAAGGATTTCCCATTTTTCTTATCCCGTATCATGCTCTTTATCGCCAATCCGGCTGCTGCCGCTACTATAGCCAAAGTAATAATAGTCCCTATATTCATAAAATGCCTGTTCCCCTTTCAATTGATACCCTGTTCTCTGTATGCGGCCTGAACAATAAATATGCAAATCCTATGACTGCCAAAGCCGCTACTGCCAATCCAATACGATATTCACCTGTCACTAAGGCGTTCCCAATCTGGTAAATACATAACGATACGAGATACGCCAAACCGCACTGATACCCTATCGCGAACCAAAACCACTTTGCACTGTCCATCTCCCTTTTCATCGCTCCCATCGCCGCAAAGCATGGCGCACACAAAAGGTTAAATACCAGGAAAGAATAAGCGGCGACTGCTGTCATGCTCCCGGCAAGCGCTCCCCAGATTTGCGTGCCGTCTTCCGCAACCTCGGCAAATCCGAAGAGCATCCCGAGAGTCCCGACAACATTTTCTTTCGCGATTAACCCTGTCACCGCCGCAACCGCCATTTTCCAATCACCCCATCCAAGCGGTGCAAAAACCGGAGCAACCATGTTTCCGATCCCAGCCAATATGCTACTACCCAGTTCTCCTGTTTCGAGCATGCCAAAGGAACCGTCCGCCCAGCCGAAACTCATGAGAAACCACAGGACAATCGTAGATAAGAGGATAATCGTGCCCGCTTTTTTGATAAAAGACCATCCGCGTTCCCACATGCTACGAAGCACGCTTCCTATCGTAGGAAGATGATATGCAGGCAATTCCATGACAAAAGGAGCTACATCCCCTGCAAACATCTTCGTTTTCTTCAGAATAATCCCGGAACAGACGATGGCAGCGATCCCTACAAAATACGCACTTGGCGCCACCCACCATGCACCGCCAAAAAGCGAACCTGCAATCAAAGCGATAATAGGTAGCTTAGCTCCACACGGGATGAACGTCGTCGTTATGACCGTCATCCTGCGGTCGCGCTCGCTTTCAATCGTACGCGATGCCATAATCCCTGGCACACCGCAACCAGTCCCAATCATAATGGGGATAAAAGATTTCCCGGACAGTCCGAACTTCCTGAAAATACGGTCCATAATAAAAGCAATCCTTGCCATATATCCACAGCCTTCCAAAAAGGCAAGGAAAATGAACAATACTAACATCTGCGGCACGAAGCCTAACACTGCACCGACCCCGGCAACAATACCATCTAAGACCAGTCCCCTTAGCCAATCCGCACATCCAATGCCAAGAAGCAGCCTTTCTATTGCAGGAGGTATGATCTCCCCGAACAGCACATCGTTCGTCCAGTCGGTGACAAACGTGCCAACCGTTGTGACCGATACGAAATAGACAAGAAACATCGCTGCCGCAAAAATCGGCAATGCCAAAATCCGGTTTGTTACAATTCTGTCAATTTTGTCGGACGTTGTCAACTTGTTTTTTCTATTCTTTGTACAGGTTTCTTCGATGATGGACGAAATATAGAGATATCTCTCATTTGTGATAATGCTTTCCGTATCATCATCATATTTTTCCTCCAATTCCGTGATTTCCCCTGCTACATCCGGCGCCAGCTTTAGCTGTTTTTCAATTTTTTCATCTTTTTCCAATAATTTGATTGCGAAAAATCTTCTCTGTTCTATGGGAACTGCCGTCCCTAACTTGTCAGCAACCATACGGATTGCAGCTTCCACATCTTCCGCAAAAGTATGTAGCGGGCAGGCATTGCCATTTGCCGCCATAATTGCTTTGCCCACTGCCTCCTCGATACCGGTTCCTTTCAAGGCAGAAATGGCAACCACATCACAGCCTAATTTCTTGCCCAGTCTCTCTGTATGAATCCGGTCGCCCGTTTTTTCCACGACATCCATCATATTGACTGCCATGACGACTGGTATGCCAAGTTCCAATAATTGTGTGGACAGGTATAGATTCCTTTCTAAATTTGTTCCGTCAACAATATTTAGAATAACATCAGGCCTTTCCATCATCAAATAATTCCGCGCGACAACTTCTTCCAAAGTATAAGGGGACAGAGAATAGATGCCCGGTAAATCCACGACCTTCACCTCTTTATCTTTGTTCCCTTTTAGCTTTCCTTCCTTTTTCTCCACCGTGACGCCAGGCCAGTTGCCCACGAACTGATTGGCGCCCGTCAGCGCATTGAATAACGTCGTTTTGCCGCAATTGGGGTTTCCTGCTAAAGCAATTGTAATAGCCATTTCCAGCTCCTTCTTTCTATCAGTTTTTATATTCTTAGTCCACTTCTATCATCTCTGCGTCCGCCTTACGGACAGATAACTCATATCCCCGCACCGTGACTTCGACAGGATCTCCAAACGGCGCAACCTTTCTCACATAAATATTAACGCCTTTCGTAACGCCCATATCCATGATGCGGCGCTTCAATGCGCCTTCTCCTTTGATCCCTGTCACCTTTACCGTTTCGCCTGGTTTGGCACTACGTAATGTTTTCATTCCACTCCTCCATTCTTGCTCAACTTGCGAATCTGGGCGCAAGCACAAATCTGCTCCTGCCATCAGGCAGTCATATCGCCTTATTCATTAGCCAATCATAATCGCTTTCGCCAATTTTTTGTCGATTGCGACGCGGGAATCTTTCACGTTAACAATCAGGTTCCCGCCAATAGAAGACACCACAGTAACCGCTGCGCCTGCTACGAAACCAAGCCTTTCTAAGAACAATCTAGTCTCTTCCTTTCCTGTTACTTTTCGTATGCAATTGGATTCTCCTTCTTTTGCAAATAGTAATGGCATATGCTCATCTCCTTTGGCTTACATTAGTTAGTCTTATCTAACCTTATGTTAATAAGTTAGCATTAACTAACTCATTTGTCAATAAGTTTTTTCGTAATTCCCAAGAAGCTTTTTTACACACAAAAAAGGGGCTGTCGCACTAAGTAATTAGTGCGCAGCTCCTTTTC
>CAJTSL010000034.1 GCA_910578845.1 uncultured Lachnospiraceae bacterium
CTTATGAAAATGCTGTTTCTCTGCTCTGCACCATTCCCGGAGTTGACAGGCCTTCTGCCATTACCATCATCTCCGAGATTGGTACTGATATGACACAATTTAACTCTTCCAGGCGGCTGTGCTGCTGGGCGGGACTAACGCCTGGCAACAATGAATCTGCCGGTAAGAAGAAATCTGTGAGGATTACACGTGCCGGAGTTTACCTCAAACCGGCATTGGTGCAGTGCGCCCATGCCGCCGTTAAATCCACAGCCACTCCTTACTACAAAAACAAGTGTGAACGTCTTGCCAAAAGAAGAGGTAAAAAGAGAGCCATTATTGCCATCGCAAGGATGATTCTGACTGCTGTCTACCAGATGCTTTCAACTGGTGAGACATGGAATCCCTGCGATCTATACAAAACCGATATGCCGCAGCAGATGCAGGATAAACAGAAAGCCAAAGCTGTAAAACAGGCTCTGAAACTGCTTATCTCTGAAGGACTGATTTCTCCTGAATCTGCACCGACTGCCGTTTAAAATTTTCAGCTTGTAGGATACCTTGTATTAGTGCGCCCTTTTTTATGGTCTATAGTCATATTTTTCAATCTATCTCCATGATTTCATTGTATGGCTCTTATAGTAGTTCCTTTATGATATGTCTATGGATCTTGATCCTATTCAAAGAAAACGGTATATCTGTTCCCGGTTGCAAAACATTTCTTTTGGTATGGCAAGTACTCTCGCCTAAAGAAGTCCAGCATGCTGCTCTGGTCAATCATGATCCCGTCTTTATGCGACTGGAATCGATTTGTGGAATCTGGGTCAATGCTGATGATGTTATATTTTTCCGGGTTAGCATACATGTCTGTATTGCATTCTAGGCGGAATACACCGACTGAGAAAGCATCCATAGATTCCTTCATCCGCTTCACTTCTTCTAAATCTTCTCTTGCTTCCTCAACTGTTTCGGATGGAAGGTTGCACAATAACCACGCATAGGTTTTGATGCCGCATTTGTGGAATAATTCCAGACAGTATTTTGATGTGTCAGCGGTAATCCCTTTCTTGATAAAATCCAGTAACCTTTGGTTAAAGCTTTCCACCCCGAACATGACCATCCGACAGCCGTTTTGGTATGCTTTTCTCAATATGCCTTCATCATACTTACGGCTGACTCTAGAATAGTAGAACCATTTCATCCGTTTGAATTGCTCATGCTTATCCATCTCTTCTACCATAGCTTCAAAGCAATCCGGACGGATTGCCTCGTCTACGAATTGGAAACATATATTTTTATACTTTTCGGACATGGTTAACAAATCTTGCACAACCTGGTCCATATGTTTAGAACGGTAGTTATGCCTGTATTTCTCATCATGGTTACAAAAAGCACAATATCCGTAATGGCAGCCTCTGGAAGTCTGATACGGTAAGATAAGCTCCGGTGCAAGATATAAATCCAGGTTCAGCCCGTCGTAATCAGGGGCAGGGAGCCTGGTGACATCCTCTACAATTTGCTCTGCGTACAAGATCTCATTGTCAGAGCCGATGAAGATTAAATTGGGGATTGCTTCTAGGCTTTCTTTTCCTTCAAAATAGTGCATAAGGCCGACCAGAGCAGTCTCGCCTTCCCCGATGATAATATAGTCGAAATATTTTTTGATATCAGTTTTTTTCGGATAGGAACTGTTTATAAATAAATCTGCGCAGCTTCCGCCTAAAATAATTTTCACGTCCGGACGGCATCGTTTTATTAATTCTGCCAAAATGCATCCGGGAATAAACTGGCATGTACTGGTGATAGAAATGCCGACAACTTTAGGGATTTGGCAGAACATTTCTTTCAGGTCGTCGGTATATAGCGTATCCAGCATATTTCGTGAATACCATTGGTTGATAGCAGAATCAAGGCTTTTGCAATGATCAAAATCGATATTGTTCAGGTCGAAAGCGTAAATCCTGGAATAAAATGCTTCTAACACTCTTTTTTGTACAGCGTTTAAGGTAAAGTATCTTTCTTTGACCAAAGCGACATTAAATTCCTCAGCTTGGAAAAACCACATATCGTTTTTGTACTGCTCATACGACGGGTAGCAATTATTTTCGTATTCTTTCATGACCTGGTTATAAAACGATTCGGTTAAACACTGTTCAGCGGCTTCTTTCCACTTTTCCCGAAGCAGATGATGGATGCAATGAATCCCGATGTCGTATTGCGCCACGGAGTAACCGTTTTGCCGTAGCTCGGCAGCGAGGCAAGGGACTGCGCTGAAAGGTGAATGAAAGTCCCAATAGGGAGGGGATAAGAATAAAATATCATTTTTGTCCTGTCCCTGCCTGTCCTTAGAACATTCGTAGATTTTCGCTTTTAATCCAGGCGCCTCCAAATGATTCAGGTGTTCGCTTAATTGGCATTCAAAGTCATCAGCCAGGAACGCAAAGTCATGAATGTCCTGCTGTTGCAAAAAGGACATGATTTCTTTTCTGGGAGGCCCGACAACTGCGAGCAGAATAGGTATCTCGTGAGATATTCGGGTTTTGTCAAATTTTAATATCTTTACGCCGTACAATGTTTTGAAGACTTGGCTAATATCAGAAAGCAAGATATTTTGAACAGTTGTATTTGACTCCATGTACTGTATTTTTTTTAATATCTTGTCACACATCTTGCCAGCGCCATACAGATAGATGTTATCTTGTCCTTTTACCCATCGTTCAAATTCTTGTATATTTTTAAGCTCTATCATGTCATGATAATCCTCCATTCTTGCGCAACTTGCAAATTTTGGGACCAAGACGCTATCAGTGTCTGCACAAATTTGCGTGTGAAAAATCTTCCATATATGGATTTTTCAATCTATCCTCCTGGGTTAATCGTGTTACTTTGAACTGATCAGGCGTTTTTTACTATTTTAATATAAAAAGATTTTTGTTTCAACATGTTTACGCAAATGGAGATTGGGTGGTAAAATAATATGAAAAGCATTTGATCGGAAAGCGTGGCAGCGAATTAAGATGAATATTCTGATTTTTAAGACAGTAAATGAAGAGCGGACAAGGCGCTTGCTTTACAATACGGACACGGTAAAAAATACGATCTATATGGTAATGCCTGAAAGCGAAGTGGGCATTTATGATGGATTAGGGATGTCTATTCATTGTATCGGCACAAATAAGAAATATATAGATTATAAGACAGTTGCGGAGGAGAAGAAGATACCGGATATAAAGTTTCATGAAATATGGGTGCTTTCGCCAAACTATGGCAATCTTTATACATACTGGGAGGTTTATGCGGTAATTTCGGAATTAAAATATGACAGAGTATTTTATAAGGCGATCGGAAAAGATAGAATTGAGTCCTATGATTTGGAAAAAGAAAATATCTTTTCACGGACACATGCCCTTATGGTTAGAGCAGTTAGGGCGTATACAGTTTTGATATATTGGATTGAGAAGAAAGTGAAAGCAAAAGGATATAAGTGAGCGTGCTATGTGTGGGATCGCAGGAATCATAAATAAGAAAAATGACAGGGTGGATAAAGAAGAAATCCGGAAAATGAATGATGTAATGGCACACCGGGGGCCGGATGCGGAAGGAGTCTATGTAGGCCGTCATATTGGCTTTGGGCATCGCAGGCTTTCTATTGTGGATTTGTCAGACAGTGGGAGCCAGCCTATGAGCAGCTACGACGAGCGGTTTGTGCTGGTTTTTAATGGTGAAATCTACAATTACATAGAGCTGAGAGAGAAGCTGCAAGAAGAAGGCGGTATATTTCATACGGAAACAGATACGGAAGTGATTTTGGAAGCATATCGTTACTGGGGGGCAGAATGCGTCAAATATTTCAATGGCATGTGGAGCATTGCTTTATATGATAAGAAGCAAAACCAGGTATTTATTTCACGGGATCGTTTTGGAGTCAAACCGTTATATATTTGCGAATCAGAAGACGAGCTTCTTTTTGCCTCCGAGATTAAATGTATCACCGCCATAAGGCCCAGGGAGAGAATTGCCGATGTTACGCAAATGGCAAGGTATCTAAAGGGGATACAGGAAGACATGGATGAACATACTTTTTATCAGAATATCCATAATTTTCCGAAAAGCCATTCTATGATCTACAACTTAGAAACAAAAACAAAAGAGTACCAGAAGTATTGGGAGATTAATGTCACGGAATTCCGGAGGAAGTGGCAGTGCAGGGATCCTTATCAAATGTTCCGTAAGCTTTTAGAAGATGCGATCAGGATAAGGTTGCGCGCTGACGTGGAAATAGGAGCCAGTTTATCTGGCGGTCTGGATTCCAGTACGATTGTAGGCATCGTGGATAAAAAGTTCCATATGAAAATGCATACCTTTTCTTCAATTTACCAAGAAAAGAACTGTAATGAGAAAGAATTCATTGATCGTATGAATGAATTCGCCGGCACAGAGGCGCATTATATATATCCAGATCAGGCTGAAGATATGATGAAGGATTTAAAAGATCTGATCTATTATCATGACGGGCCTTGCCATAGCGCAAGTCCATATAGTGGTTATTGTGTATATCGCGGAGTAGGCAAGACGGTGAAAGTGCTTCTAGACGGTCAGGGAGCGGATGAGCTTTTTGGGGGATATCTTACTTTCTATAATGCAAAATTAAAAGAATTATTGCGCAAGAATACGCTGATCTCTAAGATGAAGGCTGTAAACTTAGTGCTATCGGTCCAGCACGAGTGGCCGGATAAAATGTATTTGTTGAATAAAAATCTGTTATTAAGAACAATGGGCGCACGGGGATACCGGGAGTTAAAGAAAGAAGGGAATAGAAGCACATCACAAAGCGCCACCCAAAGCGCCACCCATCCGAAGATAAGATACCTGGAAGAATTTGAGAAGGCAGATTTAGAAAATAAATTACAGGACAATCCTTCTATTGTCAATGAACTGGATAAGGATCTTTACTCACGGTTTTGGTATAAAATATTGCCGCGTATCCTGCATGACGTTGACCGTAATAGCATGGCAAGGTCTTTGGAAGTGCGGCTTCCGTTCCTTGACTATAGACTGGTAGAGTTTTCTTATACGCTTCCGGATCGGTATAAGATACGTGGGAGATGGACTAAATATATTTTACGGAAAAGCTGTAAAAAATATCTGCCAAAAGAAATATGCCATCGAAGGAGTAAAATGGGATTCCCGGCTCCATTTGATCAATGGGTGAGGGATGAGCGGTACCAAAAGAAGATCAAGGAGTATATAGATGCCTTTCAAGAGAGGAATATTGTAGACTATGATTCTTTAGAACAAGTTTATGCGGAACATATGAATGGAAAGAAGAACTTTGCGGATGAATTATTCCGTATCATGAGCTTAGAGATATGGCTTCAAAATGAGATAGACAGGTCTGGGGAAAAGTGGAGATTTGGAAAGGTACAGACAAAAGCGCGATAAAAGGGTCAGCATTGCGTTAACGGATGGTTTAAAGTATAATAGAGCAAAGAGCTTTCAGAAGAGCAGACTAAGAAGTATGGTTTTGCATTTGAAAGGAAAAATGTTTTAATCAATTAAAAAAATAGGATAAAAGGAGAGCAAAGAATATGAAAAAAGGAATGCTTACAGGGTTATCTTTATTATTAGGAGCATCAACAGGAGCGGCAGCGGTAGGATTGAAACAAAGGAAAAAGAACGTGGCGACCGAGGACTTATTGCAGAAAATGGGAGAATTCTATAAGCTGTTATTGAAATGGCTGGAAATAGAACAAAAAGGCCATTCCATACGTTCCTTTTTCGTGGAGAACGGATATAAAACAATTGCGATCTATGGGATGAAAGAATTAGGAGAAAGATTGTTTGATGAACTTAAAGGTTCGGAAGTGGAAGTGAAATACATTATTGATAAAAGAGCAGACACAATGTATGCGGATGTGGATATCATTACTCCGGAGGAGCCTTTTGAAGAGGTGGATGCCATCGTTGTGACGGCGATCCATTATATGGATGAAATTGAAGAGATGCTGGAAGAGAAAGTAGATTATCCTATATTCTCGCTCAAAGAAATTGTGGATGAAGTGTTAGAGGATAATTTGTAAAAGGAATTTCGGCGATGAAAGGAACATGTGCATCCCTATGGCAAAGATATCAATCATCATGCCTCTATATAATGCAGACAGATTTTTAGAAGAGGCTTTGCAAAGCATATGTGGACAGACTTTTACGGACTATGAATTAATTTGCATCAACGATGCATCGACCGATGATACGCTGGAGATTCTACACAGATTTCATAGACAAGATGGCAGGATTCAAATTTTTACGAACGCAGAGCGGCGTGGAGCAGCTTTTTCGAGGAATCGCGGCATGCGGGAGGCAACGGGAGAATACCTTGCCTTTTTAGACGGGGATGATATATTCGATGAAACGATGCTGGAAAAGGCATACTATAAAATAGAAGAAACAGCAGCGGATATCGTCATATTTGCATTCCGACATGTGCTATCATCGAATATACATAATAAACTGCGGGTATGTCATGGAGAAGAATACCAGAACCGTTATTGTCATATTCCTTTTTCTGTTACAGACTGCAATCCATATGAAGTGATCAATTGGGGATCCGGGCCGTGGAATAAGCTTTATAGAAGGTCATTTATTGAGAAGAATCATCTTGCCTTTCAGGACTTACCATGTGCGAATGATATTTATTTCGTTAATATGGCGCTGATGCTTGCCAGACGGTTAATCGTGTTAGAGACGGAAAACGTAATGGTTTATGTAAGGGACCATTCCGGGACTGATAGGATCTCTTGCCATAGAGATCCTATGTGCAATTTCAAAGCATTGATGCAGCTAGGGCAGGAACTGGTAAAAAGAGGGAAGTTCGGAGAGCTTTGTTCCTGCTTTTACGCAAGAGTGTTTTTTTCTTTGCAAAGTGCGTTAGTTGCAGACAAAAAAGAAGCGTATGCGAAAGCTTTTTATCTGTTTTTGCAGGAGGAAGGTATTCAAAAGATTTGCTCGTTGGATAATCAATGGGACATGATGGCAGAACCATACGTACGAGATGCGCTTTTTCAATTCAAAGAGAAAAGTTATGCATCAGGATGGTATAAAGAAAAAAATATATTATCTTTTTATTTAGAACAGGAAACGGATAAGGTCATTCGATTATTTACAGGCTGCCAAAAAGCAGGCAAGAAAATTGCAATATGGGGCGCCGGGGAAAATGGTAAGACAATATTGCAGTTTTGCCTTCGGCATGGCCTTTTAGTAAATGCAGTTATTGATAAATCACGTAAAAAACAGGGAAGCAAGCTATGTGGCTACACCGTTTTCCAGCCGCAGGATGCTATGGAGAAGATACAGGTGATCATTGTTTCCGCACGTTATATCAGTGATGCCGTTGAGGAAGAAATCGGGCAGGAGGAGAAAGAAGTCATAGATATGAACCAATTTCTATGTTTGTATTGATTACTGTCAGATCGTTGGCTTTTATGTTTTATGGGAAAGGAAGGTAATCATCCGCTATGGATATCGCCATTTGGGGGACAGGAAATGTTGGGAGATATGTGCTGAAGCAGATACAGGGAAATAGAGATTACCAAATTCGGTACTTTGTAGATAGCAACTCTTTGCTCTATGGAACCAAAATAGAAGGGATAGAAGTGATCAGTCCAGAGCAGTTGCAGGAGACTTTTGCCAAAGAGCTGGATTTTGTGCTAGTTGCTTTTATTGACAGCATCTATTTGTATGAGAAATTATTGGCAATGGAAATCGGCAGGTTCGGCATTGTAAGGAATGTCGTATTCGAGGCGCATTTAGCATTGGAAGCGGATTTATCCCAAGATAAGAATATTTTCTGGAGCGATGCGCCATACTGCAATAGGCCGATTTTGAAGAAATTAGAGACGAACGTTGTAGATGATTGTAACCTGAATTGCAAAGGATGCAGTCATTTTTCCAATCTATTTGCACATGGGGAGAAAATCCCGTTTGCAACTTTTTGCCAGGATTTAGAGCAGGTGGCAAAACATGTTTATGTCTATCTGTTTAGTCTTTTAGGGGGAGAGGCTTTACTAGATGATAGGATTATAGAGTATATGGAATTTGCAAGAAAGACATTGCCTGACTCGGAGATCCAATTGATTACAAACGGCTTATTGATTCCCAAGAAAGAAGCAGATTTTTTTGCATGTTGCCGGGACAATAACATCAAAGTCGTGATTTCCGGATATCGTCCTACATTGCTATTAAAAGATAAGATTTTGGATATTCTGGAAAAACACAACATTATTTATTCCTTTCGGATTAACGTAGAAGAATTTGGTAAGAACATAGATCTAACAGGGACATCCAATAAAGAGGAAGCGGTTAAGAAATGCCGTGAGCATATGTGCCATTTTCTCAGGGATGGCAAACTGTATAAATGTCCGTTTGAGGCGCTGGGGAATACATTTTTTGAACATTTTCACTTAGGATGCCATCTGGATGGCGGAACTGGCATCTATGATGAGGATCTGGATTGGCATATGCTTATAGAGGAATTGGAGAACCGTCCGGTCGATGCATGCAGATATTGTGGCAAAGAAGAAAAAATCACATGGGGCATTGCGAATGTGCCGGCGCTGGAAGACTGGGTCGTCAGAAAAGAGCAGGGAAATTGAAATGAATGGGAAAGAGCAGACGGTGGCAAAAATTTCAATCATTATACCAGTATATAACGCACAGTCCTATATAGAAGCATGCATCGAAAGCGTCAGGCGCCAAACGCTTCAAGACTTAGAAATATTATGTGTAGACGATGGCTCTACTGACGGTTCCCTTGCTATTTTACATAGCATGCGGGAGGCGGATGAAAGAATCCATATTGAGGCCCAGGAAAACCAGGGAGCGGGGAAAGCCAGGAACGTAGCCTTAGAGCAGGCAAACGGCGAATATGTTCTTTTCCTGGATGCGGATGATTATCTGCTGGACGTTTCGGCATTAGAGCGGATGTATGATGCCTGTATGAAACAGGGGGCTCTTATTTGCGGCGCATTTCGAAGCTGTGAGAGGGACGGCATCGTCACGCCGATGAGCCTGCATCGGGAAGCATGCCAAGGATATCCCGGGGGAAGAAGGATTTCATACCGGGATTACCAGTACGATTTTCATTTCGGTACTTATTTATACCGTCGTGAACTGCTGATAGAGCATCAGATTTTTTTCCCAGATTACAGGCGTTTCCAGGATCCGCCTTTTTTGGTAAAAGCCATGGTGGCAGCGGGCGCATTTTATGTTGTTCCGGTGGAGTTGTATTGTTTCCGTGTGGGACATCAGGACTATGCGTTTAGCCCGGGGAAAGTAAACGACATCGTCAGAGGCATGATAGAGATCCTGGAAATATCGGCAGCGCAGGATTTGCGGGATTTGCATTTATTGGAAGTCGGCAGATTAAACGAGGGATATTTCTGGCATATTGTGCGCTGTTTGCGGGTTGGGAACGGAGAATTATTATCTTTATTGGACAGAGCCAATCATACCGTGCAATGGCAGTGGGTGGAAGACGCATATGGGGAAAGCGAGAGGCTTTTGAAAGCGCTACGGTTTCTCTTACAGGCTGGGCAGGAGAGATATGAAAGATATTGTGGAGAATTAGAACAGAAGGGATACCGGGATATTCCTATAGGTGCTATTTTCCCATTCCATAAAATCCCGCCGCAGAGTAAGATTGTCTTATATGCGGCAGGCGTGATGGGATGGACATATTACGGGCAGATCAAGGACAATCCGGATTATGTGCTGACCGGATGGGTAGACAGGCAATATGAGAAATATGCAGGGCATAAGCCAGTAACCTGTGAAGGGCGTGAGCTGACGATCAGTTCTGTGGAGAGCATAGGCGGGATGGATTTTGACTATGTTGTGATAGCTATCGAAGAAGAGAGGACGGCGTTAGAGATTATGGCTTCGATGAAAGCGCTAGGGGTTCCCGGGGATAAAATAGTATGGAGCTTATCCTATGAATGAAATGGAGAAGATTGTCAAGATAGCTGTGATCGTACCTGTTTATAATGGCGGGAAATTCCTGCCGGAGTTCCTCTCATGCCTGAACGGACAGACGATGAAAGATTTTGAGGCTTATTTTGTGGACGATGGCTCGACGGACGATACGGCGTTTTTGTTACAAGAAGCGGTGCTAAGGAATATGGCATTCCATTATATGCGCAATGAGAAGAGACGTGGCGCGGCGTTTTCCCGCAACAGAGGGATTGCGTGCAGCCGCTCCTCTTACGTGTTGTGTTTGGATGCGGATGATCTGATCGCGGACGATCTGTTGGAGCAGTTAGTAGAGGCGGCGGAAGAATATCACGCAGATATGGTAATGCTAGAGCGGGGAGATTTTAAGGGAAGTGCTTCCATGGGAAGCACTGCTAAGGGAAGCATTTCTGTGGGAAGCACTGCTAAGAGAAGTATTTTCGTGGGAACCAGATCGGGTGTAGACAATTCTGCATCGTCTAATCTGACAGGGAGCAGGTTTGTCAGACGGGAGAACATTTTTGGACAGGATGATAAAGCGTTATTTGAGAAACTTCCGTTCCAGATCGTAGAACAGCCGCAGGATTTTCTGTTACGCTGCCAGAATGGGACGTGTGACAGAATGGTCGCAAGAAGCTTGATTGATAAGTATCAAATCCGTTTCCAGGATCTTCCGAGTTCTAATGATGTATATTATGCATTATTTTCCATCTTCGCGGCAAGGCGTATTGCCCACACGCGCACCTCGGATTTCCTCTATTATAGAAGGCTGCATTCTGAGCCGGACAGAATCAGTAACGACCGTGACCCGCTGTGTGCCTTCGAGGCTCTCTTGGCAGTAAAAGAAGCGCTGTTGCAGCATCATATGTGGGAAGAAAACTGCGTACACTTCTGGATCTTCGCGCTGGATTCGTTGGAGAAACAGCTTTTTGTATGCAAAAGGCAGGAGAGGCAGGAACAAGTATACCGATATTTGCAAAGAGAAGGGTTAGGGAAGTTAGGCGTACCGGGAGATGTCTGTTTTGCCAGATTGCCGGAAGCATACCGGAAGCAGTTTGCGCGTTTTCTGACGTTGCCTTATGAGGAAAAATGTTTCCTTGCTTCCATGACGTTCCATGCGCTCTGTGAGAGCAGCAAAGACAAGATGGCAACGCTTTTCGCGTATGCTATCCGTTTCAGGGAGAAAGGATTACGGATTGGTTATTGGGGGGCGGGCAGGATGACGGAGGGATTTATCGCCGCCGCATTAAACAGCGGAGAGAATGTGGACTATCTGATCGATAATAGTACAGCCAAGCAGGGAAAGAGAATATGCGGGCTGGAAGTAACCGCTTATGATAAAGTATGGGAGCAGACAGGCTTGGTCATCGTCTCCAATAAGCAATATTTCAGTGAAATAGTAGAGCAAGTCAAAGCATGCCGGGAAGAGACGAAGGTAATCTGTATACAGGAATATCTGTACGGGACATGTAGTTTGGAGGAATGTATCCGATGAGAATAAGGTTAAGCGGCGTAAGTAGTGTAAGTAGTGTAAGTAGTGTAAGTAGTGTAGTTGGCGTAGTCAGTGTCATTGGGGTAATCGGAGGAAAAGGCGCGCCATGCTAGATAGAGAACTGGATAAAGAAATAGAAGCTTCTTCTTTCTGTATCTACGGCGCCGGTATCGTCGCGGCGAGCATCTATACGGCGATCAAGGAACTGTACCATAAGTCCCCTCTCTTTTTCTTAGTGTCGGATTTTGGAGGAAGGGGGGGGACGTTAGGGGAAGATGAAAAACAACCGCCGGAGCTTGACGGTATTGCCGTTAAGACGCTTTCTGCGTGGAGAGAGCAGTTGCAGAGTAGAGCTAGGACTGGAGCGTCGGACATTCCCCATCCTCCAGACACGGATGGCGCCGGGATTCCGGGTTTCTATTTGATAGCCGTGCCGGAAGTCCATCATCAGGATATCATGGACACGCTCCTTACTTTAGGATTTCCGAAGATTGAGGCGTCGCAAGTAATCTGCGTCACGAATGCGCTGGAAAATGCGCTGATGGAAAAATATTATAGCAGCCGCCAGGATTGCCTTACCGTGCAAAGCCTATTATCTTCTGTACGGATGCCTGAAACGGGGGATCGGAAGGGGATCGGGAGCGGGCACGTGGAAAGCAAAGACAGCCAGATAGCGTGGCATGATCGCAGCCGGCCGTCAGTCCAAATTTTCCAGGTGAAATCGCATAAGGATAAGCCGTTGCACTTCCTTCTGCCATACCAGAGGAGAGCTAATCGGGGATATCTATGTCCGATTCAGGCGGGCGCGGCTCTTACCACGCAGGTAATTGCCGGCATACAGGATGATATGGGAGAGAATATCTCTGTGAAGAATCGTAATTATTGTGAGCTGACGGCATCGTATTATGTATGGAAGAACAGCCATGCCGATTATAAGGGGATTTGTCATTACAGGCGTATCTTTGATCTGGATGAAGAACAGATGCAGATGCTATTGGCCGGAGAGAAAGCAGGGGATTGGGATGTCATCTTGCCATATCCTTCGGTCTATTATCCGAATCTGGCGAGCGAACATAGCCGTTATGTGAGTGAATCCGATTGGCAGGCGATGCTGCGTGCCTTAGAGGAAACTGCACCGGATTATTATGAGGCGTATAAGGAGCTTGTGGCTGTAGGAGAGCGGCGCTTCTATAATTTCAATATGTTAATTGCCAAAGCGCCGGTATTTGATGACTATTGTGCATTCCTTTTCCGGGTCTTGGAGCGGACGGAAAGCTATGTGACGCCCAAAGCGCATGAGCGCGCCGACCGCTTCGCCGGGTATCTGGGCGAGAATCTGACGACGTTATATTTCCTGAAAAACCGCAGCGATCTAAAATGTGCGTATGCGGGGAAAATTTGGCTCACATAGGGCGGGATGCGGCATGAAAAGGTCGTTTCGCAATTACCTAAAAATCGTAATAGATAATTGCGAAACTAAGCTTTGGCAACTACACATTATGCAAAATAGAAGCTCATCCAGAGGGAGTCGCATCTATAGACAAATCGTCGTAGGGTCGCTTTCGCTACATTGGCACTCGTAGCGGCACATAAGACGCTACAATACAGCGTCTAAGTGCCGACGGTGCCAAAGTACCCTACTCGTGATCTTGTCTATATTGCACAACTAGGTTTTGACAAATAGAAGTTTCGCAATCGCTTAAAGAAATCGCAATATAGAAAGGATACGTGATAACCTAATGCAGACATATCAGGAAGAATTACAGGAAAATGCCAGGGTCTTACAGTCATTTATAGAGCAGGATAAGGAATGGGCGCAACTGGCTGGCAAGACGATATTGATCTCCGGTGCGACCGGGATGATCGGGAAATGTTTGATTGATTTATTGATGCAATATAATGACAGGCGCAGGGCGGATGTCTGGGAGCCAATCAGGATCGTTGCGCTTAGCCGTAACGAGGAACGTGCAAAAGAGCGGCTGACGGAGCATTGGCATAAAGAGGTTTTCCGCTTTTTTCCTTGTGATGTGACACAGGGCATTCCTGAATGCGGACAGGTGGACTATGTGATCCACGCGGCGAGCAATACACATCCGCTGCAATATGCGAATGATGCGGTAGGGACGATCACCGCAAATGTCATTGGCTTAAAAGAACTCTTAGACTATGCGGTCATGCACCGGACGAAACGATTCTGCTTCTTGTCGTCAGTGGAAATTTATGGGGAAAACCGTGGGGATACGGATAGGTTCGGGGAGGGGTACCTGGGGTATCTTGATTGTAATACGCTACGGGCAGGGTACCCGGAGAGCAAAAGGGTGGGAGAAGCGCTCTGTAACGCATACGCCAAGGCGCATCAGCTTGATTTTGTCATTCCACGTTTGAGCAGAGTCTATGGGCCTACTATGCTTAGCTCGGATTCTAAGGCGATCGCACAGTTTATTGGAAAAGCGGCGGCAGGAGAAGATATTGTATTAAAAAGCGCGGGAGGACAGCTATATTCTTATACGTATGTGATGGATGCAGTCATGGGGATCTTGACGGTATTGCTCAAAGGCGGATGCGGGGAAGCTTATAATATTTCCGATACGGGATCAGAAGTGACGCTGCGGGAGATATGTGAATGGCTTGCGCAGGACAATCAGGTGAACATCATCTCTGATATGCCGGAAGCAGCGGAGGCCGCCGGCTATTCCACCGCCACGAAAGCGATGTTAGATACGGAGAAAATAGAAGCATTGGGATGGAAGCCGCAGACGCACATGCGGGAAGGCCTGCATAAGACGGTACAAGCGCTCACTTGCTGATTTCTTTTAACCGCCATTTTGCCATGTCATATTGCCCGCATTTTTGGTAATAGCGCCTGGCCTCTTGCAGATGCCCGGTACATTCATAAATTACGCCAATATTATAATTCGCACGGTAACTATTCACACCTTCTAAGGAAAACTGTTCCATGGAGGTAGACTTTTGGAACGCACGGATTGCTTCATCGAATAATCCGTTGTTCATATAGATGAGTCCCATCAGGAATACGAAATCCGCTCTGACAGCGAACGTATCATAAATGTTCTCAAGCTGCAAAGCTTCTTCATATCGTTTGAGGTTCAACAGACAGTAACCGTAGGATTCTACCATGGCCTGCACATAATCAAGAGCAGGCTCAATGTCCATGGAGAGGCCTGCGTCAAACCATGCATATGCTTTTTCATAGTCTTTGATCTTCATACAGCTTTGCCCTAATTGATAATATAGATAGGCGTCCGGCCCGCTTGCAGAAAGCTCCTGCTCTAATAAGGTAATATTGCGCAGCGCTTTCTGGCGCATCTCTTCTTCCGTGCCATCATAGCCGACATGCAAGACGCTGATTGGCGCAAGGTAAGCCGTTTTAGGAAGAGGATATGGTGTGGCGCTTTGCGGAAACGAACAGGCCATGTCAGCGGATGGGATGCCGGCAGCGCGGTTTGACAGGGCATCATGCCGGGCATCGCCAAGCCGTTCTAACTGTTCATGCACCGCTCCCACGAAATGGAAATAATTGCGGTTCACGAAACGGCTGACACGGACATTTTCATAAGCGATGGCATCACCTGCCGCCCCGCTCTCTGTGATCCGGTTACGGATCAGGATACGTCCTGCGCTTTGCGGATGTTGTTTCATCAGGTGGGAAAGGTTCTTTTCATCTATGGATTCCAGATATTCGTCACAGTCGATGTTAAGGATCCAGTCATGCGAGGCGCGGGCGATGCAGAAATTCTTTGCCGCGCTAAAATCGTTGCACCACTCGAAATGATATATTTTATCTGTATACTTAGCTGCAATCTCTAACGTACGGTCGGTAGAGCCGGTATCAGCCAAAACTATCTCATAATGGTAGGGTTTTATGCGTTTCAGGCATTCCTCAATATGCGATTCTTCATTTTTGGCAATGATACAGACGGAAATCGGCAGCGTTGTCATGATCCCAGTTCTCCTAACCTTTTCGCAGCGTTGCTATAATCGCCGCATTTTTTGTAATATTCTTTGGCTTTTTCGATATCTCCCAGTTTCTCATAGATAGTGCCAATATTATAGTAGGCGTAATAACTGTTGACTCCTTTACGCGAGCAGGAAGTCAAGGTTGTCGCTTTGGTAAATTCCTCAATGGCTTCTTTCCACATATTTTTCTTCATATAGATCATGCCCATTAGGTAGACGAAGTCGGCGCGTTTCTCAAAGAGATGGTACTTTTTCCTTAGAGCAAGGGCAATATCATATTTTGCAAGCTCGATCAGACAGTAGCCGTATGTCTCTGTCATGATCTGGACAAATGTGGACTGAGGGTCAGCGTCTAGTTCCAGCCCGAGCTTATAATAATGCGACGCCTTTTCCAGATCGTTTAAAGAGACATAGTTTTGTCCGAGCTGGAAATAGATATAAGGGTTTGGCCCTTTCACATCTAAATCCCGTAGCAGCATCTCTAAGTTACGGGTAGCGCGCAGCCGCTTGTCAGATTCGGTAACATACCCTTCATGATAAAAGGTCAAAGGAAGATGGAACGATTCGGGCTCCCGCCCGTCTAACGACGTGACCTGCTCATGGATGATGCCTTCATAATGGCAATATTTCCGGTTAAAAAGCCTCCCTATGCGTTCGGTCATAATGGAACGCACACCTTGGATGATATAAGGGTTGTTGCGGACGATCATGCCGACACAGGAAAGATTGTCTTCTAATATATTCTCAATGTCTGCAAGATTTATATTTTCCAGATATTCATCGCAGTCAATATTCAAAACCCAGTCATTGGATGCCTGGCTAATGGCAAAATTCCTTGCTGCGCTGAAATCATTGCACCAATCGAAATGGTAAACTTTATCCGTATATTTGCGCGCCGCTTCTATAGTCCGGTCTACGGAACCGGTATCGACAACGACAATTTCAAATTTGCATGGGCGCAGCCTTTTTAAACATTCTTCAATATGAATATCTTCATTTTTTGCAATCATACAGACTGTTATAGGTAACATAGTGATCATCAAGCCTTTCTCTCGCTGGTAATATTGGGTATTTCCTTTTACCATTTTAACATCTTATGGTCTTTTTAGACAAGAATTTTGGATTTTTTTTTACTATTTTCACCAAAGCAACGAAATTTCGTTAAAATGGTAGATAAAGTGGTTTCTTTTCTAGAATATTTGTGGTAAAGTAATTATAAATCATGAGGCAGGCGGAAAAATTGCTTTATGATGGGTATAAATAATGATTATATGTATCTACATTACAAGGAGGGACTGGTATATGACCAAAGCAGAAATTTTAAAGGCAGAGATTTTATCACAGTACAAAAGTGTGAGACAGTTTGCAATTGAGATGGGGATTCCTTATTCTACGCTTGTGACCGCGCTCGACAGAGGGATCGAAGGAATGGCATATGGGACTGTGATCCGTATGTGCGACAAGTTAAACCTCAATCCTGTGGATTTCTCGCCACTAGATAAGAAGAGCCCGCTTGGCAATAAGATTCTCGAGAATAGAGTAATGCAGTATTATATCAAATTGAACAAGACTGGCAGAAAGAAAGCGTTGGAATTAATGGAAGATTATGCGCAGCTTGAGAAATATCAGGCGGTAGAATAAAAGCTTGCATTCTAAGCAGGAGTGAGGGTCATAAGGATGCAGTATGATTATTTGGTTGTTGGTTCCGGCTTGTTCGGCGCAGTGTTTGCATATGAAATGAAGAGAAGGGGAAAAAAGGTTTTAGTCATTGACAAGCGCGAGCATATAGCCGGAAATATTTATACACAGTCCATTTTGGGCATCCATGTGCATAAGTATGGCGCTCATATTTTCCACACGTCCGATAAGGCAATATGGGATTATATGAGCCGGTTTGCCGTGTTCAATCATTACGTGAATTCGCCGGTCGCAAGATATCATGACGAGCTATATAACCTACCTTTTAATATGAACACATTCAGTAAAATGTGGGGCGTAGTCACACCGCAACAGGCGAAGGAAGAGATTGCAAGACAGATAGAAGAACTGCACATTGATGAGCCAAAGAATCTTGAAGAACAGGCATTGTCATTGGCAGGACGGGATGTATATGAGAAACTGGTCAAGGGATATACGGAGAAGCAGTGGGGGCGTGACTGTAAGGAACTGCCCGCTTTTATCATTAAGAGGCTGCCGCTTCGTTTTACTTATGACAACAATTATTTTAACGACCCTTATCAGGGAATCCCGGTCGGCGGTTATACGGCAATGATAGAGAAAATGCTGGACGGGATAGATGTGAAGTGTGGCGTTGCTTATCAGGAATATATAAAGTCTGGCCCAATAGGAGATAATAGGCTGTTTGTAAGCCATCAGGGCGACACCTTTCAGAAAGTGCTTTATACGGGCATGATTGATGAGTATTTCCAGTACAGGCTAGGGCATCTGGAGTACCGTTCTCTGCGCTTCGAGCAGGAAGAAATGCCTGAGTGCGATAATTACCAGGGAAATGCCGTCGTCAATTATACGGATAGGGAAACTGCTTATACCAGGATCATCGAGCATAAGCACTTTGAATTTGGGAAACAGCCTGGGACAGTGATCACAAGAGAATATCCAATGGAATGGAAAGCCGGGGATGAACCGTACTACCCGGTGAATGATGAGAAGAACAATGTTTTGTTTGTCGCCTATAAGCAGTTGGCAGAGGCGGAGCCGGGAGTGCTCTTCGGAGGACGGCTCGGAGCCTATCAATATTATGATATGGATAAAGTCGTTGCAGCCGCATTGCAAATGGTGGAAAAAGAAGCAGCCGGAGGGAAATAAGATCCGGCTGTTTTATTTTGCCCGGATTTTCTGGCAGACATATTTTGGGAAATCCCTTGACATCCGTAGCATCTTTGTTATAATCATCTTGATAGTTTGATAATCAAAGTATTAGAATCTCAAATGAAATGGATGTAGGAATGGAGGAGTATCATGAATTGGGACGAAGCGGTCCAGGAGTTGGATGAGAGAAGGAAGAAAGCTCTTGCAGGCGGCGGCAGGGCAAGAGTGGAGAAACAACACCAGAGCGGAAAGCTGACGGCAAGAGAACGGATTGAGATGCTGCTTGATAAAGATACATTTGTGGAAGTGGACGGATTCGTAGAATCCAGGATTGATGATTTTGATTTGGATAAAAGACGTGTGCCCGGAGACGGCGTCGTAACGGGCTATGGAGAAATAGACGGCAGACTGGTATTTGTATCCAGTGAAGATTTTACGGTGATCGGCGGTACATTGGGCGAATATCATTCGTTCAAGATCTGCCGGATCCAGGATATGGCGATGCAGATGATGGCGCCGCTTATCTGTATCAATGACAGTGGCGGGGCGAGAATCGAAGAAGGCATCTCTTCTTTGAGCGGATATAGCGGAATGTTCCTTCGACATACGCAGGCTTCCGGTGTGATCCCGCAGATCGCGGTTATTTTGGGGCCTTGTTCGGGAGGCGCCTGCTATGCGCCTGCAATTTGCGATTTTATCTTTATGGTCAAAGATATTTCTAAGATGTTCATAACCGGCCCGAATGTGGTGAAGACAGTCATTAATGAAGAAGTATCCGTAGAAGAGTTGGGCGGTGCGGATATACACGCCAAGAAGAGCGGCGTCTCTCATTTCACATATGACTCGGAGGGAGAGTGCCTGATGGGCGTCCGCAAGCTATTATCCTATTTGCCGGGCAATAATACGGAGAAGCCGCCGGTCATTAATACGAAAGAGCGCCAGAACCATCTGCCCGGTAGCGTCGGCAGAGTGCTTGGCAGATTTAGCAAAGTAGAAACGGCAGCAAGGGGCAAGGCAGAGAAGATCAAAGATATCGTGCCGGATAACTCCCGACATGCTTATGACGTTAAAGAAGTGATCGACTGTATCGTTGATGAGGGGAGCTTCTTCGAAGTACAGAAGGAATTCGCGATGAACGGCGTGGTAGGCTGGGGAAGGATGGAAGGCAAAGTCGTGGGCTTTGTCGCGAACCAGCCAAATGTCATGGGTGGCTCTCTGGATTATCATGTCTCGGATAAAATAGCCAGATTCATCCGTTTCTGTGACTGCTTCAACATCCCGCTTGTGACATTGATTGATGTGCCGGCATTCTTGCCGGGAACGGCGCAGGAACATAACGGCATCATCCGCCACGGAGCGAAAATATTGTATGCGTATTCCGAGGCGACGGTCCCTAAGATATCCCTGATCATGCGCAAAGCATATGGCGGCGCTTACATTGCCATGAATTCGAAGGAAATGGGAGCGGATATTGTCTATGCATGGCCGATCGCTGAGATTGCGGTAATGGGAGCGGATGGCGCGGTCAATATTGCTTTCAAGAAAAAGATCAAAGCGGCAAAAGACCCGGAGGAGATGCGCGCCAAATGTAAAGCGGAGTATGAGGAACGCTTCTTAAACCCATATGTTGCCGCGGCAAGAGGGTATGTCAATGAAGTCATTAAGCCAGAGGAAACGAGAAAAGCAATTTTAAAGGCGCTGCATGGCCTGAAAAACAAACAGGCGCAACTGCCCAAGAAGAAACATGGCAATATACCTTTATAAACTCCGGGCTCTATCATAAAAAATTTTTGTTAGAAGAAGATTGTAGGAAGACAAAAAGAAAGAAGCCTCCCTGCCAGCAGTTATAAAATGTATGGCGGAGGGCTTCTTTTTTTATCTGTTCCCGTAGAAACGATGGTATTCTTCTAGATCAGTGTATTAGCAATATCCATTGAACATCATTCCGCTGTAAGCGCTTGTGATATATGGCGTTGCAAAGTTCTTGCCAGGATTTTTATATGCCACGACAATATTATTGACATAATTCATCGGGTCTAACGAAATCTGGTTGGATTTACGCACCAAGGAATGTGTGAAATCCATGACGGATGAAAAAGCTTCTTTGGCATCACTGCTCATGGCAGTTTTCTGTACCGTATCGCTGTCCATTTCCAAAGTGCCGTCCAGATTTAAATTCAAACCTGCCGAAGTCAGGCCATGTGCATAGTATCTGGTAATGCTGCCTAATTCATGAATGAGGCGATTGCTCTTAGGCTGCTGTTCACTATATTCCACTGCGGAATGTAAGAAGGAGTTATATCCACGCACAAGAGTGCCGATATTTTCCGTCAAGGATTCCACATCGGTTTTGAGGCCGATCAAAGCGGTCTCGCCTTCTTCGCTGCTGACGCCGTTCAAAGTCACTTGATACATACGGCCTATTGTAAGCTGGTTGGAAGGGGAAGTGCGCTCTTCGCCATTGATCAGGAAATTGGCGTTAGAAGCAGGCACAATATTTTCATCCAAGCCGAAATAAGCAACGGTTCCTGCGGTCTTGCTCGTATGCTCATCCGATACTTGGAAGATGTTCTTTCTATGGTTCTTTAAGCCTGTGGCGTTGGATTCCAGCTTAAGGGCGGTATTCCCCTCGTCATTTTTGACCATTTGTGCGGAAATGCCAACATTAGCGTTATTAATCAGACGGGTCAGGCGGCTTTGCACGTCGCCGTTGGTATCCGTCGGCTTGATATTGAACTGGAACTCATAATTTAAATCGTCAATGCTGATGTCAAAAGAATACGTAGCGGGAGGAAGGTTCACAACTTCTGTTGCCGGTAAATAATTCCCCGTATTCATTTGCGTGGTAGCAAGAGAGTTTACTTCAATTTCTACATAGGACGCATTGACGCCTTCGGAAAGCGTTCCGATATAAGAAGCGGATGCAATATTCTCATTGCTGGAATATGCTGTTTTCTTATTTAGAAGCTCATTCTCATTCAAATCGCCAAGAGAAGCGATAACGTTACGAAGCTCTCTGGCATTTTCTTTCATACCGACAGCAAAAGAACAGGAATCCTTACTGGTATCCAGAATATAAATAGGAGCTTCTTTGTTCAATTTTACAATGGAATTATAGACATTGCGCAACTCGCTTTTCTTATGGGAATCATAAGGTGTACACGGTTTGGGCGCATAAGTAGTCATGTAATAGTTATAAACATTAGAATAATTTTGGATAGTATTATGATAGGCCATGATGCGCCTCCTTTCTTCCTTGAAATCTGCTATCATGTTAAAACATCCTGCCGGCTGTCCGTAGCTGGCTATAAATGGATTTATATTTTTAAGGCTTTCCTATTTTAAGGCCTTTTTCGTGTTAAGAACACTTTGCCGGGCGACTCGGAATTGTCTTTCCAGTATCCGTTCCCTGTCGAAGCCGTTTTGTCGCTGCGCGAAACGGAAACGCCTACGTTTTTAGTTCTGTCCCGGTATTCCTGTAACTGTTTTTGTACTTTTTCCTTCCGTGCTTTTTCTTCATTTTGGGCATCCGTTATTGTATCGGATATTTTCTGTATTTTTTTACCCATATTTTTGGAAATGTTATTTATTTTTTTCTGTAGGCTTGCTTTTTCTTCATCAGTTGAGGCGGTCCGTAACTGGCCTTCCAGATCCGTCCTTATTTTCTGCATATTAGAAAGGTGGCCTTTCGTGGCAGCAGCGGCAAACATGACGCCGGATCCGGCATTGTCTGCAATAGCGGTAGGATCTTTAGGCTGTCCTGCTTGTGCCTCCTCTGTACTGCCAGGAGCCTGGGATGAGGAAGGAGCGGATGTTTTATCGGCTGTTGTAGTATTCCTTTCAGAGCGCCTTGCCTCTTCTTCCTGCTTTTTCATAGCCTCTTCTTGGCGCTTTTGGATTTCTTCCTGCTTTTTTTGCGCCTGATATTGTTTCAATTCGCTGTTCAGGTTTTGTATTTTGTCCTGAAGCGCTTTTTTCTCGTCGCTTTTTTCTTCGCTGGACATTTCACTGTCATAGGCGATGCCCCGCACTTTTTCCTGAAGGCTTATGATCTGCTTCTGGATCGTAAGCTCGTGGCTGTCTTGTTTTGACCCGGCAGCAGGCGATAATCCTGATGCCTGATGGATGCCTGTTATGTTCATACCTCGCCTCCCCCTCGCTGCAAAATGGCAAATAGCTACAATATATTTTAATATCTTATATATCTCTTCTTATATATATCGGTTATTCCTGTACATTCTTTAGCATATTTTGAAAAAAATAGCCAAAAAATTTACTATTTTCCAAAAGCAGTTGACGAACGAAAGATGTTATGATATAGTAAACAAACGAGATGAGATTTAGGTCTTTTTTTTTATGCTTAAATTTGATAAATCAGGCGAGTGGAGGTAGCAAGAATGCGTACGAGAATCACATTAGCATGCACAGAGTGCAAACAGCGTAATTATAATACGACAAAGGATAAGAAAGCACATCCTGACAGAATGGAAACGAAGAAATATTGTAGATTTTGTAGGAAACATACCCTGCATAAAGAGACAAAGTAATTGCTCATTGCCCAAATGTTCAAGCACAAATTCGCAGGCTGAGAAAGGAGCGGTTTGTATATGGGAGATTCTGTAAAAACAGATAAGACACCGAAACCGGTTAAGTTCTGGAATGGTGTAAAAGCTGAATTTAAGAAAATTACTTGGCCGGATAAGGATTCCCTTTTGAAACAATCCATTGCAGTGGTTGTTATCTCGCTTGTAGTAGGAGCGATTATTACGATCTTGGATTTTGCACTTCAATACGGCGTGGATTTCATAACAACATTGTAGAATGAGGGGTAATCTTATGGCAGAAGCAAATTGGTATGTTGTTCATACTTATTCCGGGTATGAAAATAAAGTAAAAGCCAATATTGAGAAAACAATTGAGAACAGGCATCTGGAAGAAGAGATATTAGAAGTCCGCGTACCGTTGCAGGATGTCATGGAAATGAAGAATGGAGCGAGGAAGACCGTTCAGAAGAAGATGTTTCCGGGTTATGTTTTAATCAATATGGTCATGAATGACGACACATGGTATGTAGTCAGGAACACGAGAGGCGTTACAGGATTTGTAGGGCCGGGGAGCAAACCGGTGCCGCTTTCAGAAGCAGAGATGAAGCCGCTTGGCATTAAAGTGGAAAACGTGTCGGTAGATTTTGCAGAAGGCGATACAATCGCCGTTGTAGCGGGCGTATGGAAAGATACGATCGGCGTTGTGCAGAGAATGGACTATAATAAACAGACCGCGACGATCAATGTTGAGTTGTTCGGCAGGGAAACGCCGGTAGAGATCAGCTTCGCGGAAGTAAGGAACATGAAATAGTATTTACCCGTTTAGGCGGTGTAGATAGTTCCCGGAGTATTGTGATTCGGGAAAGTGGGAGCAGGACATTTTGGCTGCGCCAAGATATCAGAGATCATATTATGACTGCGCCTATACCACATTATTTTAGGAGGTGCCATATGGCAAAGAAAGTAGAAGGATATATTAAGTTACAGATTCCTGCCGGCAAAGCTACGCCGGCGCCGCCGGTTGGTCCGGCTCTTGGACAGCACGGCGTTAACATCGTTGAATTTACCAAACAGTTCAACGCAAGGACTGCTGATAAGGGCGACGTGATCATTCCGGTCGTTATCACAGTATATGCAGACAGAAGTTTCAGTTTCGTGACAAAGACTCCGCCTGCTGCAGTTTTATTGAAGAAGGCATGTAATATCAAGTCAGGTTCGGCGGCGCCGAACAAGACGAAAGTGGCTACAATTTCCAAAGCGAAGCTCCAGGAAATTGCAGAACTTAAAATGCCTGATCTGAATGCGGCAAGCTTAGAAGCTGCTATGAGCATGATCGCCGGTACTGCAAGAAGTATGGGCATCACAGTAGAAGAGTAATGGAGGAACGGATATGAAACGTGGTAAGAGATATAAAGAGGTTATCAAACTCGTAGACCGCAGTACGCTATATGAGCCGACAGAAGCAGTTGCTTTAGTAAAGAAAACGGCTACAGCAAAATTTGATGAAACTGTAGAAGTTCATATCAGGACCGGCTGCGATGGGCGTCATGCGGAACAGCAGATCCGTGGCGCAGTAGTACTGCCGAATGGTACTGGTAGAACAGTGAAAGTGCTGGTATTTGCAAAAGGGGATAAAGTCGCGGAAGCAGAAGCTGCGGGAGCAGATTATGTAGGAGGCGATGAGCTGATCCCGAAGATCCAGAACGATGGCTGGCTGGATTTCGATGTTGTGGTAGCAACACCTGATATGATGGGCGTTGTAGGACGCCTTGGTAAGGTGCTTGGCCCGAAAGGCTTGATGCCGAACCCGAAAGCAGGTACGGTAACAATGGATGTGACCAAAGCTGTCAATGATATTAAAGCCGGTAAGGTTGAATATCGTTTGGACAAGGCGAATATCATCCATGTGCCTGTAGGTAAAGTTTCTTTTGAAGAAGAGAAGCTACAGGAAAACTTTGATGCATTAATGGAAGCGATTGTCAAAGCAAGACCTTCCGCTTTAAAGGGACAGTATTTAAGAAGCGTTACGCTCTCTACAACAATGGGCCCGGGCGTCAAAATCAATACAGCGAAATTTTAGTGCAAAGGATTCCTACTCTAAGCAGTGGGAATCCTTTTTTAGGAGGATAAATGTGTCTGACATCATAAATGCCAAGGCTGTGAAAAGAATATTGCTTACACTGGCGGCGGGGGGCGCGGTTGGATTTTGCCTGCTGCTTCTTGTATATGCCATGCCGACGGAGCGAATGATCCAAAACGCGACGGCATCCATCGAGATCTTTACAAGGGAAGGGATCTATCCAGAGACCGTTTACGGATACCGGGCGACGACATTGGATAACTATACGGATGCTTGGATGATCCGTAACGCGATCTATAACGGTGACGAGCCTTTGCTGGAAAGATGCCTTAACGTATACTTTTATGGATATACACATGAAGAGACCAAGGATGTCTGTGAAAGCCTGGTCGCTTATTTACAGGGGATGCAAGGCTATGAGCGTATATCGTATAACGAATATTGGCATGGGTACCTGATCGTATTAAAGCCGCTGCTCTATTTCCTGGATTATGGGGACATCAGACAGCTTTTGAAATCTGTGGCGCTTGCGCTGGTGATCGCGGTCAGCGTATTGATGGAAAGAAGGCATATGGCCCGTTATATCCCAGCCTTTATCGCGGCGATGGTATGTGTGGAGTTTTCCACAATCGGCATGTCCATGCAATATACTTCGGTTTTTATCATTGCGCTTGCTTTTTGCGTTTTTCTTTTGCGGAAATATCCGGAGACGGTCCAGGACTGTAGCATTAGTATTGTTTTCCTGATCATCGGAATGTGCACCAGTTATTTTGATTTCCTGACATATCCGGTCTTTACGTTAGGGATCCCATTGATGATGTGGGTGCTATTGGCAAGAGCGCCAGGGCAAAGGGAAAGCATGCCGGTGAAGATGCCGGTGCTTGCTTTTGCCCATTGTGCTTACTGGGCGGTTGGATATGCCGGCATGTGGTCTTTGAAATGGCTCCTATATAGCGTATTGATGGGAAAGAATTTAATCGCGGTTGGCATCCGCTCTGTCCTATACCGTTCAGGGAGGGATGTCATGGGAGAGCAGATCGGTTATTTAGAGACTCTGTCTGAGAACATTGGCGTGCTGGCGAAATATCCTTTTGTGCTGGCATGTGCCGTGGCAGTTGTTTTTCTGGTGTTTTTCCATAGGAAGGAAAAAGATAACGCGTCGAAGCAGGTTCTGCTTACTTTTATATTTATCGCAGCGTTGCCGTTTCTGTGGTATGCGGCAAGCATGAACCATTCGTATATTCACGCCCATATGACTTATAAGGATATGAGCGTTTCCGTCTTCGCCGGGTTATGTGCGATGACAGAATTCATGAAATTGATAAAGAGGCGAACATAAATTCCATTTTGTGTTATACTAATAAAATGAGAAAAAGAAAAAAGAAAAGAAAATCAAATTTTATACTAACTTTCCTCCTAACGTTTTCCCTTGTTACCTTGATCGGGGTCTTTTGCATATTAGCATATGTGCTGTTGCGCGAGAACGGTAGTTCTGCCGGCAAGAATCCGCCGGCAAAGGAGGTCATTTCGCTTGTCCCGGAAGCAGTGCCTGTTGGGGATGCTTTGGAGGAAGCGGGCGGACCGGAAGAGGAGCCAAGCAAGTATGGGGCGCTTTTAGCGGACGAAGCGTATATGGCGGCAAATAATATGTATGCGAAAGAAGCGGCGGAAGAAGAACAGGTGACGATCGCTTTTGCAGGAGATATCCTTTTTGACGCCAATTATGCGGTAATGGCAACGCTTCTTCAAAAAGGAGGCGATATCCACAACGGCATTGCGCCGGAGGTTATGGAAGAAATGAAAAGCGCTGACATCATGATGGTCAATAATGAATTTGCATATTCGGACGGGGGAGCGCCTCTTCCTGAGAAACAATTCACTTTCCGGGCAAAGCCTTCCACGGTTTCCTATCTGGCGGATCTTGGTGTGGATATTGTATCTCTTGCCAACAACCATAGTTATGATTATGGCGAACAAGCGCTTTTGGACACCTTAGAGACATTAAAAGGTGCAGGCATTCCCTATGTGGGAGCGGGCGTGAATGAAGAGGAAGCGATGGCGCCGGTCTATTTTATCGTCAACGATATGAAAATTGCTTTTATCAGCGCGACACAGATCGAGCGGCTGGATAATCCTGATACTAAGGGCGCGACAGAGACTTCCCCCGGGGTCTTCCGTTGCTGGAACGGAGAGAAGCTCATGCAGAAAGTAGCAGAGGCGAAGGCGGAGAGCGATTTTGTCATCGTCTATGTCCATTGGGGGACAGAAAACCAGGAGGAGACAGATTGGGCGCAAAATAAACAGGCGCCGGAACTGGTGGCGGCAGGCGCGGACTTGATCATAGGCGACCATCCGCATATCTTACAGAAGATCGAAGTCATAGATGGCGTCCCCGTGATTTACAGCCTCGGGAATTTCTGGTTCAATTCCAAGGAAATTGACACCGGGATGGTGAGAATTGTCCTGACGAAGGAAGGGTTGCAGAGCTATCAGTTCATCCCCTGTTTGCAGAGCCATTGTAGGACGGCCCTTCTTACCGGAGCGGAAAAAGAGCGGGTCTTAGCGAAGATGCGGGCGATGTCTGTCGGCGTGGAGATTGACGCGGATGGGTATGTGCGCTGGTAAGCGGGATACAGGGCATAAGGCTTAGGGGATAGGATGTAGTGCCAGGACGCAGGCGCTTCCCCCTGGGCGTTAGGATTTGCCTTCGCCACTGCGATTACCGCCACGGACCGTGATTGCTTGTAAAAAAATGTTGACAACCTAAAGCTCTTTATGCTATAGTGATGAAGGTCAATTGACCATGCCGGAGACAGTAGGTGCCATTTGGCGTAAGCGTATCGCCTACCGAGGAGAAGAGTTTATGATGAAAGTATGAGCCTTCCTGTCTTCAGGGAGGTTTTTGTATATGCGCACGCCTGCATCAAGAATCGCGTCATTTATAGCGACATGCGGGCTAAGCGGTGAACAGGGAGGAAATCTTCCCTGCTCGATTACCTAAACTCCTGTCGGCGTAAAATCTATAAGGAGGTAACTGTAATGGCAAAAGTAGAACTGAAAAAACCTGTCATCGAGGAGATTTCCGCAGCGATCAAAGATGCGCAGTCAGTTGTCCTTGTGGACTATCGTGGGCTTACCGTAGAGCAGGACACAGAACTTCGTAGACAGTTGCGTGCGGAGAACATCAATTACAAGGTTTACAAGAACACAATGATGAATTTTGCGTTCAAGGGTACGGAATGCGAAGCGCTTCTTCCTTATCTGGAAGGCCCTAGCGCGCTTGCGATTTCCACAGAAGACGCTACGGCGCCTGCCAGAATCCTTTGCAAGTTTGCAAAGACAGCAGAAGCGCTTGAAGTAAAGGGTGGTATCGTAGAAGGTGTTGCATACGATGCAGCAGGCATCATCGACGTTTCTAAGATCCCTTCCAGGGAAGAGCTGCTTTCCAGATTGTTCGGAAGCATGCAGTCCCCGATTACGAATTTCGCTCGTGTTATGAACCAGTTAGCAGAAAAAGGCGGCGCATCCGAATGCGAAGCTCCTGCGGCTAAGGAAGAAGAAGCTCCTGTAGCAGAGGAAGCTCCCGCAGCGGAATAACAGGACATAGTGAAACAAGAAAAACAGAACAGTAAATTAAACGGAGGTAAATTATTATGGCAAAATTATCCACACAGGAATTCATTGATGCAATCAAAGAACTGACAGTATTGGAATTAAATGATTTAGTAAAGGCTTGCGAAGAAGAGTTTGGCGTATCCGCAGCGGCAGGCGTAGTTGTTGCAGCAGCGGCAGGCGATGCAGGCGCAGCAGTAGAAGAGAAGACAGAGTTTGACGTTGAGCTGACAGAAGTTGGCCCTAACAAAGTTAAAGTCATCAAAGTCGTTCGTGAAGCTACAGGGCTTGGCCTGAAAGAAGCAAAAGACCTCGTAGACAGCGCACCGAAGATGGTTAAAGAAGCAGCTTCCAAAGAAGAAGCTGACGACATCAAAGCAAAATTAGAAGCTGAAGGTGCTAAAGTTACTCTTAAATAAGATGAAAATATAATCTAGGGCAGCGAAAAAGTCGCTGCCTTAAATTTTTTTTCGTAAATTTTCTGAAAATTATCGTTGACTCAATTTCCCACTTGTAGTACAATATAGGATGCACTATTGTGGTGTGGTATGCTTATTTGGATAATCATTTCCGATGAATAGGCGCTAATCATAAAAGAACGGGGTGAAATGTCAATGGAAAAGAACAGGATCCGTGCGACTGCTTCTGGCAAGAACACGCGTATGACTTATGCACGACAGAAAGAGGTTCTGGAAATGCCGAACCTGATTGAGGTTCAGAAGAACTCCTACCAGTGGTTTTTGGACGAGGGGCTGAAGGAAGTCTTTGACGATATTTCTCCTATTTCAGATTACAGCGGACACCTGAGTCTGGAATTTGTAGATTTTGAACTGTGTGAAGATGACATTAAGTATTCGATTGAGAAATGTAAGGAAAGAGACGCAAACTATGCAGCGCCCTTAAAAGTCAGAGTCCGTTTGATCAATAAAGAAAAGGACGAGATTACGGAACATGAGATCTTCATGGGCGATTTGCCGCTTATGACAGAGACAGGCACATTCATCATCAATGGCGCTGAACGTGTCATTGTTAGCCAGTTAGTGCGTTCTCCGGGCATTTATTATGCGATTAGCCATGACAAGATCGGCAAGAGATTGTTCTCCTCGACTGTCATTCCGAATCGTGGCGCATGGTTGGAATATGAAACGGATTCCAATGATGTGTTTTATGTGCGCGTTGACAGGACAAGGAAAGTGCCGATCACCGTATTGATTAGAGCGTTAGGCGTAGGCTCTAATGATGAGATCAGGGAGCTGTTTGGCGACGAGCCGAAAATTGAAGCGAGTTTTACAAAGGACATTGCTGAGAACCATCAGGAAGGTCTTTTAGAGTTATATAAGAAAATCCGGCCCGGCGAGCCTCTGAGCGTAGAGAGCGCGGAGAGCCTGATTAATGCTATGTTTTTTGACCCCAGAAGATATGATTTGGCGAAAGTCGGTAGATATAAATTCAATAAAAAACTGATGTTTAGGAATAGGATCCGTAATCATGTCCTCGCAGAAGACGTGGTAGATGCTACGACCGGAGAAATCCTGGCGTCTGCCGGGGAAACCGTGACCGCACAGATGGCGGATGCGATCCAGAATGCAGCGGTGCCTTATGTATGGCTCCAGACAGAAGAGAAGAATGTGAAAGTATTGTCTAACATGATGGTAGACATTACGAATTTTGTAGATTGTAACCCAAAAGAACTTGGGATTACGGAACTTGTCTATTATCCGGTGTTACAGCAGATTCTGGAAGAGTACAGTGAGGAACCGGGCCTTTTAGCAGATGCGATCCAGAAGAACGTGCATGAGCTGATCCCGAAACATATTACGAAAGAAGACATCATTGCTTCTATTAATTATAATATCCATTTGGAGTATGGCATTGGCAATGATGATGATATTGACCATTTGGGCAACAGGCGTATCCGTGCGGTAGGGGAGCTTTTGCAGAACCAGTACCGGATCGGCCTCTCCAGATTGGAAAGGGTCGTTCGTGAGAGAATGACGACACATGACGTAGAAGAGATTTCCCCGCAGGTATTGATCAATATCAAACCTGTACAGGCTGCGGTCAAGGAATTCTTTGGTTCCTCCCAGCTCTCCCAGTTCATGGACCAGAACAATCCGCTTGGCGAGCTGACGCATAAGAGACGTCTCTCTGCGTTGGGACCTGGCGGTCTTTCGAGAGACAGGGCTGGATTCGAGGTGCGTGACGTCCATTATACACACTACGGAAGAATGTGCCCGATTGAGACACCTGAAGGACCAAACATCGGTCTGATCAACTCTCTTGCATCTTATGCAAGGATTAACGAATATGGTTTTGTAGAAGCTCCTTATCGTAAAATTGATAAGAGTGATCCGGCTAATCCGCGTGTCACGGACGAAGTAGTTTACATGACGGCGGATGAAGAGGATAACTATCATGTTGCGCAGGCATCTGCGCCGCTTGATAAGGACGGTTATTTTACACGTAACAGTGTATCCGGGCGTTATAAAGAAGAGACACAGGAATACCCGAAAGCAATGTTTGATTATATGGATGTGTCGCCGAAAATGGTATTTTCCGTTGCTACGGCGCTTATCCCGTTCTTGCAGAACGATGATGCGAACCGCGCGCTGATGGGTTCTAACATGCAGCGTCAGGCAGTGCCATTGTTATTCACCGAAGCTCCGGCGGTCGGTACCGGTATGGAACCGAAAGCGGCAGTCGATTCCGGTGTCTGCGTCATTGCCAGGAAGTCGGGAACGATTGATTATGTCTCTTCCGAATTGATCAAGATTACTTATGATGACGGAGAAAAAGAGGAATATCATCTTGCAAAATTCTCCCGCAGCAACCAGTCAAACTGCTATAACCAGAAGCCGATCGTGTTCAAAGGCAATCATGTAGCGCAAGGAGAGGTCATTGCAGATGGGCCGTCTACGGAAGGCGGCGAATTAGCGCTTGGCAAGAACCCGTTGATTGGATTCATGACATGGGAAGGCTATAATTACGAAGACGCCGTATTGTTAAGTGAAAGATTAGTACAAGAAGATGTTTATACATCTGTCCACATAGAGGAATACGAAGCGGAAGCGCGTGATACGAAGCTAGGGCCGGAAGAGATCACAAGGGATGTCCCGGGCGTCGGCGACGATGCGCTCAAAGACTTGGATGAGAGAGGCATTATCCGCATCGGTGCGGAAGTGCGCGCAGGCGATATCCTAGTCGGTAAGGTAACGCCGAAAGGAGAGACGGAGCTTACAGCAGAAGAAAGGCTTCTTCGTGCGATCTTCGGTGAGAAAGCAAGAGAAGTGCGCGATACTTCCCTGAAAGTGCCTCACGGCGAGTATGGCATTGTTGTCAATGCCAAGGTATTTACAAGAGATAACGGAGACGAGCTTTCCCCTGGCGTTAACCAGGCAGTCCGTATCTATATCGCACAGAAAAGAAAAATATCCGTTGGTGATAAGATGGCAGGCCGACATGGGAATAAGGGTGTTGTCTCCCGTGTGCTTCCCGTAGAAGATATGCCGTATCTGCCGAACGGCCGCCCGCTTGATATCGTGTTAAACCCATTGGGCGTGCCTTCCCGTATGAATATCGGGCAGGTGCTGGAGATCCACCTTTCTCTGGCAGCGAAGGCGCTTGGCTTTAATGTGGCAACGCCTGTTTTCGACGGCGCGAAAGAAGACGATATCATGGACACGCTGGATCTGGCGAATGATTACGTGAACCTGGAATGGGAAGAATTTGAGAAGAAACATAAAGACGAACTCTTACCGGAAGTAATGGAATATTTATCTGAAAACAGGGATTACCGCGAAGTATGGAAAGGCGTACCGATTTCCAGGGATGGAAAGGTTAGGCTTCGTGACGGTAGGACAGGAGAATATTTCGATGCGCCGGTAACAATCGGACACATGCATTATCTGAAGTTACACCATTTGGTAGATGATAAGATCCATGCACGTTCTACTGGCCCATATGCGCTGGTAACGCAGCAGCCTCTTGGCGGTAAAGCACAGTTTGGCGGACAGCGTTTCGGTGAGATGGAAGTTTGGGCTTTGGAAGCATATGGGGCCGCATATACGCTACAGGAGATCCTGACTGTGAAATCCGATGACGTTGTCGGACGTGTGAAGACTTATGAGGCGATCATCAAAGGCGATAATATACCGGAGCCTGGCATACCGGAATCTTTCAAAGTTCTGCTAAAAGAACTACAGTCACTTGGCTTAGACGTCAGAGTGCTTCGTGAAGACCAGACAGAGGTGGAAATCATGGAGTCGGTTGATTATAGTGACAACGATTACCGCTATGAGATAGAAGGTGATTCTAGGGACTACGACTATGAAAAAGAATCACTTGGCTCACTTGGCTATCAGAAACAAGAATTCGATGAAGAAAGCGGAGAACTGGTAAGCAGTGATGACGAGGCGGATTTCATGGAAGAAGACATGGAGTTGGAAGAGGATTTTGAAGAGTCCTACGAATAGAGAAGCAAGTTGTGTCAGGGAAAGGAGTTAGCTTAATATGGCGGAAATGAGACAGGAAGCATATCAGCCTATGACATTCGATGCAATTAGGATTGGCCTTGCATCCCCCGATAAGATCAGGGAGTGGTCAAGAGGCGAAGTGTTAAAGCCAGAAACAATAAATTACAGAACGCTAAAGCCGGAGAAAGACGGACTATACTGCGAGAAGATTTTCGGACCCAGCAAAGACTGGGAATGCCATTGCGGCAAATATAAGAAAATCAGGTACAAAGGTGTTGTCTGCGACAGATGTGGCGTAGAAGTAACGAAGGCGAGCGTCCGTAGAGAGCGTATGGGACATATCGCGCTCGCTGCTCCGGTATCCCATATCTGGTATTTTAAAGGCATTCCGAGCCGTATGGGACTTATCTTGGACTTATCGCCAAGAGTGCTAGAGAAAGTATTGTATTTCGCAGCTTATATTGTATTGGATGCCGGAGAGACCGATCTGGACTATAAGCAGGTGCTTTCCGAGAAAGAATACCAGGATGCGAGAGAGAGCTGGGGATCTAGGTTCCGTGTAGGCATGGGAGCGGAAGCCATTAAGGAATTGTTAGAATCGATTGATCTGGAAAGAGAAGCAGTAGAATTAAAAGAAGAATTAAAAGATTCCAGCGGGCAAAAGAGCGCCCGTATCATTAAGAGGCTGGAAGTTGTGGAAGCGTTCAGGGAATCCGGCAATAAACCTGAATGGATGATCATGGATGCCATTCCGGTAATCCCTCCGGATCTGCGCCCGATGGTCCAGCTTGACGGTGGACGTTTTGCGACTTCCGATTTAAATGACCTCTATAGAAGGATTATCAATAGAAACAACCGTTTGAAGAGGCTCTTAGAGCTTGGCGCGCCGGACATCATTGTCCGCAATGAGAAAAGGATGCTCCAGGAAGCAGTGGATGCGCTGATTGATAACGGCAGAAGAGGACGTCCGGTAACCGGTCCCGGTAACCGTGCCTTGAAGTCCCTCTCTGATATGTTAAAAGGTAAATCAGGGCGTTTCCGTCAGAACCTCTTAGGAAAACGTGTCGATTATTCAGGGCGTTCCGTTATCGTCGTTGGACCGGAATTAAAGATTTACCAATGCGGCTTGCCAAAAGAAATGGCTATTGAGCTATTTAAGCCTTTCGTTATGAAAGAGCTTGTGGCTAGAGGCATTTCCCAGAATATTAAAAATGCGAAGAAACTGGTAGAGAGACTTGATACGCAGGTATGGGATGTGCTTGAGGAAGTCATCAGAGAGCACCCGGTTATGTTAAACCGTGCGCCTACCCTGCATAGATTGGGAATCCAGGCATTTGAGCCGATCCTGGTAGAAGGTAAGGCGATTAAGCTGCACCCGCTCGTATGTACGGCGTTCAATGCCGATTTCGATGGTGACCAGATGGCAGTGCATCTGCCTCTGTCCGTAGAAGCCCAGGCTGAATGTAGGTTTTTACTTCTTTCTCCCAACAACCTGTTAAAACCTTCGGATGGTGGGCCGGTAGCCGTTCCTTCACAGGATATGGTGCTTGGCATCTACTATCTGACGCAGGAGAGAGAAGGCGTTGTCGGCGAAGGGAAATACTATAAGAATATTAATGAAGCCATTCTTGCATATGAGAATGGGGAGTGTACGCTGCATAGCAGGATCCATGTCAGAGTACAGAAAGAAACGGCTGATGGCGAGATCATTTCCGGCATGGAAGAGTCTACGCTTGGGCGTTTCCTCTTCAATGAGATCCTGCCGCAGGATTTAGGGTTTGTTGACAGAAGCAAGCCGGAGAACTTCCTGAAACTGGAAGTAGACTTCCATGTTGGCAAGAAACAATTGAAGCAGATATTAGAGAAAGTCATCAATATCCATGGCGCGGTAAAGACAGCCGAAGTTTTGGACTTGATTAAATCTACAGGATATCATTATTCGACCAAGGCTGCAATGACCGTATCCATTTCTGACATGACAGTGCCAGCGAGGAAACCGGAGATGCTTGAGAAAGCGCAGGTTACGGTTGATAAGATCTCACAGAACTTCAGACGTGGATTGATTACGGAAGAAGAAAGATACCGTGCCGTTGTCGAGACATGGAACGAAACAGATAAAGAACTGACAGATGTACTGTTAAACGGCCTCGATAAGTATAACAACATCTTTATGATGGCTGATTCCGGCGCCCGTGGCTCTAACCAGCAGATTAAACAGTTAGCGGGCATGCGTGGATTGATGGCGGATACGACCGGTAGAACGATCGAGCTGCCGATTAAATCCAATTTCCGTGAAGGACTTGACGTTCTGGAATATTTTATGTCTGCCCATGGCGCGCGTAAAGGACTTTCCGATACGGCTCTCCGTACGGCGGACTCCGGTTACCTGACCAGACGTATGGTTGACGTATCACAGGAACTGATTATCCGTGAGATTGACTGTAGCGAAGAACGCGCGGACATTCCGGGCATGTATGTGAAAGCCTTCATGGATGGAAAAGAGACTATCGAAGGGCTGAAAGACAGAATTACGGGAAGATTCTCCTGTGAAGACATTAAAGATAAAGACGGCAATGTCATTGTCAAGAAAAACCATATGATCACCCCAAGCCGTGCGGCTAAGATTTTGAATGTAGGCGTGGATGAAAAGGGCGAACCGGTTGAAGAGGTGAAAATCCGTACAATCCTAACCTGTCGCTCCCATAGCGGTATCTGTGCGAAATGTTATGGCGCGAACATGGCGACTGGCGAGGCTGTCCAGGTGGGCGAAGCTGTCGGCATCATAGCGGCACAGTCGATTGGAGAGCCGGGTACCCAGCTTACTATGCGTACGTTCCATACAGGTGGCGTTGCCGGTGATGATATTACCCAAGGTCTTCCCCGTGTTGAGGAGCTATTTGAGGCACGTAAGCCGAAGGGCCTTGCGATCATCGCAGAGTTCAGTGGCGTTGCTACGATAAAAGATACCAAGAAGAAACGTGAAGTCGTGATTACGAATGATGAGACTGGAGAGTCAAAGACTTACCTGATCCCTTACGGTTCCAGGATTAAGATTATGGATGGCGTAATGCTGGAAGCTGGTGATGAACTGACGGAAGGTAGCGTAAATCCTCATGACTTACTGAAAATCAAGGGAATCCGCGCCGTACAAGACTATATGCTGCGCGAAGTCCAAAGAGTATATCGTTTACAGGGCGTTGATATTGCGGATAAGCATATTGAAGTCATTGTACGCCAGATGCTAAAGAAAGTCCGTATAGAAAGCAGCGGTGATACAGAATATCTACCGGGGACATTAGTGGATGTGCTTGAATATGAGGATATGAACGAAGCGCTTGCAAAAGAAGGAAAAGAGCCGGCTGATGGCAAACAGATCATGCTTGGTATCACGAAGGCTGCACTGGCGACCAATTCCTTCTTATCGGCAGCATCCTTCCAGGAAACAACGAAAGTCCTGACAGAAGCGGCAATCAAAGGAAAAGTTGACCCGCTGATCGGGTTAAAGGAGAATGTCATTATCGGTAAGCTGATCCCGGCAGGTACTGGTATGAAGAGATACCGCAATACCAAGTTAAGCACGGATGAGAATTTATTAGCTCGTCTTGCCATGGGCGAAGAAGTCAATATTGACGACGGCTTTGAAGCAGATGATGATGATCTGGAGATCGAGGTATCTGAGGATTTCGATGACGTATCGGATGAATTTGATGACGATCTCGTAGACGAGGAAGAAATGGAAGAAGAAATGGACGACGATGTCATTGAAGAAGCAATGGAGATCATTGAATAAAGGGAGTACTTTCCATTGCCTTGCTGCCATCGCAGCCGGAAAAGCATTGGCCAGGACATGAAAATAGCTCTTGCGTATAAGCGCGTCAGGGAAAGAGATGTTTTCATGTCTAGGCGTGCCTTTGCCAAAATGAAACGTTAGATGAGAAAATAATGGGTAAAGGCATAAAAGACCATAAAAAATGAAAAAAATGTATTGACAACGCATTTGCGGGCAAGTATACTAACAT
Organism: uncultured Lachnospiraceae bacterium; assembly: GCA_910578845.1. Taxonomy (GTDB): domain Bacteria; phylum Bacillota; class Clostridia; order Lachnospirales; family Lachnospiraceae; genus UBA3282. The sequence continues at coordinate 37,008 of CAJTSL010000034.1, forward strand.
AGTGTGCACGTGGATGCGTTTTTTAGTGTGCATAAAAAATTTATACGTATTGAAAGATACAGGAGGTGAAAAGAATGCCAACATTTAATCAGTTAGTCAGAAAGGGACGTCAGACATCTGTTAAGAAGTCAACCGCACCTGCTTTGCTGAAAGGATACAACTCTCTTCATAAAGCGGTAACAGATACAGCTTCTCCTCAGAAGAGAGGTGTCTGCACGGCTGTTAAGACAGCAACTCCTAAAAAACCTAACTCAGCGCTTAGAAAAATTGCCAGAGTACGTCTTTCCAACGGGATTGAAGTAACAAGCTACATTCCGGGAGAAGGCCATAACTTGCAGGAGCATAGCGTTGTTCTGATTAGAGGCGGAAGGGTAAAAGACTTACCCGGTACAAGATACCATATCATCAGAGGTACGCTTGATACAGCAGGTGTCGCTAACAGAAAACAGGCACGTTCCAAATACGGCGCTAAGAGACCTAAAGCTGCAAAATAAGAGAAGTAGATTTATTTTGGAAGTGGGCTTTGGCAGATCGCTCTATGATAACTTCAGTATAATTGCCTAAGAAATTGACTGGGTAAAGAAGCTAAGTTTCGGAGAGCAGATTGTAAAAGAGCTTAGGTTGTAGAAATTAGGACCACAAACAGAACTAATTTAGTGTTGGGATTCTTATAGAATATAGAAAACCGCACGAACACATTGAATTAGAGGACACATGTGAGTACCGATGATTTATTGAGCGCAGTATGCCTAAGAAGAGCATTGCTGCAAATATTAATAAGGAGGGAAGAACCGTGCCACGTAAAGGACATGTTGCAAAAAGAGATGTATTAGCAGACCCTTTATACAACAATAAGGTTGTCACAAAGCTGGTCAACAATATCATGTTGGACGGTAAGAAAGGCATCGCACAGAAAATTGTATATGGGGCATTTGCAAGAGTTGAAGAAAAAACCGGAAAGCCGGCGTTAGAAGTATTCGAAGAGGCAATGAATAACATCATGCCTGTTCTTGAGGTAAAAGCAAGACGTATCGGCGGCGCTACCTATCAGGTACCGATTGAAGTCCGTCCGGATAGAAGGCAGGCGTTGGGTCTTCGCTGGCTGACAATGTTTTCTCGTAAAAGAGGAGAGAAGACAATGCAGGAGAGACTGGCGAACGAAATCATGGACGCAGCCAACAATACCGGTGCAGCCGTGAAGAGAAAAGAAGATATGCATAAGATGGCGGAAGCAAACAAAGCATTTGCACATTATCGCTTCTAAAGGGCAAAAAGATATACCAGGCCAGTTTAGAATGTTGGCCAAGAAAAACTATAGTTTTGCCCAGAAGAAGTTCCTTTGGAACTTCTTCAAAAAAGATTAACAGGAGGAAAAAACCTTGGCTGGAAGAGAATATCCATTAGACAGAACCAGAAATATAGGTATTATGGCGCATATTGATGCCGGTAAAACGACATTGACAGAGCGTATCCTTTATTATACTGGCGTAAACTATAAGATTGGTGATACTCATGAAGGTACTGCTACCATGGACTGGATGGAGCAGGAACAGGAAAGAGGCATCACGATTACATCAGCCGCGACAACGTGTCACTGGACTTTGGAAGAAAAATGCAAGCCAAAGCCAGGCGCGCTAGAGCATCGTATTAATATTATTGATACGCCTGGGCACGTTGACTTTACTGTTGAGGTTGAACGCTCGCTCCGCGTACTGGATGGCGCTGTCGGCGTATTCTGTGCAAAAGGCGGTGTTGAACCACAGTCAGAAAATGTATGGCGTCAGGCTGATACCTACAATGTACCGAGAATGGCATTTATCAATAAGATGGATATCTTAGGTGCTGATTTCTACGGTGCAGTAGACCAGATCAGAAACCGATTAGGTAAAAACGCGATCATCTTACAGATTCCGATCGGAAAAGAAGATGAATTCAAAGGAATTATCGACTTATTTGAAATGAAAGCCTATATCTATAACGATGATAAAGGCGAGAGCATTGATATTGTCGATGTTCCGGAAGATATGAAAGACCAGGCTGACTTATACCGTGATGAGTTATTGGAAAAAGTCTGTGAACTGGATGATGATTTAACAATGATGTACTTGGAGGGAGAAGAACCTCCGGTAGAAGATATGAAGAAGGCACTGCGCCTTGCTACGTGCGAATGCCGTGCGATTCCTGTCTGCTGTGGTTCCGCATATAGGAACAGAGGCGTACAGAAACTCTTGGATGCTATTCTGGAGTATATGCCGGCACCGACAGACATTCCTGCTATCAAAGGAACTGATCTGGATGGCAATGAGATCGAGAGACATTCATCTGATGATGAACCGTTTGCTGCTCTTGCATTTAAGATTATGGCAGATCCTTTCGTTGGAAAGCTTGCGTTCTTCAGAGTATATTCAGGTACGATGAACTCCGGTTCCTATGTGCTGAATGCGACGAAGGACAAAAAAGAACGTGTTGGGCGTATCTTGCAGATGCATGCTAACAAGAGAGCGGAATTGGATAAAGTATATTCTGGTGATATTGCAGCGGCGGTTGGATTCAAAATTACCACGACAGGTGATACGATCTGTGATGAGCAGCATCCGGTCATCCTGGAATCCATGGAATTCCCGGAGCCGGTTATTGAACTGGCAATCGAGCCAAAGACAAAAGCTGGACAGGGCAAGATGGGTGAAGCGTTAGCAAAACTTGCTGAAGAAGACCCGACTTTCCGTGCGCATACTGATCATGAGACAGGCCAGACAATCATCGCAGGTATGGGCGAGCTTCATTTGGAGATCATTGTGGACCGTTTACTCCGTGAATTCAAAGTAGAGGCTAATGTCGGCGCACCGCAGGTTGCTTACAAAGAGACATTTACTAAGCCAATCGACCAGGAATACAAATACGCGAAGCAATCAGGTGGACGTGGACAATATGGACACTGTAAAGTTAAATTTGAGCCTATGGATCCGAACGGAGAAGAGACATTCAAGTACGAATCTACTGTTGTAGGCGGTGCGATCCCGAAAGAATATATCCCCGCTGTCGGCGAAGGTATCGAAGAAGCAGCCAAAGCAGGTATTCTCGGTGGATTCCCGGTATTGGGCGTGCATGCGAATGTTTATGATGGATCTTACCATGAAGTCGATTCTTCTGAAATGGCATTCCACATTGCAGGTTCCATGTGCTTTAAAGAAGCTATGAAAAAAGCGAATCCGGTATTACTAGAGCCTATTATGAAGGTCGAGGTAACTATGCCAGAAGAATACATGGGCGATGTAATCGGTGATATTAACTCCCGACGCGGCCATATCGAAGGCATGGAAGATATCGGCGGTGGCAAGATGGTAAAAGGCTATGTGCCGCTTGCTGAGATGTTCGGATATTCCACCGATTTACGTTCTAAAACACAGGGACGTGGCAACTACTCGATGTTCTTTGAAAAATATGAGCAAGTGCCTAAGAGCGTACAAGAAAAAGTGTTGGCAGCAAAATCTAAATAATGCTTGAAAATATTGCCAATCTTTAATATAATCAAAGATAGTGGATTAGAAAATCAAAACTATAGTAGGTTAGAAACAAAATCAATTTAAGGAGGACTTTAGAAATGGCTAAAGCTAAATTTGAAAGAAACAAACCCCATTGTAATATTGGTACCATTGGTCACGTTGATCATGGTAAAACAACATTGACAGCAGCTATCACAAAGGTACTTTCCGAAAGAGTAGCAGGTAACACAGCTACAGATTTCGAGAATATCGATAAAGCTCCAGAAGAAAGAGAAAGAGGTATTACAATTTCTACAGCTCACGTTGAGTATGAGACAGATAAGAGACATTATGCTCACGTTGACTGCCCTGGACATGCTGACTATGTAAAGAACATGATCACAGGTGCTGCACAGATGGATGGCGCTATCCTTGTTGTAGCTGCTACTGATGGTGTTATGGCGCAGACAAAGGAGCATATCCTTCTGTCCCGTCAGGTAGGCGTACCTTATATCGTAGTATTCATGAACAAATGTGATATGGTTGACGATCCTGAGCTTCTTGAGCTGGTTGAGATGGAAATCACAGAGCAGCTTGAAGAGTATGAGTTCACAGATTGCCCGATCATCAAAGGTTCCGCTTTGAAAGCTCTTGAAGATCCTAACGGAGAATGGGGCGATAAGATCATGGAACTGATGAGCACAGTTGATGATTATATTCCGGATCCACAGCGTGATACAGATAAACCGTTCTTAATGCCTGTTGAGGACGTATTCTCTATCACAGGCCGTGGTACTGTTGCTACTGGTAGAGTTGAGCGTGGTACGCTTCATATGTCTGATGATGTTGAAATCGTTGGCGTTAAAGAAGAGACACAGAAATCTGTTGTAACAGGTATTGAAATGTTCCGTAAACTGCTTGACGAGGCTCAGGCTGGTGATAACATCGGTGTTCTGCTTCGTGGTATCCAGAGAACAGACATCGAAAGAGGTCAGGTTCTTGCAAAACCAGGTTCTGTAACATGCCACAAAAAATTTACCGCTCAGGTATACGT
>CAJTSL010000035.1:0-3763 GCA_910578845.1 uncultured Lachnospiraceae bacterium
TAAAGCGGCTGTTGTCACACCTGCATAGCAGGTGGTTTTTTTAATTGCCATACAATAAAAAAGTCCTATAAACGCTAGGTTTACAGGACTTCTTGATATATTCTCTATCTTAAGTATTTATGCTTACACAACTCCCTGTGCTTTCATCGCCTCTGCCACTTTCAAAAAGCCTGCAATGTTCGCGCCAGCTACGTAATTGCCTTCCATGCCATACTTCTTAGAAGCTTCATCCAGATTGTGGAAGATGTTTACCATGATTCCCTGTAACTTAGAATCCACTTCTTCAAACGTCCAGGAAAGCCTCTCGGAGTTCTGGCTCATCTCTAACGCGGAAGTAGCGACACCACCCGCATTGGAAGCCTTACCAGGACAGAACAAAACGCCGTTTTCCTGCAAATATTCCGTTGCATCCAATGTGGTAGGCATATTAGCGCCTTCTGCAACCGCGAAGCAGCCATTTGCTACAAGCGCCTTTGCATCGTCCAGGTTCAGTTCATTCTGGGTTGCGCAAGGAAGGGCAATGTCACATTTCACGCTCCATACGCCTTTTCCTTCATGGTATTCTGCACTCGGCCTTGCTGCTGCGTATTCTGTCAGACGAGCACGCTTTACTTCTTTTACTTCCTTTAGCAGAGCAACATCAATGCCGTCTGCATCATAAACCCAACCAGTAGAATCAGAGCAGGTAACAGGCTTAGCGCCTAACTGCTGTGCTTTCTGGATAGCATAGATCGCAACATTCCCGGCACCAGATACTGCTATGGTCTTACCTGCGATATCTTTACCGTTACATTTTAACATTTCCGCCGTCAAATATAATAAGCCATATCCGGTTGCTTCCGTTCTTGCAAGAGAACCGCCGTATGTCAGGCCTTTTCCTGTCAGGACGCCTTCATAGAGGTTACGGATTCTTTTATACTGTCCGAACATAAATCCGATTTCACGTCCGCCTACGCCGATGTCACCTGCCGGTACGTCCGTATCCGCGCCAATATGTTTACAAAGCTCTGTCATAAAGCTCTGGCAGAATGCCATGACTTCCCTGTCGGATTTACCCTTAGGATCAAAATCAGATCCACCTTTGCCACCGCCAATCGGAAGACCTGTCAAAGAATTCTTGAAAATCTGCTCAAATCCTAAGAATTTGATGATACCAAGGTTAACGGAAGGATGGAACCGCAAGCCTCCCTTATAAGGCCCAATCGCACTATTAAACTGTACACGGAAACCATTATTGACCTGTACCTGTCCCTTATCGTCTACCCACGGAACACGGAACTGCACGATTCGCTCCGGCACTGTCAGCCTCTCTAACAAAGCATCTTTTCTATATGCTTCTTCGTCAGCTTCAATCACAACACGAAGAGACTCTAACACCTCTTTCACTGCCTGATGGAATTCTGGCTGTGCCGGGTTTTTTGCAACTACAAGTTCATAAACCTCATCAACGTATGACATCTTTATATCCTCCTTTAGTTTGCATATTCCTTTTTTATCCATGTTTCATTATAGTATGTCATGAAAGAATCTACAAGACGGATTCCTTTACGGAAATATAGAAATTTCAGACGTTTTTTTATACAAATTGTACAATGATACAAATATTCTAGTATAATTGTATACAATTATACTTCTTTATTTTCTTTTACTTAGGATAAAAATCCCCATTCTTGCTCAACTTACGAACTTTGGGGTCAAGACGCTATCAGCGTCAGTACAAATTCGTGGTTATTCTAGTTTATTCTATAGTTACAGGATTCCCCACTTCTACAGATACTGCTTCATCTCTTCGATTGTCTTCTCTTCAAAATCCATCAGCTCTTTTGCCAGTTCTACTGACTTCTCCTGTGCGAGCGTATTATGTTTGACTGCCTTATACATATTGGTCAATCCTCTATTGCTGCCTTGGATCATCAACTCCGCTAAATGGCTCGTACTGACATTGAGCATCGTTCCCATATGCACGCTCCCTCTCAATACCAGCTCCGCAATCTGGTTGGCTCTATAAGTGCCACTCTGCTCTTCCACCAGGCACTCAACTGCATCATTGTGTATTTTGGCATATCCAATAGACTGCTTTGAGAGCCTTATGGTGAAATCATCATCCTCTGTTTTATCCAGTATCGTATCAATTGTAGACATTGCCATTTGTGTATTCTTCTGGATTTCTTTTAAAATCGAAATATCATCCTGCTTCATTCCTGCCTCCCTATCCTATATTGATCATATTGAACCATAATTGAAAACTAATGCATCGGCATGCGTAGCAACAGATGTAGTTTTCAACCTAATCTCCATTCCTGAGCGTTTACTACAATAAAAAAAGAGCATAGGCTTTACTCTATACTCTTTACTATTACCATATTCTGTTTACTCTAATCATGACCATACAGGCTTATTTCACATAATCAGATTTCACAAATGCAGATTGCCCATTATATTTGATTTCTGTCCATCCGTCTGCACGTTTCATGACAAGCTCCAGCCTATCCCCTGCATAAGCAACACCAAGCTTATCGCTTGTCTCACTCGCCGCGCTCCTGATCCTGACAGTTTCGGTCACTGTCACCGTACCTGTAGCCTGCGGCTCTTGCGTCGTTTGCGTTTCAGTATTTTCCACCTCAGCTACTTCTGCGGTTTCAATATCCTCCAAAAACTCACTCTTTACGTAAGCTTCCGCTCCTTCGTACTCAATCTTGCTCCATCCGTTACCTCTTTTTTCAAGAAGCTTGAATTCGTCACCGATTGCCGCTTTGCCAAGCTTATCGGCGGTCTCACTGTCCGAAGACCTGATATTGACAACATCTTTTGCCCGTACTCTTGTCACTACCGATGCCGGTTCCGTATTTTCTGTATTCGCAACTTCTGTATCCGGTTCTGTAACTCCTTCGCCTTCCTGTTGACCTTCACTTTCTTCTGTTTGCGCCGCCAGCGCCTCGCCTACATTTTTCTCAATTTCTTTATACAGATCCTGAATGAACTCCGCCAAATCTACATCTGTCGCAACTATATCATTGTAGGAAGCAACGACTTTGTTGTTCATATCCACAACATCATCCTGTAAGCCAACTTCTTTGATATAATCCGCATCCTCTTTTTCTACTTCTTCATCTTCAGCGATACGATATTTCCCATTTTCGTCAATATGGACATAAAATCCTTTCATACCTGGAAGAAGCTGCTCTACACCTGTAAATTTCAGCTCCGAGCATACATATACAAGAACCGTGTCCTCTTTTGGGCCGGGTTTTGTATAAACCTCTACAGTCGGATATGACTCAATATATTTGCTCATCTCCTGGATTCTTAAAACTTCGGTATCGTCCAAATCATCCACGAGCGTACGGATGATATCGGTATCTCCGGCTGCCAATGCGTTATAGTAAGAATGGATCAAGTCATCTACCCCTGGATCCGTATTCTCCTGCAGCGGTACCTGCGGAATGACACGTACCGTAGCATCTTCTTCATCTAATGTAGAATTTGTTTCTATATTTTCTTTGTTCTCTGCATCCTTCTTTTTTGCGTTAACGGCAATAGCTACGGTAATTCCCACGCAAATAAGCAGGATAATTGGCATAACTATTTTGGCATGTCTTACCAACCAACTTCCTAACCTCGCCAAAAGATTATCCCCTATATTATTATTTGACGTTCTCATTCACCTACAACCTTTCTTTCTAAAGCGATGATGACAATGCACCCGACAGGACTCGAACCTGCATCAAAGGCGTCGGAGGCCTACGTTTTATCCATTAGACTA
>CAJTSL010000035.1:3777-40185 GCA_910578845.1 uncultured Lachnospiraceae bacterium
GCATATTAAGCGCACAGAATCTTAACAGAAACCAGAATTTTTTTGAAAATTTTTATAATTTTCCTTTCTATTCATTGTTGCGGATTCTATCAATCAAGCTTTCCTTGTGTATCTGCTTGGAAATGAAATAGGTAATTCCAAGCTGCCCTGCAATCAATATGAAAGAAAAAAGCAACGTTTCTATCAGCGGATAATGATACGCCGACAGGCTCATGAACTGGTTTTCTTTTGCCCAGATGAACATAAAATATCCTGAAATGTTGCCAACCGTTACCGTTGCAAGCAATGTCCCAAATATAAAGACCATGCCCTCTCCTGCCAGCATTTTCCTAAGCTGCCGATCCGAAAGGCCGATCGCCTGCAAAACCCCAAGTTCCCGTTTCCTCGTGACAATACTTGTGATCATCGTATTCATTAGATTCATGAAGCTAATAACCGCAATCATCGCGAGAATCCCGTATAAAGGATATTTCATCAGAGCGATGCCCCATTCCCCAATCCGCATTTCTTCATCCATCGTATAGAGCGATAAGTATGGCTTATCATCCGCAATGCCCTGTAAATAAGCTTTCACAATATCATATTTCTCCGGAGCCACCGAAATATATAAATCCGTGGTCGAATCTACTTGTAACCCAAGCTCACGGTAAAGCTCCTCTGGCAGGGCGAAATATGTCCCGTCACCAGTATCTATTGACGCCATGATCTTTACGGTAAGAGGGATCTGCCTCTCACCGTCATAAACAATGAGCGCTACCTCGTCCCCAATTGCAAACCCGAGCGTATCCATGAAAAAATCCCCTGTAAAGACCGCGCCGCATTCCTGCACCATCTTATCATAATCCAGATTCCCGCGCTTTACTTCTCTTTGCCACTGTTTCGCCTTTTCTCTATCCATACAGGACATATCGACACGGTTTCCATTCTCGAAAATTTCTGCTGCATGCCCAGACGCGATTAATACGCGCTCGCTACGTACGATTTCTTCTACGCCGTCTATGTTTTTCATGTTCTCTATCAATGTATCGTTAAAAATATCCTGTTCCTGTAGCAAATTCAGATTATTCTCTGGATATTCCTTATCATTGCGCGAATACTCAATCCCCAGCCTGAAATCTCCCCACTCAATATTCCTTCTGGCAAGATCCTCAGCTCTCATACTCCCTAGTACGCCCGCTAAGCACATAAACAGCACACAGCTAAGTCCCATCGCTGTCATTGTCACGATCGTGCGCTTCTTATTCCGCATCAGATTCGCTGCGCTCAGTTTTCGTAAATTGATATTCTTATATCCCTTTCTAGTTGACCTAAAACCGCTGCTCTCCTGATAACGGATTGCCTCTATCGGTGAAATCTTCATCGCCATTTTCACAGGCTTACAAAGTGATAATATCACTAGGAGAAACACCGCTGCCGCAACAAGGAGCATTAGCGGCAAGGAAAACATATGGATAGCCTTTACCGGTGTTGCTGTCATGCTGTTTTCTATCGCCATATGCATAACCCGTGGCAAAAGAAGGACAGGCAAAAGATAGCCTATAAGCAAACCAGGCGGAATGGCAAACACGGATATGCGCATTCCTTCTATCAAAAAAAGCCTTTTAATCTGTTGCTTCGATGCGCCAAGCGCTTTTAGCTTCCCTATCTCCTGCACATCAGTAATGACACTGACATAATAAATGCTATAAATCACGAGCCCAGCAAAAACCAAAATTATGAATGATAGCGCCCCCACTATCTGCATCGCTTCCGTGCCGGGATCCGTCATAGTATATAAATATCCATCGTTTAGATAAATGTCTTCAGATGCATAGCCAATGTCTTTTGCCACGCCCTCTATCTTTGCCTTCATTTCATCGTAATTAAGCTCTTCTTCGCCAAGTACTCTGATATAAGCTCTATACTCCCGCTCCTTTGGCTCAAAATAGGATTCCGCCAACGCTTCCGATATTGTCGCGCTATATGCGATACGGGAATCGCTGATTCCTAGCTGTGAGATATCAATCGCTGACACAATGCCACAGATTGTAAACTCTCTCGTCTCAATCTCGCCTTTGCCATGGGGACGGAATGAGATCATAACCTTATTGCCAATGACAGGCTCTGCCCCCATTCGCTCGAAAAATGCCTTCGGCCCACAGATCTCATCGATTGCTGATGCCTCATGTCCCTCTATCAGATTGCCGGTTCGGTAATATATGCCTGGCTTTACCTGTTCATTATAAGCTAACGTCCCATTCATTTTCTCATATTCCACTGTCGCGAACAGCTCGCCAATGTCTACTGCTTCTACATCCATATGGCTTTGCAAGATTTCTACCTGTTCCCTCGTCAGACCAGAAAAAGAAGCATGTAGGTTTCCGTTCGCCACTGCCTGCTGCCTGTTCATATCCAGCAGCCCCACCGCGCTAGTGGCGATTGCCATCAACAATATGGTCGTCAGCATAATGGAAACTGCCGTTAAAATCGTACGGCTTCTATTATATTTTATTCTACTGATAGCAAGTGTTGTAATCGTATGCATCCTACTTCACCACCTTACCGTCTTCAATCGCAATCATTCTATCTGCCATCTGCGCGATTTCTTCATTATGTGTGATGACTACCAATGTCTGCCCATATTTTTTCGCTGAAAGCTTTAAGAGAGACATTACCTCGTCCCCTGTCTTAGAATCCAGATTTCCCGTGGGCTCATCGGCAAGGACGATAGATGGCTTTGCAGCGATTGCCCTTGCGATCGCACACCTTTGCTGCTGCCCGCCCGATAGCATATTGGGGAGGCTTTTCGTCCGATCTTCCATGCCTAACGTCGCTATAATGTCCCTGATATATGCCTCATCCACTTTCCTGCCATCTAACCCAAGCGGAAGCACGATATTTTCCCATACATTTAAAGATGGCACGAGATTATATGCCTGGAAGATAAAACCGATTTCCCGTCTACGGATAACAGCAAGCTGCTCTTGGGAATATCCTGCGATATTTTTCCCATTTAACCGCACTTCTCCTGACGTCGGGTTATCTAATCCTCCTAGCAGATGCAACAATGTTGATTTCCCGCTTCCCGATTTTCCGATGATCGTGACAAACTCTCCTTGCTGTATCTGCAAATCAATTCTATCCACCGCTTTCACAACATTTCCATTTGTCTGATAATATTTACATACCTCTTTCGTCTCCAGTATGATTCCCATCCGGCAATACCTCCCATTCATAATCTCTTCCTCATTTATGGCCTATTATAAAAGGGTATTCTTACAAGAACCTTACAGCAAACAAATTTTTATGGAACATAGGGAAGCTGGATGATAAAGACGCTTCCCTTTTCCTTTGCCGACCGCACAAAGATTGCTCCGCCCTGCTCTTCTAGGATCTTTCTGGACAAGTATAACCCGACTCCTACGCCCTCTTCCTTTTTCACAGCCTCACTGCTTCCACGATAAAAACGCTGAAATATACGGTTTTTCTCTTTTTCAGGAATCCCAATGCCACCGTCTTCTATCTCTATGCGGATGAAACTATATAATTTCTGAACGCGTATCATGATGCGGCCTTCTGGCGGACTGTATTTGACTGCATTGTCCAAAACATTCGCCACTGCCTCTGCTGTCCATTTTTTATCCAGATACAGAGAAAAATGTCCGGAAGAAAGCTCGTTTGTTTCAATAGAAACCTGCTTTTTCAAAGCTTTATGGTAGATTGTATTAACCGATTCAGTCAATATATCTTCCACGAATACTGCCTGCGGCTGCAATTGAAAGATCTGTGTCTCTAAATGCGAGATATTAACCAAAGAATCCGCAAGCAATTCCAGCTTTTCTATCTGGGCAATGCATCTTGCCTGGAATTCTTCCTTTTCTGAAGCTTCCACTGCATCTTCATAAAGGGGGAAGCAGACTTTTAACGCACTGATTGGCGTTTTGAGCTGATGGGAAATATCCGTAACAAGTTCTTTCGTATGGTCACGCTCTTCTCTAAGCCAATCGGTCTTTAATTTCAAGCTATTGCCGAGCTTCTGCAAGACATCTGCAAAATGCGGATTCGCCAATAGCTCTATATGCCCATCCTCCATAAGCGGACAGTAATCTTCCGACAGGTACTTTTCTAATATCGCTAATACCTGCTCCTCTTGCTGCTCCTGCCGCCTTGCCACTGTACGCAGGCAAGCATGCACGCCCAAAACGCATAATCCGCCAAAAGCCGCGAACGCTATCCATAAACGCGTTCTCAAATGTACATAGGAAACATTCTCTTCTATCCGTTCCTGTTCATCATAACCGTACTTTTCCAAAATAGGCGCGCCAGCCTCCATCGTTTCCCTATCCATGTCCCGAAGCGCCTTTGCAAAAAGAGCCTCCGCCTCAGGATATTCTGTCAGTACACTCCCTGCAAGGTTCTGCACCGTACGGATCTCATTCACATATACGTCACGCATTATAGACACAGCCAAAACCCCGGACACTACCATGACCGCCAGGATAAAAAAAGAAAAAAGATATGCGATTTTCTTCAATTCATCACGCATGCCGCCTTATCCCCCATGATTGCTTTCTACGTTTTTCTCCCAGATATATCCTAATCCTCTCACATTCTTCAAATAAGAGGGCTGCGAAGGATCGGCCTCTATCTTTTCCCGCAGGCGCCGGATATTGACCGCCAGCGTATTCTCATCCACAAAGTTACCGTCAATGTCCCAAATAGCTTCCAAAAGCTGGTTTTTCGTCAGTATCCGCATAGGGTTCTTCATAAAGAAGACAAGCAGGCGCTGTTCCTTCGCCGTAAGCGCCAAATATTCCCCATCCTTTTTGACCCGATTCTCCGCTAAATACAGCGCGATAGAACCGGATGACAAAATTACTGGCTCTACGTCCGCCACGTGTCTTTTCATGATCGCGTTCACTTTAGAGATGAGCGCTGCAAGGTAAAAAGGTTTGGCGATATAGTCATCCGCTCCGGCCTGATAGCCTTTTAACATATCTTCTTCCGTGCCAAACGCTGTCAAGAACAGAAACATCACATCGCTGTCGGCTCTCACATGCGCACAGAAGTCCAAGCCATTTCCATCCGGTAAATCAATGTCACATATCACAAGCTGCACTGGATGCATATGGTACAGTTCGTCCGCTTCCGTCTTGCTTGCTGCACGGTATACCGTATATCCCTCTCTTGATAGTTTCAAGCTAACTGCCCTGTTCAGACTCTCGTCATCCTCTACTAATAAGATTTCCCCACGCTTTCCACCCATTCCACTCATCTCCTCTTCTTTTACACTGGCAACATGATTGAGACTTGGTCTGATGCCCTGTCATAATAATAGATGCTATAAGACAATATTTCTTCCCGGTCTACCTGCGTATCATTCACCTCTTTGACCATATTGGCGAAAAAGTCTTTCTTCGTAACGCCATCATCCGGCACAACAAGGACTTCATGCACAGAACTGGGTAAAACGACCAGATTCCTATTCAGCTCCTCCGCCAAGCGCTTCAGGGATTTTGCGTACAAAAGCGCCGATGCCCCAAACAGCCTGCTGCGGTTGCTCAATACGTACATAGATACATCTTGTGCCATTTCAATGCGAAACCCTTCAGGGAACTCCATGGGAGCGCCTTCTCCCTGGCTGTTGCATCTCATATCTACAAGCTCCTCTACGATCTGCTGAATAGGCGTAAGCTCTTCCGGGCAAAGCCGCAGCATGTTCTCTTGAGCCGTTTCATATAGCGTATCCATATTGATCCCCCACATTTTCAAATGCGTGTTCCGAATTAAGATCGTAGCGCGCCCTATCTGCTCATCCTCGAACAAGTAATAAAATATTAGCACAAGATCATTCCATTCAATGTATGGCACCTCTGGCAAAAGCTCTCTATTATCCTTTGCATTTACCAGCTTATATAGAAGCTTGTTCTTAGCCTGTGCAAACTGTGTGAAAAACTCCATATTCATATTTGGCTCTCTGACATATTGGTAATATGCACATAAAATGTCATAAGCAATATCTTTAAACGTCCTGCCGTTTTGATATGCTTCAAACATCTCATCAATATAAATTGCTGGCGAAACATTACAATCCTTTGCAGTGATCACAATGCTATGCAGGCAGACGCCATTGTTTTTCGTCACTTCCCGGAACTCTATTTGGCACTCGCTTTCCAATACTTTCTTTAAATATTCAAGCACTTTGCCCCCAAATTGCTCTATCGTCATACTATCCTCTCTTTCTATTCTCTCCGGGCAACAGCTTCCATAATGACATATTTAAACTTTCCGCCACATAAAAAGACAATGGATAATAACGATTCCATTGTCTTATAGGCTTTTACATTCAACTAATATACAGCATGTCTTATACTCTGGACAGATACTCGCCTGTTCTGGTATCAATCTTGATCACTTCACCCTGATCAACGAATAAAGGCACCATTACTTTCGCGCCAGTCTCTACAATAGCAGGTTTGGTAGCGCCTGTTGCGGTATCACCCTTAAATCCCGGCTCAGTATCTGTAATTTCAAGTTCTACGAATAACGGCGGTTCGATTGCAAATACATTTCCATTGTAGGAACAGATTTTCACCATATCATTTTCTTTAACGAATTTCAGCGCATCACCTACGGTATCTCCGTTTAAAGCGACCTGATCATAAGTCTCCGTATCCATAAAGTTGTACAAATCGCCATCCGCGTATAAATACTGCATATCTTTCCTGTCAATTCGTGCCTGTGGGCATTTCTCAGTTGGCCTGAAGGTCTTCTCTACAACGCCACCATTGATAATGTTCTTCAGTTTCGTTCTGACAAAAGCAGCTCCCTTACCGGGCTTTACATGCTGAAATTCTACAATCTGATAAACATTACCTTCGTATTCGATGGTAATACCATTCCTGAAATCGCCTGCCGATATCATAAAATATTCCTCCTAAGTTTTCACATTTTCACAATATAATTCCTATATAGTTTATACTATAAAATTTTATTTTTCAACCTCTTTCCCGAAAAAAGGTAAAAAAAGTTGCCAACCTAAGGAATATCCACTTCGATCGTCTCTCCTATCTGCACATAATCATGACTCATTTGCCCGCTTTCCTCTGGCAGCTTCGTCGCATATAATTTCAGCGATACAGATCCTGCATTATCCGCAATACGGCCTCCATCTGTCATTTCCTCATTCTGCATATAGCCATCCCCGTTCCTGCCATCAAACCGTCTGGTGCTAAATTGTATCTTTCGCCCTGTATCATCCTCTGCCTGTACCATGACGATATAAGTCGAGGAACCTTCTATGTGATAGCCAATCCTCTGTTCTAACTCATTGGTTGAAAGCTCCTCTAACGTCACGCTGACACCGTCTTCTATTACAAATTCTTTCTGTATAGGAATACGGACGGTATCCGCGATTAAATCAGCTCCTTCAGCATAGAATTGGAATTCCCACTTACCCTTTACATCGCTTTCTACATCCAGTTCATGAAAAGTAAGCCGGAATTGATTTTCCTGTGCCATATCAATGTCATCTACATCATAAGACATATCTACGCCCGTTACCGTATGCTCTTCATCCAAAAATCTGCCGCCGCCGGAAGATCCGCTATATATCTTCTTTCCGTTTATGGCAAGTTCTGCGATCGGTATCATCACTGCTTCCATAGCCTCACCGTCTTCTCTTTGCAGCGTATAATTCACAACTACTTTTCCCTCCGCCGCTACTACTTCCTGTAGGGTTATGACATATCCTTTATCTGTCGCAGAAGTACGCACGACATTACGATATGCTGCCAAATCCTTTGAAAGGCCAAGCGCGCTGCTTATGCTCCAGCTTATCTGTGCGATCGCTGCATGCACTTCTTCTCCGAATACTGCCACGCTACAGACAAGAGCTGCCGCGCAGGCTGCTGCCGCCATTCCCCTGCGGAAAGATTTTTGTCTTGTTTTTCCCTTTCTCTTTGTCAATCCACGATTATGTTCTGCCCTGATTCTGCCCATAACTGCCTCCTTATACTTTTCTGCCTCTTGCCGGTCCAGTCTCTCTCCCATATAAGCGGAAGCCGGTTCCCAGTTTGCTCCGATTTCATTCGCCAATTTGTACGCTTCTTTATTCATATTAATCCTCCATTCTTGCTTGGCTTGCGAATTTTAGGGCCAAGACGCTATCAGCGTCGGCACAAATTTGCGTGTGAAAAATCTTCCATATATGGATTTTTCACACTACTTTTGTTCCTTTCCAGCTTTGCATTTTCCTGCGGATTTTCTTCTTTCCCCGGAAAATACGTACATAGACATTGTCCCTGCTCATTCCCATTGCACATCCTGCCGTTTCAGGTTCCTGCTCCTCTACGAAAATACGCCTGAATAATTCTCTGTCCTTGGAAGAGAGGCAATTCAGTATTTGCTCTGTCTCCTCTGAAATTTCCTGTTCCACTAGTGTTAAAAGCTCCCTATCTTCTTGTAAAATCACCATATCTTCTATCGGCACTACAGAAACTGCGCCTTTTTCCCGCTGTATTTTCCGTAGCATATCAATTGTTTCTAGCCTTGCAACGCCTGCTGCCCAATTGATAAAGCTCCCCTTCTTCTCATCAAAACCGTCAATGTTTTGCCAGATCCCGAAGAAAATATCATTCATACATTCTTCCGCCCTGTCCGGGAACCGAGACAATCTCCCGTAGACAATTGACCGGATCAAGCCCCCATATGTTTCTATGACATATTGAATCCCTTCCTCCTTACGCATTCGCAGCAGGCGGATAAAATTATCTTCACTCGCTCTCATCACTTTACCATGCCCTTTCTTTTTCCTTCTTTCTATAACCGGCTCTAGAACCACTTTTCACTTTATATTCCGTCTAAGAAACCTAAAATCTTACACTTTTTCCAAAAAAAGTAGTGATTTTGATTTTTACATCAAAACCACTACTATATTATCTTTCTGAAGGAACTAATAAGACGCTGCTTCTTTACCCAGTACAAAGTCGATCGCCATCAAATAGCCGTCCAGCCCTTGCCCGTAAATCTGCTTATCGCAGGCTGGCGCAGTCACGGACACTTTCCGGAATGCCTCCCGCTCCATAATATTGGAAATATGGATTTCTACTTTCGGTATGGTGATGCTCGCTAATGCATCATGGATCGCATAGCTATAATGCGTATATGCCCCCGGATTAATGACAATCCCCTCCGTGCCATCGAAATAAGCGTCTTGGATCCTGTCAATAATCGCGCCTTCATGGTTGCTTTGGAACACTTCAATGGTACATCCTTCTTCCTGTCCTTTATGGGCAATCATCTCTAGAAGATCGTCATAGTTTTTCGTTCCATACACGCTTTTCTCACGGATCCCTAAGAAATTCAGATTCGGCCCGTTAATCACAAGTATTTTCATATGCTTTTCCATCCTTTTTCCATAATCAACAGTTCTTCTTACAGCAATAGCTCTTTTCGAACCAGCAGCTCTTCTTACGCTACTTCGCATGGCAAAACAGCCTGCATGTGTTGCGCATCCTGCCTATGCCCCAATTGCTTGTGTAATCTCACATAGAATCGTCTCAAAGTCTTTCTTGTCCACATCAATCACAATATCCGCTGTTTTTTCATAAATCGGGGCGCGTTTCTCCATCATTTCCCTGATCCGCTCTAGCGGGTCCTCGCATTGCAAAAGCGGTCTTGTAGTATCATGTTTGACCCGTCCGTAGATCGTCTCCGCTTCGGCGCGCAGGTAAATCACTGTTCCCAGTTTTTTGAGCAACGCATGATTTTCTTCCCGTATCGGCAGGCCACCGCCTACCGATATAATCTGTCGGTTGGTGGTCTTAAGCAGCTTCTTTAAACATTCCGTTTCGAGTTGCCGGAAATAGGCCTCTCCGTCTGTCCGGAATATTTCCGCAATGCTCCTTCCCTCATCCTTCTCGATCAGCTTGTCCGTATCTTCCATGGCGCGGCGCATACGATAAGAAAGCCTAATGCCTACCGTCGATTTTCCACACCCCATAAACCCAATCAGTATCGTATTGTCCATAAATAACTCTTCTTTCCTGACGTATTTTTCTTCTTTTTCTCTGCGCGCGTTTTCTCTCGTCTCGTCTTACGCTTAAAGCCCCATTGCCGTTTTTAACGCATGATAGACATGTGCCGCTTCTTCCTCACTTATTTCTACTTGGTTCCATAGCTCATAGGCATCGATTCCTTGGTATAACAGCATCTTCAGCCCATTATATGCCTTGCCTCCTGCCTGCGTGACAAGTTTCATGAACTTCGTCGTAAAAGGCTTATAAATCAGATCAAAACCGGTATGTATCTTCTGGTAAAAAGCGGCATCCTCAATAATCGCTTCCTCATCATGCGGAAAGAGCCCAACGGAAGTCCCCTGGATAGCCAGATATTTCCCACATGGCAGCTTCGGATAATCGGCTAATAACATTGGGACAATAACGTCTTTGGCAAACGCCCCATTCACTTCTTTCGCGATTCTCTCGGCCTTATCTAACGTACGGTTCAGCAGGTATACCTTCTTAGCCTTTTGTTCGCCGCAAAGATATGCAACTGCCCTTGCTGCGCCGCCTGCTCCCAACAGCACAATCTCTTCTCCTTCAATCCGGATGCCCTCGCTTATCATCGCACGATGTAATCCGCTCATATCGGTATTGTACCCTTTGAATCCGCCCTCAGTACGGACGAGAGTATTGACTGCGCCGATCTTAGCTGCTAACCCGTCCACTTCTATAAGGCTTCTTATCACTTCGCTTTTATAAGGAACCGTCACATTCAAGCCCAGGATGTTAAGCGCATAAGCGCCTTTTATCGCATCTTCCAAGCTGCCATTTTCTACCGGGAATGGCACATAGACAAGATTATGCCCGCACGTTCCCGCTAATGTATTATGGATGATCGGAGACATCGTATGCTCCACCGGGTTGCCGATCAATCCACAGGTTCTCGTTTTTCCGTCAATCATATCTTTTCTCCCTGCATTTATCTTCCTGTCTCTTCTTATAAAAATACAGCACAATCCGCTCCAAGATACGCTTAAGCACGATCTGGATCTCTTCTTTCGGATGGATTGGCTTAACGAGATATGACTTTATGCCCGCTTTCTTCGCGCCCCATACATCCGTAAAAAGCTGGTCCCCTACGAAGATCGTCGTCTCTGGCGTTGTTTTCATCAGTTCCATCGCTTTCCGATAGCTTTCCGGGAACGGTTTATTGGCTTTGTAAATATAACGCGTCTTCACTTTATCATTGAAAGATTTCACGCGCGGCTCTTTATTATTGGATAAGAGCATGCTCTCATACCCAATGCCCCGCAGCCTGTCAAAAAGTGCAATGCTCCGCTCATCCGCAGGCGCGCCATGCGGCACAAGCGTGTTATCAACATCGAAAATGATCCCTCTGTATCCTTTGTCATATAATGCCTCATATTCGATATCATATGCGGAATCTACATATACGTCGGGATAAAAACGTTCTAGCATCTACTCATCCTTTCTCTTGCCGCGCAACCTAATCTCCATTCCGGGGCATTTACGCGACGGGGCGCCGAAAATCTCAAGTTTGCGTACTTTGTTTACAAAATTTCGCCATCCCAGGCAAATTTGTAGCGCTCCGGCACAAATTGCGGGTTGAAAAAGCAATGCTTCGGCATGATTTTTCAACCTAAAACACCCTGCATATATGCAAGGTGTAGGAAATTTATCCAGCAGATCGCTTTTGTCTGCTACATATTTTTTACAATATGGTTGTATCTTGCGGCGAAAAAAATCTTGGCAACCGTACTAAGGAACATGAGCAGGATATCCCACATTAAAAAACTGTAAGCGTTCTGCCGGAACCCTGCAAACCATGCTGTATTTCCCCACACTTTGCCACCAAAGAAAATAAACAATAGCAAAAACAACGCGATCATCATAAAAAAGAACCGCATGCCATTGGCGATCGTCATAGGCACACTTGCTTTTGCTATAATTTCTTTCTCACGGTCTGTCATCATTTCTCCCTGCTTCTTTCTAATCTGTACTCCCAAACTTCGTGTTCCTAATGCGAATGTTCCCTTTTCCTATACACTTGATCTCTATGCTTTCGGCATATCTATTCATATGCTGCTCTCCGAAGTATCCAGCACTTTCTTTAATTCATCCATAAAGGTATTGATATCCTTGAACTCACGATAAACGGACGCAAACCGGACATAGGCTACTGCCTCTAAATCCTTTAGCTTATTCATCACAAGCTCCCCGATGATCTGGCTGGGGATCTCTTTCTCTTCCCTGTTAAAGATCTCCGTCTCAATCTCATCAACCAATTGCGTAATCCTGTTCGCGCTGATCGGCCTCTTATGACACGCGCGAAGCACGCCTGCTTCGATTTTCGTCCTGTCATAAGTCTCCCTGTTATTATCTTTCTTAATAACGATAAGCGGAATCGTTTCTACCTTCTCATATGTCGTAAAACGTTTCTCACACTCATCGCAGACACGTCTTCTTCTAATCGAATTATTATCTTCCGCCGGTCTGCTGTCAATTACCCTTGTATTCTCATGGCCACAAAATGGACACTTCATCCTAAATCCCCCCGCACATAAATTCTTCTGCACGAAACATTATAGACATTATCCCATAACAGGATAATTATGTCAACTGAAATGTTTCGTGCCATGCCGCAACAATACAGGCCGGGATCGGAATATACAAATATGTTAATTACGCTTACAGATATCCACTATAATAATATCCGGCCCAATCTGCTTGATGTCTTTATAACAGATCACATAATCCGGCTCATTGCAAAACCATCCGTATATTTTATTATTCCCGGACACAATCAATTTGAAAATCTGCCCGGTACATTCATCGAACTCGAAATCCGTCACTTTCCCAAGTTTCTGGCAATTTTTCAAATTTATGACTTCTTTTTTCTTAAAATCCGAAAACAGCATAATATCCCTGATATTTTAGTCTTTTTACTATTAAATGCAGGAACCGGAAAATGGTTCCATGTTAACCTGTTTATGCTTCCTCTATTCCACTAGTTCACCGAAACATATTTTTTATAGATATATCCCAGGCTGCCATCCTCTACATGAATAATATACCAGTTATCATCCTCTGTTATCCCAAAATACTCGTACGTTTCTCCTGCTTTGGCGACTTTAATGACATTAGTCCCCTCCGTGCTCGGATTATCACGCACATTGACATTCGAAACAATGGATATCGTACCGACCGCGCTTGCCTCGTTTTCTTCTTCCGGCTCTTGTTCCTGTCCGCTTCCCTCTTCTTGTGTCCCGCCTTCTCCTTCTGCTCCCTGTCCGGTCTCCTGTTCCTGTTCTTCCGCATCCTTATTCTCGGTTTCTTCCTGTGTATTTTCCCCATAATCTTTAGGAGCCTGCTTACGGACCATCGTAAATATGAGGAATGCAGCGACTGCCAGGATCAGGAATGCAGCCGCAACGGACACGATTGTCATGATGCTGTCGTTATCATCATCCTCGTCATCTTCATCTTCATCATCCCATTCTTCATAACGCTTCTTTTTAACCGGTTCTAGGCGTTCTCTTCTCTTCATTTCCGGTGCAGGAACAGATTTCCTCGGCCTATCCATTTCCCATTCCCGCTCCGATGCCGCGCGCTTTGGCCTGCCCGAGCTTCCACTCTTTCTTGTCCCTTCGCTTCTCTCGTCATCCGCACGTCTCCTCGCGCTTGTGTTCCTTCTTACGCCATCACCTCTATCACTGTCAGTCCGCTTAGTGGCATTCCCGCTTCTTCTAACCCCTTCGCCTCTCTCGCTGTCAGTCCGTCTCGGGGCGCTCCCACTCCTGTTTGCTGCCTCGCTTCTCTCATCATCAGCCCGTCTCACGGCGCTTGCGCTACGGCTTGCCCCTTCGCTCCTCTCATCCCCGGCAAATCGCTCTGCTCCTGATTGGCTCTCGAGGCGCTGATTGGCTCCATCATTTTTCACACTCTTGCCATTGCCGGCATTTTTCTCGCTCTTATGGATTTCCTTCTCTGTTTCGAATAAAATATTCTGTTCTATATCAGCAATCGGGATTTCTGAAGTCTCCGCCACTGCTACAGGCTTCTTCCCCGTACCGGGCGCATGGCTGCCATCTACCGGGCTGCCACATTTGGGACAAAATTTCGCACCGTCCTGCAACGCCGCCCCACATGTAGGGCATTTATTCTCCTTTACTACTTTCCATCCGCACTGGTTGCAGAATTTATCGGTATCCGCTAATTCTGCTCCACATTTTCTGCATTTCATACCAATAACCTTGCCTTTCTCTTAAGCTGCCAAACCAGACATTTTAGCGCCTCTTTTGTTTTACTTACTCTTAATGTATCAAATATATTCTGCTTTGTAAAACATTTTCATTTCCCTATAAATTCCTATCAATCCATGAATAATTCCTTTACTTTCGCACATCCTTTTTAGGAAGAAAAATATATGGGCAAGTGAAAGGAGCATAAGAATATTATGGTTCAGGGAAAAGTGGAAATCTGCGGTGTCAATACAGCCAAACTGCCATTATTAAAAAATACGGAAAAAGAAGAGTTATTTCGGAAAATCGGAGATGGAGATGATAATGCAAGGAAAGAATATATCAAAGGCAATCTCCGGCTCGTTCTCAGTGTCATCAAACGCTTTCATTCCAGCAACGAAAATGTAGACGACCTTTTTCAAATCGGCTGCATTGGCCTGATCAAAGCAATCGACAACTTTGATTGCACTCTAAATGTTAAATTCTCTACCTATGCCGTCCCAATGAACATACATTGTCGAGAAAACTTCATATAGAAAAGTCTATATGCACATGATTATCACAGATCTCTATTTTATTGACCAGCTTTCTGATAACCGTCTTCTTCTGGCTGCTATCCATCGTATCCCATAGTTCGCCAACCGTTGAAAGAATCTGCGTGCGTTCCCTTCTTCTCGCAAATACAATATCATTTTGCGTATCCAGCTCAATTTGCTTATTGACACTTTTCATCTGTTTCTTCAGATCACGGATCGTTTCCAGTAACGATTCGTTATCATCATCTGTATCCGCATATATATTATATAACTTTTTTAATTTCTTGTTAAGCGTTTCTTGTTGTTTATACAACAAAGATAAAGTGTCATCCGGCGCCAATGATTCCGTTTCACTTGGCTTATAATTATTGGCAAATTCGAACAAAGACCTGATTACCACATTCTCCACTTCATCCGCCCATAGTTTCTCTTGTTCACAATCCGGGTTTTTGACCAGATATGGCTTGCTAGTCTGTTGTGAATAGCATACAAATTTATATCCTTTATTCCCCCATTTTAAGTACCGCATTTTGGCGCCGCATTTCCCGCAATACACTAACCCCGTCAGAAGATGCTCCGATGTATTGGCTCTGACCTTGCTTCTATCGAGCATGCACCTCATGGCAATGTCATATGTCTCTTTTGTAATAATAGGCTCATGCTGTCCTTTATATTCTTCCCCATTGTATTCGATCATGCCGTAATTGCTTTTCCTGGTCAGGATCTGATATACCAGCCTGTCATACTTTAATCCCAATATATTGGCAATTTCTTGTGAAGATTTCCCCTCTATATATAATTGATAGATTTGCCGCACTTTCTCCGCATCCTGGTTTTGTACCAGAATGCCCCTTCCTTTATCATAATCATATCCGAAAGGAACCCTTCCGCCGCCTGTCCACAGTCCCGACTTTACCCGCTCTTTCATCCCCATACGGGTACGGAGCCTTATATTCTCGCGTTCTAGCTGGGCAAAAGCAGATAAAATGCCGATCATCAATCTTCCCATTGGCGTAGAAGTATCCATTGTCTCATGTAGGGACACAAATGCTACGCCATGCGGGTTGAAAATATCCTCGATCAGATATAAAGTATCTTTCTGGGAACGTGACAGCCTGTCTAATTTATAGACTATCACATGGGAAATCCGATCGTCTTTCACATTTTTGATCAGGCGCTGCATCTCTGGGCGCTCTATGTTGCTTCCCGACCATCCGCCATCGATATAAAACTCATATTCTCTTATCCCTTTGGAAATACAATATGCCGAAAGCTGCTCTTTTTGTGCCTCAATCGAATATCCTTCTTCCGCTTGATGGTCTGTTGACACCCTGATGTAAATCGCTGCTGCCTTTTTCATAACGGCCACTCTCCAAACTAAATAGGTAACAATTGCTGTTACGATTATCTTGTTTCTTCTAACTGCACCTAATTATACTAAAGCGCCCACCTCTTTTCAACATACTTTTAACACTTTTGTTCCTTGTGGAAATCATTGGCAGTTTTCTTAATCGCCTCTATATAATCAATATAATCTTTCTTCGTGATCTCCAAATTCTTCAAATCCTCAAACTTCACATTTTCCCCGTTTACCGAATACGTCACTGTCATATCAAAATATTCACTCCGCTACTAGGATATCGTATTCTGAGTATTGTCATATTGGGGGAGCCTATACAAATATTTTGCTCGCTGGCTTTTTTTCAAAATATATGATATGGCAGTCTCTCGCCGGTTCCCGGAGAGGCGTATGTCTCTTATTCTGGGAATCTCTATTTCTCATATTGCAGTATTCCTGAAAATTTATTACTTCCGCCATTTACTGTATCTCCCTTCTATACACTTGCATTTGTTATCCCGAAGTATTTATACCTTCGTATTTCCGTATAGTCCTATTGGCGTGCTTTTTGGTTTTCGTAATACCTTTCAAAACTATCTCTTATCCTCTGGTAATTCTTCTTCTGGTCAGTCAGATAAACAGATGTTTGTTTGGCGTAGACGCTCATCCAGTCATCTAAGTCCTTATCCTCTTGATAGGAATATGCCATCAAGGCCAGCAACGAGGGCCGATTTTCCTGGCTTCGTAATTTAGAGCCGATTTTAACCGTATTCTCCAACAGCACATCTAACGACGCATTATATAGATCCAGATCCATCCGCACATCTTCTATATCCATGCCAAGATTCTCCGCTATAAATTCCTCTATGCTATCTGCTTCCCAATTGCCCTTATCTGGCTTGCCCATACCCAAAAACGCCAATAACATGTTCTCTAGCATATTCATTTTGTCTATGATCACCTGCTTGTCCTTCGTGCTTAAATCTTTATCAATTTCATCGAACAGCAGCCCTTTCTCATTCCTCCTCTCAGACCGGAGTTTCTCCTGGAACACCCTTAGGAACTTAGCAAACTTCTCATCATCTATGCCAAGCCTGGCAAATCGGTCAAATAATGCCAAAAAAAGAAAAGAATCTTTCTTATTGAATATGCCCTTAATATCTTCCGTTATCACCTTCCCTAACCTGCATAAGTATTCCGCGAATACGTCAAATTCCTCCTTTGTCGCGTTTTGGTTCAGATACTTACAAGCCGCTTTTGGCTGTGTTTTCCAATTATCCAAATGGTTCATGCACATTAGCGCTTCGACGATAATTCTCTCAACAGCACCTTTTGTCTTGTCTTTTTCCGAATAGCAGTTACACTCGACGAAAAATCTGCTGTTTAAAATCTTTCGTATATAGCCTGCGTATTTATCAAGATAAGTGAATGCCTTCTGGTCTGTGTTCATCGCCACATGATTATTGTAACGTTTAATATAGCTTGATATTTTGTAGCTGTCACAGCATTCATGTATGACCGTTTCGATCTGGTATTCATCAAATTTCTCTTTCAGCTCTTCCGGCAGCTTTTCATAAGTTTTATTTTTGATATCAAACAAAGCATCTTCATATATTATATTCCCGTTTTCTTCTATGATTTTCTTCTTATATGGGATAAGAGGGTTTTCCAGAGAGGAAGTTATCTTATAATTCATCTCCCGGAATTTCCTCAAAGCTGCCGTCCTGCACCCCCCATCCACAATATGCAATTTAGAGTTCTCCTCTTCTCCCAGGATAATGGGCGGGATATAATCATCCGTAAGCACAGTAACGATTAACTCATTGACTTGCTCATTATTCCATACGAAATTCCTCTGAACGTCTGCATTGTTATCAATATCACCTTTCTTATTCTTCTTCAGATACATGTCTAACGTGTATGTCTGCTTGCGTGGTCTTGCCATCGTAACTCCCTCCTATGATTCTGCTGCTATCTATTAATGAACTTGCCCTCTCCTCTAAGTTCCCATTACATCGTTTCCATTTCTAAGCTCACATTTTCCTAAGCCATATTTCTAAATTAAAACAGGACTGAGACATTCCTATAAGAATGAATCGCTATACAACAATCCGCATATTGCTTCTCGTTTATCCCAAGCTTCTTGCGGATCTCAAACGGAAGATAGCCTGACGCATGAAGCATTAGGACATTTCTTTGAAGGTTAGAGAGCCTGTCAAGATATGCCAGCATCTTTTCACTATAGGATTCCGTATGCTGCCCGGCATCTTGCTCCATATCAAACCCGCTGGCGATCATATCGCCTAAAGTAGCCGAAGTGTCATCTCCTACAGGCGCATCCAGGCGCTCATCGGGAATGATCTGAAACCGCACAATCTTCTCGCCATTGTCCCCTATTTCTTCCACTTTCACCTTCGTACACCTTTTATCCCTTGTCCTGTTTGCGATTTCGGTACAAAACTTCTTATACAGGCATGTGTATAGAAAAGCCTCAAAAGGCTTCGAAGCATCATACTCTTTGATCACATTAGCAAAAACTTCATTCGCCAGAGAATAAAAATCATCCTTATCCATAGGCGGAACGTGCAGTTTATGTAAAATCCCATCTACCATACGGTGCAGCTTCTTCGCACCGTCATCATAATAAAGCTCCACAATCTGTTCCATCTCATACACCTCTTTTCCATATTTTCCCATAAAAAATACTGTTACCACTGAATCAACCTGAAACTTAGCAGAACTGCCGGAAATTACTTGACTTGTAATAATGAAGTATGCAATAATAGCATAAGCGCAGTTCTGCGTTTCAAATTCTAGCCATTTCGGCATTGAATTTGTGTGTATGTAGAAGACCTGTCCGATGGTGTAGCCAGCACCGATTGAGGATGGGTCTTTTCTATTGATTCGTCTTAACAAAGATAAGTATAGAACATGTGTTCTTGTTTGTCAATATAGTTTTTCGAACAAACGTTCGTTATTTTATTTCTATGGATCCCCTATCAAATAACTGCTTGAAACAGCGTCTTTGGCTAGATGATCTTGCCGGCAAAAGCATCATTATTTAATATAGTATCGCTTCTGCTGTCCATTAAGCCGGACTTTACTTGCCATGTGCCATATCTCTTGCCATTTAGGCGCTGGATGTATTTTTTCTCCGGATCACCGCTTCTTCCAAAGTACATTCCAAAGTGTCAATTTGAACCTTTGGAACATTTGATTTGACACTTTGGAATTCTGCCTCATTCCGCTTACACGCATAATCCACATGCACATATCGGTTTTTTAGCTCGTAGTCAGTTCCCAAAAGCAAATTGCTATAAAGCATTTACGCGAAAATTCCACCCACAAATCCAGAAATATATAGTATAGCCATTCCGCTAATGCCATCAATCGGGATTAACATACACAGATGGCGTAAGCAAACCCATTCATACAGATTAAGGAGGCAAGAAAACCATCATGACCAAAACATTACAACAAGCAGCAATCTGTAAAGAAACGCCTTGTCAGGCAATCCCTATCCGCAAAGGGCACACCACTTTCGGCGGGAAAATATATCTTTCGGATTTTAACACCGACTATAGAGGGAAGCCCAAGGCGGGCGGCTCCGCGATTGCAAGCCGTATCGCTCAGGATGCGAAATTTGACGAGCAATGCAGAAGAAATGCAAATGGATTAAAAGGAGAAGGCAGCATATGAACAGCACACAATATACACTGATCAAAATCCCCATCAAAGAACTCATCGCGCAAAAATACAACGTGGTAATGGACATGGAAACGGCTATCCAGAAAGAATATATCATCGCCCAAGGCGAGTCCCTGTTATTCCATCAGATCGAACGGCTAAGAGGCGAGCCATCCCTACATATCAATGAGCTCATCCTCGTCGTGGCGAAGAAGAATCCGAAGCAGGAAAAAGAGCTGCGCCATATCTTAAGAGACGGCTTTACCTATAACGGCGTCCATTACTCCCGTTTCGGGAAATCCGCTTCGCAGGCAAAAGAAGGCATTACTGCTTTCGTATGCGACAGCATTTTCGATAAATTATATCAAATTACACAGATGGACATCCCTATAAAGGATTGTGTCATTTCTAAATATGAATCGCAAAGATGTCTGCTGTTTAGCACCTGTACGCTGATAAAGGACTATATGCCTCATATCGTGATCATCGGAGAATATGAGAAAACATTGCAAAACCGTCTCATTAAATATGTTGTGGAAAAGGAAAAAGAATACATAGATAAAGAAAGCGGGGAAAAGAAAAAATATAAATCGCGTGAAATCGAGGAAGGCTATCGCGATATCAAGTTATCCCCCTTCGACGGATGTGGATGCCATGAGCATGGCTTCATGGAAGCCGTAAGCGCCCAGCTTGGATTGGATTACCAAGCCATCGGCTATCAGGTGCGCCTGCCTTTTATCAAAGGCTATTCCGTCTATGTCCCTTTCCGCCAGATCTTGAAAGAATGGCATTATGAATACATCACGGATATTTATGGGACCCGCCATCCTATCGACACGATTGACTGCATATGGAACATCTCCATGTTCAAAGGACATAAGATTTTCCAGGAGAAATATGGGAATAATGCATGGACCGCTTATATGGATACGCTACGCAAATATGAATTCCGCTTAGGCATCAGCAAATACAGCCATCATATTAAGCATATCCACAAATATACGCGCATGAATTTCCAGTATCTACAATGCCTTGATCTATGGAACCCAAACTATATCGCCTGCTATGACAAGAAAACGCTTGACCGCTATGATATTTTAGACCCCGCAAATGATGGGAAAATCGTAAGACTGGCGAAATATACCACATCCCTGTTTGAGAAAATCATCAATGGCGACAAGTTCTATACTTATAAATTCATGGGCGTCATGGATACTGATGGTTATGAACCGGATAGCAAATATATGGAAGCAGCGCTCACGAATGACGTAATGCTAAATGACCCCGCTGTCAGGCAATTCATCTATCGGAAGTTAAAAAAAGCCATTGAAGAGGCAAAAGTCGGCAAAATCTACTGTTCCGGCTTCTATCATACAGGCGTGGGCGACATGATTGGCTATCTGCAATATGCCGTTGGAGAAGATCCTACCGGCAGCTTGCAAGCGCATGAATTATATAGCGCCAACTTTAACGCTGGCGATATCGTATCTTTTCGCTCGCCTCTTATCGACCCATCAGAAGTAAATAAAGCAAGGATCGTGCGAAATGACATCATCGACACATGGCTTGGCGATTGGACGGGACAAGACATCGTCATGTTCAATATGTATGACGCCTCTCTCCCGCAACAAGGCGGCGCTGACTGCGACGGCGATATTTTCTTATTATGTGACGAGCCTATGATCATTTCATCCAAAATTGATAAGAACATCATCTTGGATATCGAGGATAAAGCAACCGCGAAGCCCAAGCCATATACAACAGAGAATATCACAGAATATGAAGTCATGACCAGGGATAACAGAATCGGGGAGATCACTAATGTCGCTACAAGCATAGAGAACAGATATACGACAAATGAAGAGGTTCAGAAGCGCTATGACGACTACACTTCCCTTCTGCGCATTTTCCAGGGAAAGGAAATTGATTTCCTCAAAACAGGGTATCGCTGGCATATGAGCCAGGGCTTAAGAAAGCATTTAAAACAACTGCCCTATTTCCTGCTATACCATTATCCCGCCAAGCGCAAGACATATCAGACATTGTCTGAGAAGAATAAGAAAACAGAAGACGAGGAATGCAAGGCGCCGCTCAACGCTTACCACTCTCCTTCCCCTATGAATGAACTATGCGATTATATCTGTACATGGGAGAAAAAGCATATCCTTTGGTCAAAAGACTGCATCCGCCTGGCAGATACCGCGCCTCTCATCATCAACCACGCGCTAGACTTATCAGACACGAAAACCTTGCGCCTCTGTCGTAGATACATAAACGGGTACGCTGCAGAAATCAAGCAGCATATCCTCCAACAAAGAGAGAAATCATCCGATGAGAACCAGAAATTCAATATGGATGCTATCGTAGCGTACTACAAGGTCCGGCTGGCCAAAGAACTGAATATGGAAGAAGAGCTCATTGCCAATTATATCATCAAAGCCTCCTACGCTTCCGTTTCCATCAGCAAATCATTGGCCTGGTCAGCATATGGGGACTATATCATTGATAACTTGAGGAACAACAGCAATCCGAAGAAAAACATCTCCATACGGGAAGTTCCTGCGCAGACGCAAGAATCCCATGAATATCTGGGGAAATATTATGAATGGAAGGCAGGTGATACCTATATACGAATGTGAGGATTTATTTCTATATGAAGTCATAGAAGATTACAAAGATGCTAAGACACAGGATGAGAAAGATGATATTTTCCGCTCGTTCTGCTCCTCTATCTGGTCTTGCGATAATAAGCGCAGGATCTATACCAAGGCCATTACCTATAAGGTACAAAAAGAGCTATTGCCCACCGCACTTGGGCAAGTATTCGACACATGGTCATCGGTAGAATACAAGCATTATAAGACAATGACGAAAGAGGAAAACTGGCGCGCACTGGTCAGGCAGAAAATCAACAACCTTTATACCAGATATTTTGACAAAGAAGTCATCTTGGACAAGCAATATATGGATTTATTGAAAACGCCTAAGCGGCTTTATTATGAATGGGCCCTAGGCATGGACATGGATGCGGATACCGTGACTGAAGTAATTGACGATGCCATTGACCGCGCCGAGAAAACCAAGGCAAAATTACAGGCGCAGAAAATGGTCTTATCCTGGCAAGAATATAAGAAAACCATAGAATCTTTCTTGCTAAACTGCCTTGATCACTGTAAGCGCATCGAAGAATATGAAGATAAGGCCGCCATTGTCAGCAGGCTTGATTTTCTCACCGAAGACCATTTCTATGTCAGCTATATCTGTAGGTCACTGGAAGGAGAGCTCTTAAAATGGCAGAAGAAATACTACCATATTAAGGAACATAAAAAATATGCCCGTTGCGCCACGTGCGGCGCCATGATAGAGAAGAACGCGAACAGGCAATTGTATTGCGCGCCCTGCGCCATACAGGCGAGAAAAGCCAGTTGGAAAAAGGCTTCCCATAAGTACAGGCACAAGCCCGTCATCCATTAGAAATTTCCGTTTTTCCCCGTTTTCATCACATCTTCCGGCATTTTTCCTTTCGTATATAACACATATGGAAAGCCAGGAAACATGAAACTTCACAATATGCCGGAAGAGAAGGGGGGACATGACAATTGCATATTGCAGGCTAACAGAAAGGCATGGTAGCACTTATGAAGAACAAAGACCTTCCTGACCAACTCGTTTTATATCGAGGCTGTCCACATAAGATCACCGATGAGATCTCCATCCGCATCCCATCATTAGAAGAAATCTGCGCCTATGGAGAATCCGCTTATTATTCGATGGTACATATGCTATGCTCCGTCGGCGTTGACTTATGCTGGCAGTTAGAAGAAGCAAATATCCCGTTCGACCAGATATCCGATTTCGAACTGTTCTATTCCATTTTGCGCTGCTATTTTGGCACTGAGCAAACGAAAATTCTTTTCGGGGAATACCTGAACCTAAAAGAAATGACGCTTCGCAAAAACGAAAAGGGCGAAGCCTATTTAGAGCAAAAAATAGCAACGGAGAACGACGGATACAAAACCCTTACGATTGATGAACACACCTATTATGAGATCGTTAAATATTTAAGAGCGTTCCATAACTTAAAAAGGAATGACGCGGTCGCAGGGACAAACAGTTGCCGTATCGCTTTTATCGAAGACGCCAAAGCGGAATATGAAGCAGCGCAGAACAAACCACGTACCTCATATTTATTACCGCTTATTTCTACTATGGTGAATCACGATGGCTTCAAAAGGAATGATCAGACCATCTGGGACATGAATATATTCGCCTTCATGGATAGCGTAAAACGAGTGGACAAAATCAGGAACTCAAATCTGCTATTACAAAGCGGCTATTCCGGCTTCGGAATAGACCTAAAGAAAATCAAAAAAGAAGAACTAAACTATATGGGAGCGCTCAATTAAGCACCACTCCCTTCATCTCACATTGAATATAAGGAGGAACATCATTATGGTAACATTTAACCCAAACGAAGTCGTATTTGAAAAAATCAGGTATATCGAGGAGTTCGACCCTACAACCAAACAGTTGCTGAGCAGACTGACAAACGTAAAAGAGCCTACCCTTAATTTCTCATCGGAAGGCACGCCTGTCACCGATGCACAGGGAACGGAAATCGTTACATTCTATAACGCTGCGCAGGGAACGCTTTCTTATACGAATGCCATCCATTCTTTCGACTTGCTCGCAGAACAGTTCTCTTCTGAGAAAAACATCGCATCTGACGACAATACGATCGTCGCTCCTGTCAGCGAAGTATTAGAGATCGCGAACAACAAAGTAACGCTGCGCTATGTGCCAGTCGGCCCAGAAGGCGCAGAAATTCCTTATGTGCAGCTAGTCAATGATGAAAATGAATTTGGCGAGACACTAGAAGCCTCTGCTGCTATCGGAGAAGGCAAATTCACAGTTGACGCAGAAACACAGACACTGACATTCCCTGACGGCACTACCGGCAGAGTCATTGTAAATTACGAAGCAGAAATGACAGAAGCCATCAGCCTGGCGAAGACCGCTGATTCCATGCCGCCGATCAGGACATTACATGTACATTGTTACTTCCGCAACAAATGCGATAGCAACATCAAATATATCGGTGTCATCACTTTCCCCAGAGCACAGATTGATATCTCCAGCGTTGACGTGAGCTTGACGCCTGACGGCGGGCATGCAGTCACCTATAAGTTACAGAAGCCTTACTGTGATGAGACAGGAAAGCTCTGCGAAGTATTCGTGTACAAAGATTAACAATATATAAGGGAGGATATCCAAATTGGCTGAAAGACTAAACGCAACCTGCGCCATTTGCAATACGAAATATCATGTCTGTGGGACATGCAAGAATGCAAAGGCCACCAAGCCCTGGCGTGCCATTACCGATACAATTGACTGCTATAAAATATATCTGATCATCCGCCAATATACGAATGGCGCCATCACCAGAGAAACGGCACGCAAACAGCTACAAGGCTGTACGCTGCCGGATACCTTCCAGGCTCATATCAAGACAGCCATTGACGAAATCCTGGCTCCTGACACGAAACAGGAAGAAACTACGGAAAGGATAAGGAAATTGACATGAACGTCTATTTAGATCACGCAGCGACTTCCGGATTATCCGCTTCCATGAAAGAATATCTCATGTCGATATTGGACGTCTGGGGCAATCCATCCTCCCTGCACACTTACGGCAAAGAGCCGAAACAGTTAATCGAAAAAGCACGGCGATCTGTCGCAACATTCATCCATGCCTGCCCAGATGAGATTTATTTCACGCCTTCTGGCTCAGCAAGCAATGCCCTGGCTATCCAAGGATATTGTGCAAAGCACCATTGCACAATCTTCTACTCTCCCATTGCGCACAAGTCAATCCTAAAATGCGTTGCATCCCACCAGGACAGACACGCCCTAAAGGTTGGGCGCAATGGGATGATTGACATAATCGATTTAGCGAAAAGGCTCGATACCTGCATGGTTACGCCGCTTGTCATCATCGACGCCGCTAACAGTGAAATCGGCGTGATACAAGATATCGCCAGAATCATCCAAACGGTTCATTCCTATCATGGAATCATCTATCTCGACTGTACCGGCTCTATCCCCCAGATCCCGGTAAATGTCAAAGCCTCTGATGCAGACATGATCGGCTTCTCCGCCCATAAGCTCGGCGGATTAAAAGGCTGCGGTGTTTTCTATAAAAAGAAAAGCATTCGCCTTTCGCCCCTCATATACGGCTCACAGGAAAGCTCTCTCATCGGAGGGACAGAAAATGTCTTAGGGATCGCCTCACTTGGCAAAGCCGTAGAAAACTATGACTATTCTTCTATTTCCTCATGCAACAGGGATTACGTTCATGACTATATTCTTAAGAACATCTCACATAGCTATCTGGTAGGCCCCCCAGTTGTTACTGGGAACAGGCTGCCACATAACCTATATCTATGTTTCAAAGGCGTCGAAGGAGAATCATTAATGATTCTCCTCGACATGAACGGGATCCAAGTCTCAACTGGCTCCGCATGTAATAGCAAAAGCCTCTCCCCCTCCCCTGCCCTGTCTGCCATCGGGATGGAAGAAGAAGATATCCATAGCTGCATACGGCTCACTTTCAACGGCCGCGAAACCACAGAAGAACTAGACTATGTATGCGACACCCTGAAAAAATGTGTCCTGACCTTACAGAACCTAAATTAACCAATGCGCCAAAAGCGCTTCAGATAAGCCGCATTAGCGGCCAATTCCTTTTATAAAAGCGGAAAGTTAGGAGGAAACATGGAATTTATAGAAATATGCAATTATTGCCTCTATATCATCTTGACAATGATCACGCCAGTCATTGCCAAATATGCAGTTGAACTTATGAAAACCAAAATCAAAGAAAGCAATATCATTGCTGATGCTACCAAAAATGAAGAACTTAGCAAAATCGTCGAAGGCGCTTTCACGGATGTCATGGATTCCATACTTTATGTCAACCAAGTATATACCGATTCCCTTAAAGCAAACGGGCAATTTAATCACGCCGCCCAGGAAGAAGCCTTCAACCGCGCTTATGTGGAAGCGGTGCACATGATTTCTGACGAAACTAAGAAAGTCATCGAACAACTATACGGTTCCTTCGATCATTGGCTGAAACAGAAAATTGAATCATGTGTCAATGTTGCGAAAAAACAGCAAGGGGCGTGAAAATATGTCTTTAGAAAAATTACTTAGGATAGCCAGACAAGAAGTCGGCTACCTTGAAAAAAAATCAAATTCCCAGTTAGAAGATAAAACCGCAAACGCCGGCTCTAACAATTGGACGAAGTACGCAAAAGACCTCATTGCAGAAATCGGCGCTCCCTACGCAAACGGCGTCGCCTGGTGCGATATGTTCGTTGACTGGTGCTTCTTACAAGCATTCGGCAAAGAAAAGGCAAAAGAACTGCTGGGCGGCTGGTCAGCCTACACCCCGACTTCCGCCCAATATTATAAGAACAGAAGCCAATGGCATACTCAAAACCCACAGCCAGGCGACCAAATCTTCTTCAAGAACGCGCAAAGAATCCATCATACCGGATTAGTCACCCACGTAGACGCTGCTAAAGTATATACAATAGAAGGAAATACCTCCGCAGGCAGCACGGTTATCGCAAATGGCGGCAGCGTATGCCAAAAGTCATACGCACTAAACAACAGCAGGATCGCCGGCTATGGACGCCCTGCATACCACACAATCATGCCGGCCATTCCTTCCCCAACCACTGGCGCACCGACAGATCCTACTGCGGCTATCAGTTCATCACCCTTTATCGCTACATCTACCGGTTCATCCGCCATTCCTGGCTCATCTGCCGGCGTTATCACGCTACCATCCGAACCATATGATGAAGACAGGAAAGGAATCGACGTATCTGCGTATAATGTCATTACAGATTATCGGAAAGTCCAAAATGCCGGCGTACAATTTGCCATCCTGAAAATCATCCGCAAAGATCTGACATTGGATAAACTATTTGCCACGCATCTACATGGCTTTAGCTCCTGCAACATACCTATCATCGGCGTATATAACTATAGCTACGCCTCCACTGTCGCCAAAGCCAAGGGAGATGCCCAAAAAGTCATCCGATATTTAAAACAATATGGGTTACAGACAACCGTATACCTTGACATAGAAGACAATTGCCTGAAAAACTTAGGCGAAACGCTCATCTCCATCATAAACGCTTACCAACAGGTAATTGAAAATAGCGGCT
Organism: uncultured Lachnospiraceae bacterium; assembly: GCA_910578845.1. GTDB lineage: Bacteria > Bacillota > Clostridia > Lachnospirales > Lachnospiraceae > UBA3282. The sequence continues at coordinate 31,825 of CAJTSL010000035.1, forward strand.
ATCCGTTCGGCCTATATACCGGCATGAGCTTCTATCACACCTATATCAAGCCATACCAGAGCAAACTCTCGTGTAACCATATATGGATCGCCAGATATCCAAGCAGCGCTGCCCTAAAGATTACAGATACGATCAATGCTGCCAAAAAGCCAGACATCGGAGCGCCTATCGAAGGATGGCAATACTCCTCTTCAGGCATCATTGACGGCATAAGCGGCAAAGTGGATCTGGATATATTCTATGGAGGCGCTTAACGTTTAGGAAAGCGCCTTTTGAAAAGAAAGGAAAGACAGCCTAAAAACTAATGAATGAAATTATCGCACTAAGCAAGGTAGATTTCTCATCCGTTTTCATTGCCGTATTCGTTATCCTCATCGGCATAAAAGCCATTGTCTCCCTTTTCGAATGGATAACCAATCAACTTGGGATTGAGACAAAATGGATGCGGAAACAACGCCAGGCGCATGCCCTTCTAATAAATACATCCAAAAACCTGATTGCTTTACAAGAAAAGCACGCACACGATATGGAAAAGTCTGACAGACGCGACGAAGAGATTTCCGCCGATATCAAAAAGCTCACCCAAATGTTCATTGACAAAGAAATCGACGATATGCGATGGGAAATCAACAGCTTCGCCACCAAAGTCTCCGAAGGCAAGCCATGCAATAAGGACAGTTTCAAACACTGCATCCATATCTACGAAAAATATGAAAAAATATTAGAAGAAAACGGCCTTGAAAACGGTGAAGTCCGCCTGTCAATGGAACTAATCAACGACGCCTACCGGCAAAAATTAAAATTATGCGCAAAAAGCAGCGCAGAAATGGAGTAAAATATGATCACACTTATCAGATGGTTTCAAATAAAAGCAAAGGAAACAAAATACCGCTTAGCATTCTGGCGGTTTATAGACGGCTTACTTGCCGAGCTTGAAAAGCAATCCGAATCTAGTTCTAAATAACTGAACAAAAGAGAAATCCAGGCACCCACTTGCAAAAAACATGTCGCATATTGGGTGAAAACGTCATTTTTTGTGTAAAAACAAATATTTTGTAATCAAAATATCATACAAAAGACATTTACTTTTTTCATCCGATATGCTAATCTGAAAACATCAGAATTTTGCATTTTCGGAGGTGCCATATGGATTACACTTGCAGAACGAAAACACTCCAGGCATTGAACAAGGGCATGGAAAAAGGGACCATCCTTCTCTCCCACAAATTACAGCGCCCTGAAGGACAATGGAACAAAAAACAAAAGACTGACTTGATCGACTCACTGCTGCGCAAATATCCTATCAACGCCACATATGCCATCAAAGAAAACGGCATCCTGTCCGTAATCGACGGCGTCCAGCGCCTAAGCTGTGTCAGGGACTTTACCAACAACAGATTCGCTCTCTCCAAAGATATGGAACCTGTCCTCGTCAATGGGGAAGAAAAAGCTTTAGCCGGCTTAAGATTCAATAAACTAGATGAAGACACTAAAGACACAATCTTAAGCGCTGAGCTACAAATGTACGAGCTGACTGACTGCACAGAAAAGGATGTCCGCGAGATGTTCCGCAGGCAAAATGCCGGAAAACCGTTGAATGGCAAACAGCTACGTGTCGTCCATGAATCAGACGCTTTCAGCGAAGCTATCTACTCTCTCGCCACCCATCCGTTCATGAATAAACTAATGACCAATGCACAGCGCAGGAACGGGACAGACAGGGACTTGATCATCCAGGCGCTCATGCTGATAGAGACGAACCAGAACAGCGACTTTACTTCTTTTCGGACAAAAGACATTGATTCCTTCGTAATAGAACATTCCGAGAGCTGCATGAACAAAATGAACACCCTGAAAGAAGCCATGGATAATCTCGATAAAGCATTCGATACGATTAAAATACCTGCCACTTCTATCCCGATGCTCCTATACAGCGGGTACCGGATTACGAAAGACAAGAAATCCTTTAGCAAATTTGTCGATATCGTCAACGGCTTTATGGCAGGTTATGAAACGAATGAAGACTATAAGCAATTCGTCCAGTCTGGGACAAGCTCATCGGAGAACGTGAAAGGGAGGCTTAATTACTGGAAAAAGCTGATAAGGACGATGTAAGAGATGCATTATGATTTACCAGCAAATCCTTTAATATATAGGCAAAGAGACGGGATCAGCAATCCCGTCTCTTTTATTTCACAAGACCCATAATCTTAACGAAAATTTGACAAGAAATAATGATTATGCTATCATAATTATGCAAAATTCTAAAATGGAACACGAAGAAAATGACAAATAGAATACTAATGATTACGGAGCATAATTATGATCAAACCTAAGGACGAGTATATCCTATTCGCGGATGAGACAAAGAAAACCCCCAAGAACCCTCACTTCTGTTTTGCAGGATTTATCATGAAAAGATGTGATTATGAGGATATTCTGGTGCCAAAAATAAGTGATTTAAAGAAAAAACATTTTGGCAGGACAGATATTATTTTCCACTATACGGATATGAAGAGCAATAAAGGTGAATTCTCATGTTTTAGAGACTCTTCTATCAGGAATAAATTTTGGACAGAATTTGTAAATACTATCAAATTAATAGATCTGACTACTATAGGCGTATATTTTGACCAAAATTTAATGAAAGAACTTTATAAGAATAGCGGTACGACAAACTATGATATTGCTTATAGGCATTTGCTGGAAAACTATATGCACTTCCTGAAAGAACGTGACGGCATTGGATCTATCTGCATAGAATCAAGAACCTTTAAAGAAAATATGTTTTTACAGCGCAATCATTTTGATTATATTCAAAACGGCTCTATATATTATAGCAGTGAAAATACATCAGAGCATTTAACGACTATATGTTTTGTTGTCAAAGGCGATAATTGCATCGGCTTACAAGTAGCAGATATTATCCCTGCAAGATTTATGAGAATCGTAAATAAGCAAAGCGATAATTATCTGCTCAACAAGATTTTCCATGAGAAAATGTATTATTATGATACACCGCAAGAAAATATTTTAGGATTAAAAAATCTATTATAACATATTGACGCTATTTTTTGGCTATGATATAATAGGTTTACTTTCAAAGATAGTGTGACTAGTATTTGGAAGTTCTCGTATCAAGAAAGTGTATGCTTGGCGATGATGCGATAGAAACCATTTTGTAGGGTTTAGTGTGACTAATACCCTACTTTTTTTATATCACTCTTTTCTATTATGTCGAATACCCAAAAGTATCTCCTCAATGCATCATGATCTTCCACAAACCATCAAACATGAATTTCCACTATTATATATTTTATCATAGTAAATTCAGAACAGTCCTGCATCCTAGCATACGGGACTGTTCTGTGTACATAACTCATACATAGATTCTATAGAAAGGAAGTGATAAGCCGGATGTCCTGTCCCATTAATACTTGTAACAATCTCACGAACAGAAAGGAGAAAACACCAAAATGAGCGAACCAAAGATCACACTAAAAGCCATCCTTGATGCCAGCGGCATCGGGAAAGCTGATATCGCTAAGATCCAGAAGCAACTGGATAGATACCTGGTAACCATCCATATGGAGCCTGACGATACAGACTTCTTGGAATCCATGAAGGAAGGCCTCTCGGAGCTGTCATCCCTGGTCTCCAATGTAACTGGCTCACTTGATCAGTTTCAGAAACTGGCGGAAGAAGCCATAGGGATCAGCATTTCCCTGGACAAGCTCAGAAGCGCCAGCAGCGCTTCCTCCTCCGATATGCAGAAATGCTTTAATGAGGCCTGTGCCAGCGCCAAAAGGTTAGGCGCTTCCGTAAGCAGCATCATCAACGCCACTACGCAATGGAGCCTGGCAGGCTACAGCCTACCAGACGCTAAGAAGCTGGCAGAGGCCGCTGCACTCTATAAGAACATCTCCTCCAGCGCCGATATGGACGCTGCCACCGGATCCCTAGCCAGTATCTTAGCAGGCTTCCGGCTAGGGGCGGATGACGTCATGCGCGTCATTGACTCCTTCTCCGCCGTAGAAAGCCGCTTTCAGGAAAGTGGCGCCAGCATCAGCAAGGGACTGGGCCTCTCCGCTCACGCCCTGCATGAAGCAGGCAATTCACTGGAAGAAGCCATCGGCCTTATCGCTGCCGCTGCCCCTATCCTACAGTCGCCGGATGACATTGCGGCAACATATGAAGCCATCTCCCTGCGCCTGCGGGGCGCGAGGGAAGAAATGGAAAACCTCGGCATAGAGACCGACGGGATGGCTGCTACTGCCACTGCCCTCCGCCAGGAGATGCTGGCATTGTCCGGTGTTGACATCATCGACGGCCAAGGCACATTCAAACCTACCTATCAGGTGCTGGACGAACTAGCCTCTAAATGGCAAGGGCTTAGCAAGGCTCAACAGGAATCCATAACAAACCTGGTCGCCGGCAGCGAGCAGAAATCTTACTTCTCCTCCCTGATGTCAGGCTTTGATGCAGCACGCCTGGCCGCCGACACTGCCACAAACAGCACGGGAGCCGCCCAAAAGGCGCAAGAAGAGTACGAACAGAGCATCCAAAGCTCCCTGGGGCGCCTAGAGGCATCCTTCCAGTCCTTTGCAGGCAATCTCATGGACTCCGACTTTCTCAAAGGCATCATGGACTTTGGCACCGGCATCATCAATGTAATGGATGCTGTCACCGATAAGATTGGCACCCTTAGTACCGCCGGTATCGGCTTAGGGATAGCCGCAGGAATGAAGAACACTGGTAAACGCCGTATGAGCATACGGCCTTCATAAGACTATTTGTTTTGAATATGCCCTCCATGCCCAAGAATGGCGCAGAAATGCGTCTCACAAGGGTAGGGATGTATGGAGCCAGTCGCCCCATAGTGTTCTATAAAGTAAACCGTAATTGGGGGAAGCTGTCCCTCAGTGCTGGGAAGACAAAGTGAATAGATAGTGCTGCATGGCTACAACGTGGCTGGAAACGGCGGGCGTGAGACGCACTCCGAAAGGATGCCAGCAATGGCAAGAAAACATGCAGCAGGCCATATGCGGAAACGCTAAGTGGCACGCCTTGTGTGAGAGGCTAAACCACCGATCAGCAACGGAACCCCTAAACCCGGCGCACACGCCGGGCATGGAAGTGTCCAGAGAGTATAAACGGTTTTGAGCCGCAAGGCTTGTAAGAGGTACTCCAAGCCAAGAAGGAAAACTTGCCCGTGACTGGGGATAAACCAAAAAGGTGATGCTGCCCTCCCGTCCCTTGACAGCAACAGTCCTCCGATTGGGAGGGACAGGACAATGCAAGGATTTCTCCTAGCCATAGTGGATGAAACGGAAAGAAAAAGACAGGCTTCCCAAGCCTACCATGTCGTCCCACAATTGTTGCATTTATGTGTCTTACCGATTTTGCTGCTTGCAAGGCCGAACAGGCCTACGGATACCGCACGGCCCACTATGCCAATCTTGGAGATGTTGCTGCTCCCGCAGCTTGGGCAGGCAGGCCCCCATGAGCGCCCGCCCCCACGCCCAGAGTATCCGGTTGCACTTGCCCGGCCTTCAAGGATTGCCCGGCCATGCGCCTCTATTGCATCCCATTGAGCATGCTGTTCTCTCACGATTTCATCCCGATGGTCAAATAAATATTGGTCGAACTCCGGGGAAGGCTTTACAAGCTCTTCATAAAGCGCAACCGCCCTTTCCCTGACTTGTTGGTCCGTAAGTATTTCATCTCTCCGGATATATTTCTCCGGGACAGGAATCACAATGCTCCCGCAAACGTCACATCTTTCTTCTAATTCTTCGTCACCACGCGCAATCCTGCCACATTTTTTACAATACATTTCGCAAAACATCATACTACCCCTTTCTATTATGCCTAATACCCAAAAGCATCTCCACAATGCTTACATGGTTCTCCACAAACCATCAGACATGATTTTTCACTATCATATATTTCATCATAGCACGATATTCAAAACATTTCAAACAGATTTAGACGGTATTAGCAATAAATTAGGGTTCAGTAAGAGAAACATTGCGGAATGGTGCAGTCAAGTCTCTGCTTCCTTCCGGGAAGCGGAAAACGTCTTGAAGGGATTTGGCGCCGCAGCAAAGACGGCGTTTGTCATCCCTGTAGAGAAGGATTCCCGTTGGAAGAAAAATGAATTCGGGGAAATAGTCAGCAAAAGAAATATCGATTCCTATATCCCTAAGTTTAGTACCGGCTCCGCAAGGAATGAATTGCTAGAGCTTCAGAATATACAAAAAGAGCTGAATCAGACGAAGGGCTCCTGGGATGATTATAATGAGCGTTTCGAGGGCGGAAGGGAATACCTCATAAATTATGCCAAAGAAAACGATGTATTAAAAGCTTCGGTGGATGATGTGAAAAGAGCCAACGAACAGGCCCGTGACGCCGCTATCGCTCACAATAAAGTGCTCCAAGCACAGACCTTCTCAGCCAAAGCCGGCAAGGCAGCGCTCCAGGCGCTTGCAACGGCCGGGAACATGATTGCCTTCGCCCTCATTGGCAAAGGGATTGAATTAGCCGCCAAAAAACTTGATGACTGGATCCATAAGACAGAAAAAGCCAATGACGCCATGCAGGACGCCGTCTCCGGGTATGAATCTGCCAAGTCAAGCCTCGAGAACGTGACTTCCGAATTATCGCAGCAAGAGAAGGCGCTGGATGCGCTTTTAGCTAAGGGTTCACCGACTTATGCGGAACAAGAGCAGCTTGAAGAGCTACAGGCCATTACCAGGGAATTACGGCTACAGCAAGACATCGAGCAGAAACGCACGGACGCTGCCTCCAGAGAAGCTGCCGATAAGACAGTGCGTGCGTACAAGGCACAATACGGGAAATATGACATGTCCGAGGCTGCCCTGAACGAAAGGCTCTCTAATGACAGCTTCTTCCTACCGGATGATGCGGATGATGTCATTGGCATGATTGTCGCATATACACGCGCTAAGGAATCATTAGCGCAGGTACAGGAGGATTATGACAAAGCCTTACAGGACGGGACGGACACTGCCTGGCTTGCCGAAGACCTCCAATATAGCATCGATACCGTAGCTGATTATGAGCAGATGCTGGACGCGAACATCGCGGATTTGCAGGAAAAGCTGGTCGCATTAGAAGCAGTAGCCAAGCGCGATGCCGACCTAGAATCCCTCTCATCAGATGAAAAAGAGATAATCAAGACATATGATGCCCTCTATGAAGCCTACAGGCTGGCCTACGAATATCGTGACCCGGATGCATGGAAATCCATGCAGATAGAGAATGTCCTCGATACGGTAGGAATTGAGAAGACCAGGGAAGAATTAATCAACATGGCAAAGGAAGGCGCTCTTGATGAGGCCACGATAGAATCATATGCTAACCTGTCCGCGGCATTAGAGCAGAATAAAATCTCTGCCGGTGACTTATGTGCCGCACTGACAAGACTGGCCGCACTAGAAGACAATACCGGCTCCGGCATTATGCATGGTGAGCCTGCTGCGCCTCTTTCCATTTCCCAGACCATAGAACAACTAAGCGTTAAGCTAAAACCGGCATTCGATTCCCTAAAGTCCGCTTGGCAAAACGTTTTCACGGATGACGGCTTCGACCCGGAATCCATAGACTTCACTATGCTTGATTCTATCAGGTCTTCCATTGAAAGCCTGAACGAACTGGAAGGCGCAGGCATCGACATTGACATGGGCGCATTTGACAGCTTTGTATCTGTCCTAAAGGATGCCAATGCCACAGAAGAACAGGCAAAACAGGCGTTCAATGACCTTGCCACTTCTATTTTCTATTCCACGGATGCCACAAACGGTATGAGCGATGAAACAAAGGAACTGACGGCACAACTGCTAAGCTCGTTGGGAATTACCAATGCTGTTGAAGTTGCTGAGTATGCCCTCATGGAAACAAAAGCACAAGCTATTCTGTCCGCATATAACCTGATTAATGCTACAGAGCAGGAATACGCTTCTATCCTTGCGGAAGGGGAGGCCGCAGGCCTGACAAGGCAACAAATATATAACCTTACCGCTGCTGAGATTGCGTTTGGACAAAACAACCTAAGCACGGAGCAGAAAATCGAACAGTTAAAAAACCTTGCAAGCGCTTATGGCGACACCGCAAGCGCCGCCCTGGCCACTGCAATTGCCAATGACCTTGCAAGCGGGCATACAGACGTGGATTCTGCCATAAATGACCTATTAGCCAATATGAACGCTGGGTTACAACAGGTCGATATCGAGTTTCCTTCCGCAGCACGCTCCGCCGCCCAATCCGGCAAAGAAGCAGGCAGGGAAGCCGGCAGATCCTACAAAGACGCCCTAGAAGAAGAGCTAAGGGGCTTAGACA
>CAJTSL010000036.1 GCA_910578845.1 uncultured Lachnospiraceae bacterium
GAACAAATGTTTGCTATGATATAAAGTAAAATAAAATGAAAAATAATAAATTCATTTTTCAGTGAGGATTGATTATGGAACAGCTTACCATGTTTGATGCCATGCCGGATGGCAGAATAGAGACAATTCCCTTAGCAAGTCGTTTACGCCCGCAGACATTAGAAGAATTCTTCGGACAAGAGCATCTTTTGGGGCAGGGGAAAATGCTAAGACAGCTTATTGAGAAAGACCAGATCTCATCCATGATATTCTGGGGGCCGCCCGGCGTCGGCAAAACGACGCTTGCCGGTATCATCGCCAAAAGGACGAAAGCCGATTTCATCAATTTCAGTGCGGTCACAAGCGGCATCAAGGAAATCAAGGATGTCATGAACCAGACGGAAATCAGCCGGAAGATGGGGATCCGTACCGTTCTTTTCGTAGATGAGATCCATCGCTTCAATAAAGCGCAACAGGATGCGTTCCTGCCTTTTGTGGAGAAAGGCAGTATCTTGCTAATCGGTGCGACGACAGAAAACCCGTCTTTTGAAGTCAATGCGGCTTTATTATCCAGATGCCGGGTATTTGTCCTGAAAGCCTTGGAGGAAAAGGATATCATACGGCTTTTGGAAAATGCGCTGCAAAGTCCTGCCGGGTTCGCTGGCCAGAAAGTCGAGATTGCCAAAGGGCAGCTACAAGCGATCGCCATCTTTGCCAATGGGGATGCCAGAACGGCGCTTAATACATTGGAAATGGCAGTGCTAAATGGCGAGATCACAGAGCATGGAAGTATTGTAGTTACAGAAGAAGGACTGGCTCAATGTATTAATCGGAAATCACTTCTGTATGACAAGTCGGGCGAGGAACATTATAATATCATCTCCGCGCTGCATAAGTCCATGCGCAATAGCGACCCGGATGCCGCGATTTACTGGATGTGCCGGATGCTAGAGGGTGGGGAGAACCCGCTCTATATTGCCAGGAGGCTGATCCGTTTTGCCAGTGAGGACGTAGGCATGGCTGATCCGCAGGCATTGCTGGTGGCGGTAGCCGCTTATCAGGCATGTCATTTCCTGGGGATGCCGGAGTGTGATGTACATTTGACACATGCTGTAACCTACCTTGCCATGGCGCCGAAATCAAATGCATTATATATGGCATGCGAGAAGTGCAAAGAGCATATTAGGACGGGAACGGCTGAACCGGTGCCTCTCCAGCTCCGGAATGCGCCGACGAAATTAATGAAAGATTTGCATTACGGTGACGGCTATCAATATGCGCATAATGTGGAAGAGAAGATTACAGACATGGAATGCTTGCCAGAGTCTATGCGCGGAAGCCGTTTCTATCTTCCGGGCAAGGAAGGCGCTGAGGCAGCCGTACAGGAGAAATTAGAGAGGATCATCGCCTGGAAACAGGATAGATCTCATGGGAAGGATAGATAAGAAGGATATAGGAGAAAAAGACATTGTTATACATATGGGATAAGAGGCTGGCACTGCCGCCTCTTTTTTAGCGCCAGGGAAAGACTATGTTGTTTTGCTGGCGCTTTTTATGGACAACTTTTAACAATTCAGTCATAACTTGGACAACGTTTCATATATTGAGATAAGGGGGCGATAGTAATGCTAAAGGACGAGATTTTACATATTTTCCCTGATTTTATGCGCAAGAGGTGGGAAAATGTGGCAGAACAGGCAAAGAGGCTACAGGAAATCCGTCTGCGTGTCAATCAGCCTGTTATCGTACTGATAGATCATGAGGAATGGTTTCTAACGGAAAGCGGTAATCTGACCTGTGATGTGTCGTATGCCATGTGCAGTAAGGAAAAGGATCTAGAGGCGATTCTTACGCATGTATGCCACTATTCAGTTTATGCTTTTGCAGATGAGATCAGACAAGGTTTTCTGACAATTCCCGGGGGGCATCGGATTGGATTGGCAGGACAGGTTATTTTAGAAGACCGCGAGCAGATTAGAAATATAAAATACATACGTTATTTAAATATCCGCATCGCGCATGAAATCAAAGGAGTATCAGAGAAAGCGCTCCCTTATCTTTATCAGGAAGGAGAGGTGTTGAATACGCTTATTATTTCGCCGCCCGGATGTGGGAAGACGACGATGTTGCGTGACTTAGTCCGTAGCTTTTCGGGTGGGAACGCATACGGCAGAGGACGGAATGTCGGGTTAGTGGACGAACGTTCGGAAATTGCAGGAAGCTATCTTGGCATACCGCAGAATGATATTGGCGTAAGGACGGATGTGATGGATGCATGCCCGAAGCAGGAAGGCATGATGATGTTAATCCGCTCTATGGCGCCGGATGTCCTGGCAGTGGACGAACTTGGCAGTATCGAGGAGATCGAAGCGATGCATCGGGCAATCCGGTGTGGCTGCAAGATGTTGGCGACCATTCATGGGTTTTCCATAGAAGAGGCGGGAAGCAAACCGTATATGAAAGATGTCATGGAACAGAGGCTCTTTGAGCGGTATTTGCTCCTTGGCAAGAAAAATAACAAGTGTATTATAACAGGGATTTATGATAAAGAGAGGAAGTTATGCTTAAACTGGCAGGATGCATATTGCTCATGATGGGCTGTATCGGACTGGGAATGAAGAAAACAGCGGAAGAAAAAAGGCGTATCCGGGAACTGCGGGAGATCCGGCGGATGATCCAGCGGATACAAAATGAAATCGTATATGGCAAACGGGCGCTCCCGGAGATCTGTCTTTTATTCGGGCAGTGTATGGAGGAACCATATAGGAGCGCTTTTTCTTCTATTTTCCAGAGGCTGGAAGACAATGAAGGCTGCACGATAGCGCATATATGGCAAGAAGAGATGGGAGCATGTATGCGGGATCTGCCATTGCAGGAGGAAGAGAAAGAGATACTATGTACGCTTCCGTCTCATCAGGGAATTTTGGACAATGCTATGCAGGCTGTTGATGTGGGACAATCCCTGGATGTCTTGACAGAGCATATCAGTCATGCACAGGCAGAATATGAGAATAAAGCAAAAGTAATCATGAGCATCAGTTTTATGACAGGCATGTTTCTGATTATTTTACTACTATAGAGAACTTCGCAGGCTAAGAAGGGGCATGGTTATTATAATGGGCGTTAGTCTTATATTTAAAATTGCAGCAGTTGGCATATTGGTAACAATTCTAAGCCAGATATTGAAGCATAGCGGTAGGGAAGAACAATCGTTCCTGGTCAGTCTGGCTGGATTGATTTTAGTGCTGACATGGCTTGTGCCATATATATATGATTTGTTCATGATGATCCAGGATTTATTTACCATTTAAGTATAGCGGGTGGATTCTCCTGGTACTTGGAATATATTAAATCATGATTTGACAAGGGAATTTGCAAAATGGGAATGGATATTATTAAAATTGCACTTATCGGAATAGTGGGTGTTATGTTAGCGGTATCTTTGAAAGGCTATAAAAGCGAATATGGAATTTATATCGGTTTTGCGGTATGTTTACTGATTTTGACCTATTCGGTCAATTATTTTACGGGTATTCTGACAGGAATGGAAAGCTTACAGAGTTACTTAGGGGAGAGCTTCGAATATTTATCTGTCCTGTTTAAAGCGGTAGGCGCTGCATATGTATGTGAATTTTGCTCCGGCATTTGTAGGGATGCAGGTTATCTTGGCATTGCAGGACAAATTGAGACGATGGGGAAAATGTATATCCTGTTGATTGGCATGCCGGTATTATTTGCTTTAATGGAAAGCATTCATGCAATTGCCTAAATTGGAGCATAGATAATTGTGAAACGAAGTTTTGGCAACTGTACATTATGCAATATAGACAAATCGTCACAGGGCCGCTTTCGCTACATTGGCACTCGTAACGGCACATAAGACGCTAGAATACAGCATCTAAGTGCCGACGGTGCCAAAGTACCCTGCTCGTGATCTTGTCTATATTGCGCAATTGGGTTTTGGAAAATAGGAGTTTCACAATTGCCTTAATTGGAGCATAAGGAAAGGAGCGCGCAAGATGGGAAGGCGGATTCGGATTGTCTTTATGATCATGGCAGTCTGCTGTATCGGGACAAGGCCGATGAAGGTACAGGCGCAGGCGGCATCTAGTATTTGGCAGGATATGGATATGGAGGAAGCTGAGAGAAACTTTGAAGCCTTGTTCCCGGATTATCAATTTGATGGAGAACAAGTGTTATCATTAATTATGCGGGGAAAGATCGGAGAAGCGGTCTTTACACTTTTATCAGGTTTGACTAATGTGGTCAAATCGGAATTTGCACAGATTAGGACGTTGTTTGTCCTGATTTTCATCTTGGGCATTACGGCAGCGCTTTTTTCTAATTTTGCAGATATTTTCCAAAGCCATCAAGTATCGGATATCGCATTTTACTTTTTGTATTTGCTCCTCATTGCTGTCTTGCTGAAAGTATTTGGCAGCGTAGCGTCGGTCGTCGGGAAGATGCTTGAACAATTGACAACGTTTATGCAGCTATTTGTCCCGGCGTATCTGTTAGCCATAGGCGCTGCGGCGGGGGCAAGCTCTGCTGCGGCCTACTATCAGCTCTTCTTGATGGCGGCATATGTAATTGAGAAATGCTATGTTTCATTGCTGTTGCCAATTATTTATTGCTTCATTCTATTAAGCGTCATCAACGGCATATGGATGGAGGAGAAATTAAATCTGTTACTGGACTTGCTAGAGAAACTGGTTGGTTTCGGGATTAAAGTGACAATTGGCGTTATCACAGGCTTTAGCCTATTACAGTCGTTGATTTCCCCAATTGTGGATTCGCTGGAAGCGTCGGCATTTAAGAAGGCCATTTCCGTGATTCCCGGCATTGGGAATCTGACGGAAGGCATGTTTGAAATGGTAATTGGCTCTGCGGTATTGATTAAAAACAGCATTGGAATTTACATTACGATTGTTATGATATTTATCTGCAGCCTTCCTATTCTACAGATCCTGCTTTTATCAGGCGCATTGAAGACGGGGGCGGCATTGATTGGCATTGTCAGTGATAAGAGAATGACAAACTGTGCGAACAGAGTCGGGGACGGCAGCCTTATGTTGTTAAAAGTAGCTTTAGCCGCGATTGGGCTCTTTATCATTAGCATAGCGATTGTTACTTGTTCTACTGGCCGGGGGTTGTAATGGGTACGTTAATAGAAGTGATTAAGAGAATTGGGATTTTCATGATTGCAGCGCAGGCGCTCGTGCATTTTGCGCCGGGGCAGAAGTATGAGAAGTATATGAAACTGATTGTCGGCATTGTCATTTTGTTCCAGTTCATTAAGCCGGTTTATGCGCTTTTTAACGGGACGGATATCAATTGGAGTGACTGGGATAGTCAAAAGTTTTTGGGTGAATACGAAGGCACTGTAATGGAGCTGGCAGAGAATGTGCCAGAAGGGATAGATCACACAGATCCCGTAAGCAAAACCGTAATAAAACGGCTCGAAGAAGAAATTAAATCCAGATTAAATGAAGAAATGACGGGTGGGGATTATCAGGTATCCCATGTGAAGGTTAGCATGAAGACGATCCCTGTCAGTGGTGAAGATGGCATGCAACAATATGAGCTTGATAAGGTACGCGTCATTGTGAGAAGAGTTTATTTTCGGGAAGGAGAAAAAGGACAGGAAAGAGATAAAGGACAAGAAGGCGGGCAAGGACAGGAAGGGGGCAGAGAAGCGGGAACAGGAGGAGAAGAGAAAATCCAGATCCCTAAGATTAAAATAGAGATTGGCAGTGAAGAAGCAGCGGGGAAAGAGGAGACAGGGAAAGCGGAGATGGAAACCGAGGCTGAAACGGCACAGATATTACGGGAGCAGTTCTGTATTGCGTTAGGCATGGAAGAAGAACAGATGGAGGTGAGCGTATATGGAGAAGTGGAAGGGAATGTTAGATAAAATAACGCATGTAACAAAATTGAGGAAAGATCAGCTCCTGATTATGGTTTTAGTAGGAATCCTATTGTGTATCATAGCAATCCCTGTCAAAGAGAAGGATACAGCAGCGCCGTATCAGAAGTCCGGTTTATCGGACGATGGTTATGATACTATGGAAAAAAACCAACTGGAACAGAGTATAGAAGGTACACAGCAGAAGATGTCTGGCGGCTATGATCTTTCCTATACAGATTACTGGGAGCAGAAGCTGGCAGAGTCTCTCTCTTCTATTGAAGGCGCAGGAGCAGTCGAGGTTCTGATCACCTTAAAAGAATCGGAGGAAAGGATCCTGGAAAAAGATGTGCCGGAAGAGAGCAGTGAGACTATAGAGAGCGATGCGGAAGGCGGAAACAGGACGGTCACGGAGAGAAAGCAGGAGGAAACGACGGTTTATACTTTCAATGAAGCGGGGCAGAACGTGCCGTATGTCAGGAAAGTCATACAACCTGTCGTAGAGGGGGTAGCCGTAATTGCGCAAGGCGCAGATTCGGAAATTGTAAAAGAGAATATTATTGAGACAATTCAGGTATTATTTGGAATTGATGCGAATAAGATAAGAGTAGTAAAAGGGAAAACCAATAATAGTTAAAGGGGAGAATGGGTTGAAGAATATGATCAAGAAGAATCAGGTGATGATTACAGCGCTGGCAATTATGATTGCAGTTGCAGGCTACCTGAATTTCGCAGGCACAAAAGTTACAGATGAAGAAATTATGACAGTGAACGGTGAGATTGAAACAGATGATTTAGGAAATCTGGCATTGGCGGATGAGGAAGTTGATTACAATGCGTTACTGGATTTATCAGAAGAGGATATCGAGCAGTCTTCTACAGATATCCCCAGCTTAGACAGTGACGTGGAAGTGACGAGCACGGATATGTTAGCTGAGGATGAAATCCCGGGAGAAGCGGTCTTTACAACCTCTCCAGGCATATCGACTTTGTCCGGCGCTAAGCTGCAAAAGGAGCAGACAAGAGCGCAGAATAAGGAAATGCTTCTAGAGATCATCAATAATGCCAATATCAGCGAAACACAGAAACAGGAAGCCGTTAACAGCATGATATCCATGACGGATATTGCCGAGAAAGAGACGGCGGCGGAAATCCTGTTAGAGGCGAAAGGATTTGCGGATGCCATTGTCAGCATCGACGGGGATAGCGTGGACGTGGTTGTGAATACGGAAGAGCTGACGGAGGCACAGAGGGCGCAAATCGAGGATATTGTCATCCGTAAGACAGGCGTTAGCGCTGATTCGATCATTATTAGCACAGTTGATGCAAATTAACTGCACAACGGGAGAAGTTCGTGCTATAATAAACGCTGATATCATTTAATTTGGAGGCAAAAGATGAAAAGAGTTTTTTTGATCGTGTTAGATAGCTTTGGCATAGGTGAGATGGAAGATGCGATAGATTATGGAGATAAGGGAACCAATACGCTCAGGTCTGTATCTTCCAGTCCCTATTTCCATATGCCGAATATGCGGGAAATGGGGCTTTTCAATTTAGAAGGCGTGGAGCTGGGCGGGAAAGTAGAGCGCCCTACGGCAAGGATTGCCCGCATGAAAGAGGCTTCGAAGGGGAAAGATACTACTATTGGGCATTGGGAGATAGCAGGGATACTGTCTCCGAAGCCCCTGCCTACTTATCCGGATGGCTTTCCACAGGAGATATTGGACGCTTTTTGCGAAAGGGCAGGGCGCGGCGTTCTTTGTAACAAACCGTACTCCGGGACGGAAGTCATCAAAGATTATGGAGAAGAACATGTAAAGACAGGGAAGCTGATCGTATATACATCAGCGGACAGCGTTTTTCAGATTGCGGCACATGAGGATGTCGTTCCGGTGGAAACCCTATATGAATATTGCCGGATGGCGAGAGAGATTCTGCAAGGCGAGCATGGAGTCGGCAGGGTCATTGCAAGGCCTTTTAACGGAGAGGCAGGGAATTACACAAGGACGCCTAGAAGGCATGATTTTTCCTTGCTGCCGCCGGCAGTTACAATGTTAGACCAGTTAAGCGGGGCCGGCAAGGATGTCATTGCCATTGGCAAGATCCAGGACATTTTCGCAGGAAAGGGCATTACGGAATTCCACTATACGAAAGGGAATGAAGAAGGGATTGAGAAAACGCTTGCATTTTTAGAAAAAGATTTTGAAGGATTATGTTTTGTGAACCTTGTAGATTATGACATGCTGTACGGACATCGGAATGATGTTGACGGCTATGCGAGGGCATTATCCTATTTTGATGAAAAATTGCCGGAAATATGCGCGAAACTGAGAGACGATGATATTTTAATGATGACGGCGGATCATGGGTGCGATCCTGGCTATACAGTATCTACTGACCATTCCAGAGAACATACGCCTTTTATTATGTATGGTAAGGCGATCCGGCCGGAGAATCTTGGAACAAGAGATACTTTTGCGGATATTGGCGCTACAGTGCTGGATTATTTTGGCATGGTGCCGGAATTTAAGGCAACATCAATGCTTTATGGAGGATAAGAACGTGGGCAAATATGCAGACGAAATTAACAAAAGAAGAACATTTGCAATTATATCGCATCCGGATGCGGGAAAGACGACTTTGACAGAAAAGTTCCTTCTATATGGAGGCGCGATTAATCTGGCAGGCAGCGTCAAAGGAAAAGCGACGGCTAGGCATGCCGTTTCAGACTGGATGGAAATAGAGAAAGAGAGAGGGATTTCTGTCACTTCCTCCGTTTTACAGTTCCAGTATGGCGGCTTTTGCATTAATATTTTGGATACGCCAGGGCACCAGGATTTCTCGGAAGACACTTACCGTACCTTAATGGCCGCGGATTCAGCCGTGATGGTCATTGATGCATCTAAGGGCGTCGAGGCGCAGACAAGGAAGCTTTTTAAAGTATGTGTCATGCGGCGGATCCCGATTTTCACATTTATCAACAAAATGGACCGGGACGCCAACGACACGTTTGAGCTTTTGGATGAGATCGAGAAGGAACTGGGGATTGCCACCTGCCCGATCAACTGGCCAATTGGATCAGGGAAAGAGTTTAAAGGTGTATACGACAGGGAAAACCAGTGCGTGATAACTTATGCCGATACGGAAAAGGGCACAAAAGAGGGTCATGCGACACAGATTCCGCTTACGGATACGGACAAGCTTATTTCTTACATTGGAGAAGCTTTCCGGGAGCAGCTTACGGATGAGATTGACTTATTGGACGGCGCTAGTGCGGAATATGATCTGGATAGAATTCGTGCAGGGGAATTGACGCCTGTTTTTTTCGGTTCCGCGCTGACTAATTTTGGCGTGGAGATTTTCTTACAGCATTTTTTGAAGATGACGACGACACCTTTGCCGCGGAAGGCGGATATAGGCCTGATTGACCCGGTAGAGAATGATTTTTCCGCGTTTGTCTTTAAAATCCAGGCGAATATGAACAAAGCGCACCGGGACAGAATTGCTTTTATGCGGATCTGTTCTGGCAAATATGAAGCAAGCATGGAAGTAAAGCATTTGCAGGGCGGTAAGGTCATGAGGCTTTCCCAGCCGCAACAAATCATGGCTGATGAGCGGAAGATATTGGAAGAGGCATATGCCGGAGATATTATCGGTGTCTTTGACCCGGGCATTTTCTCCATTGGGGACACGCTTTGCATGCCAAAGGAGCAGTTCCAATATGAAGGCATTCCGACTTTTGCGCCGGAGCATTTCGCCAGGGTGCGGCAGCTTGACACGATGAAAAGAAAACAGTTTGTAAAAGGCATTACACAGATTGCGCAAGAAGGCGCGATCCAGATTTTCCAGGAATGCAATACGGGAATGGAAGAGATCATTGTAGGCGTTGTCGGTGTGCTACAGTTCGATGTGCTTAAATATCGCCTGGAGAATGAATATAATGTAGAAATCCGTCTGGAAAATTTGCCATATGAGCATATCAGATGGATTGAGAATAAAGATATCAGCTTAGATACCTTGACAGGAACTTCTGATATGAAAAAAATAAAAGACTTAAAGGGAAATCCGCTGCTGCTCTTCGTAAACCAATGGAGCATCAAGATGACGGAGGACAGAAACCCCGGCTTGATACTTTCCGAGTTTGGCAGGAATTAGCATCCCGTCGCGTTATGTGCGCCGTTATGTTGTATTGCCGTGAGCTGTAGTGTCTGACGAACAGAAGGTGGTCTGATGAAAAAGGCTTTCTTATTACTAAAGAATATGATAAAAAGTATTCTGGCTGTGGCAATGATAGGGATGATGACAGTAGTTGGAATCCTTATTTATGTTGCGCGTGGGGGCAGCTTAGAGGATTTACCAGTTGCCTTGCAGTTTGTCCTTCCAGACCGGATTACCGTTGGCTCGGAAACAGAGGCGGCAAATGGACAAGCGATAGAGGAGCGCAGAGTCCGTTTGCAGGAAGACGGGACGGCGGAAGATCAGGAGCAGGAGGCGCTAGGGTCGCTACCGGAAACGGAAGCGTTCGTTGAGAGCCAAAAGCTTTTACTGGAATCGGCACAGGCGGACTCTTATGCATACAACCAATTAGCGGAAGATGAACAGGCGCTTTATCTTGAGATTTTATGGGCAATATTGGAATTTAGGGAAGACATGGAGCTTTCCAGTATGGATTCTGAAGAGATTGCCCGTATTTTCCAATGCGTGCTCAATGACCATCCGGAAATATTCTATATAGATGGTTATACCTATACGCAATATACATTAGGTGATATTTTGAAGAAAATCACATTTTCCGCTAGTTATAACATGGATCAGGATGAAATCGTGAGGCGGCAAGGACAGATAGATGCTTATGTGGAGAAATGCTTTGCGGGGATGCCGGTTGGTGCGGATGAATATGAAGTTGTAAAATATATCTATGAATATCTGATAGATAATACGGAATATGATGCAGAGGCGGAAGATAACCAGAATATTTGCTCGGTATTTCTGGATGGGCGGTCTGTTTGCCAGGGATATGCCAAAGCGACCCAGTATTTGTTGGGACAGGCAGGGATCCGTGCGACGTTAGTGCTAGGGAAGGTATCTGCCGGGGAAGGACATGCATGGAACCTGGTGCAGATAAACGGGGAGTGGTACTATGTCGATACGACATGGGGAGACGCATCCTATCAGGCGGTAGGCGGTGAATCGTCCTATCCGGAGAATAAGATGCCGACAATTAACTATGATTATCTATGCGTAACGTCGAAGCAGCTTTGTAAGACACATGTGATAGATAATGTTGTGGAGATGCCGGAGTGTAACGCGGTCAGAGACAACTATTATGTGCGGGAAGGCTTATATTTCATAGAGCTTGATGAGGTGCAGCTAGAGCATATCTTCCAGGATGGTTATGAAAAAGGGAGCGCCTATGTCACGTTCAAATGTGATTCTGAAGAGCTTTATAGGCAGATGCAGGAGAGGCTGATCCATAACCAGGAGATATTCCGTTATCTGGACTGCCCGGATGGGATCGTTTCTTATACAGACAATGAGGAGCAGTACAGTATGAGTTTTTGGCTATGAAAATTCTTGTGTATTTCACTACTAGGCAAAAATCATAAATTTTGGTATACTTAATCACAATCAGACAAATAATCAGACAAATGCAGTAAGACAGAGATGAGTAAGAACGGAGGCTATATATGGAGCAGGAATTGAATAAGAACAGTTATGTGGCACAAGAGAACGAAGAGCTTGGTTCCGTCAAGATAGCAGACGATGTCGTAGCGATGATCGCGGCGCTTGCGGCAACAGAGGTAGAGGGCGTGGCTGCTATGTCGGGGAATATGACAAATGAGCTTCTAAGTAGAGTCGGCGTCAAAAATGCTACGAAAGGCACAAGAGTGGAAGTGCTGCAAAAGAAGGTAAAAGTAGATTTGGCGATTATGATAGAATACGGTTATAACATACCGGCGACTTGCCAGCGGGTACAGACGAAGGTGAAAAATGCCGTGGAGAATATGACGGGATTAGAAGTGACAGACGTTAATATCCGTATAGCGGGCGTCAATGTATCAAAAGACAGATAAGATAAACGAGACAGTTTAAAACAGACAGGATAAAGTAGGAGCTTATTGCTATGAGCAGGAGAGAACTGAGGGAGCAGATTTTTAAATTGCTCTTCCGTATAGAATTTAACAGCCAGGAAGAGATGCCAGAACAGGAAGAATTGTTTTTCGAAGATTTCTGTGTGGCGGACGAAGAAGACACGGCATACATTTCCGGGAAATACCGCAACATTGTAGAAAAGCTGGGCACAATAGATGATATGTTAAATGGGAAAGCCGAGAATTGGGATACGGCCAGAATGGGCAAAGTAGATTTGACAATTCTGAGACTGGCGCTTTATGAAATGGTATTTGATGATGATATTCCTACAGGCGTAGCAATTAACGAAGCGGTAGAATTGGCGAAGAAATTCGGACAGGATGCATCAGCAGGATTTATTAATGGTATTCTGGCAAAGTTTTCATAATGCCGTAGTTTCTTAAGCGCAGGAAAATGCAGGCTGAGGCGGGGATGGAGAGGCAGTATGCAGAATGTTTATTCGGTGGCGCAAGTCAATTCTTATATTAAGAATATGTTCACACAGGATTTTATGTTGCAATCCATTTCTGTGAAAGGAGAAGTAAGCAATTGTAAGTACCATTCCTCCGGGCATATTTATTTCACATTAAAGGATGAAAAGGGAACGATCGCATGTGTCATGTTCGCCGGGAACCGGGGCGGGCTGGATTTTCAGATGAGAGAAGGGCAGCAGATCGTTGTAAATGGCAGCATAGATGTCTATGAACGGGACGGGAAGTACCAACTGTATGCAAAGCAGATCCGGCAGGATGGCGCGGGCGCTTTGTATGAGCGTTTCGAACGGTTGAAAATAGAATTGGAAGAACGCGGGATGTTTGCACAGGAATACAAGCAGCAAATCCCAAGATATATTAAGCGGCTTGGTGTGATTACGGCGCCTACCGGTGCCGCGGTACGAGACATTATACAGATTGCGACGAGAAGGAACCCTTATGTGCAGATCATCTTATATCCTGCGGTCGTACAGGGAGATCTGGCGGTTCCTAGTATTGTAAATGGCATTCATGCAATGGAGCGGTTTGAGGTCGATACGATCATTGTAGGACGAGGCGGCGGTTCTATTGAGGATTTGTGGGCATTTAACGAAGAAGCCGTAGCGCAGGCGATTTTCGATTGTCCGGTTCCGATCATCTCAGCGGTCGGGCATGAAACCGATGTGACAATAGCGGATTTCGTAGCAGATTTACGCGCGCCGACACCTTCGGCGGCGGCGGAGCTTGCAGTATATGATATCGAGCAGTTACAGGAGAAGCTAGGCGAATACGTTTATACGATGCAGCATTTATGTAGGAACCGTATCAGGCAGTATAGGAATAAGCTCGAGCATTATCAGATGCAGATGAAATATTTAAACCCGGTGAACCAGATCCGTGAGAAGAGAACGTACTTGCTGAATCTGGAAGAAGCCGTCCAGACAGGCATGATGCATATTTTATCGGAGAAAAGGCATAGATTGGCGCTTTATATTGAACAAATGAAGGGCTTGTCACCGCTTGAAAAGTTAAGCCAGGGATATGCCTATGCTTCAGACGCTGGGGGCAGGACGGTGAGCAGGATCGCCCAGGTTCATCCGGGCGATGAAATGCGGGTTTATGTTAAGGACGGCGTTATTCATACAAAAGTAATAGAAGGGCATGGTTATTTGAATGAGTACGAAGCAGAATGGCAATGATAACAAGCAGGAACAAGAACTTTCCTTAGAAGAAGCTTTCGATAGAATAGAGGAGACCATTGCGTGCTTAGAAGAGGAAGATGTGACGTTAGAAGAGTCTTTCCAGGCATACCAGCGCGGCATGGAGCTTTTGAAGTATTGTAATGGGAAAATTGATAAAGTCGAGAAACAGGTATTAAAGATCAACGAAGATGGTGGTTTAGATGAATTTTGAGGAGACATTACAAGAAAAAGCATCGCGGATAGAAGAAATGATCAAAGCTTTCCTGCCAAAGGAAGACGGGTATCAGAAGACTGTCATAGAAGCGATGAATTATTCGGTGCTAGCAGGCGGTAAGAGGCTGCGCCCAATGTTAATGGAAGAAACATGGCGGATGTTTGGCGGCAGGGGAGAACTGGTAGCGCCTTTTATGGCAGCGCTTGAAATGATACATAATTACTCGCTTGTCCATGACGATTTGCCAGCAATGGACAATGACGAGTACAGGCGTGGCAGGAAAACGACCCATGTTGTATATGGGGAAGGCATGGCAGTGCTGGCAGGAGACGGTTTGCTCAATTATGCTTTTGAGACGGCTTGCGTTGCGTTCGAAAGGGCAAAGAATGCAGAAGAATACCAAAGAGTGGCGTTAGCGCTGACTGTTCTTAGCCGGAAAGCAGGCATATTTGGCATGATCGGTGGCCAATGCGCAGATATAGAAGCTGAAAAGCATCAGGAAGATGTGACCAAAGAGCTGCTAATGTTCATCCATGAGCATAAGACGGCGGCGTTGATACAGGCGGCAATGATGATTGGCGCAATCTTGGCGGGAGCTGACAAAGAACAGATAGCGGCAGTGGAAAAATGCGCTTATAATATAGGCATTGCATTCCAGATCCAGGATGATATCCTGGATGTCACGGGCAGCCAGGATGTCCTGGGAAAACCAATTGGCAGTGATGAGAAGAATAATAAAATAACTTATGTTACGATACATGGATTACAAAAGGCGTCAGAAACAGTTGCTGCTTTGTCCAATGAAGCGGTCCAGATTTTGGCTTCTTTTCCCGAGAGGAACCTGTTTATAGAAGAGTTAGTGGAACAGTTGATCTACAGAGAGAAATAAAGAGGTATCTTATGTTTCTAGAGAAAATAGAAAAGACAAATGATATTAAGAAAATCAATGCAGAAGATTATAGCGCGCTTGCAGAAGAGATCAGGCAGTTCTTGATTAGCTCTATCAGCGTGACAGGCGGCCATCTAGGCTCTAATCTGGGCGCTGTAGAATTGACGATGGCGTTGCACCTGTCTTTGCATTTGCCGGAGGACAAGATAATATGGGATGTAGGGCATCAGTCATATACCCACAAAATTTTGACCGGGCGCAGGGACGGATTTGCGAATCTGCGCAAATACGGTGGGATCAGTGGTTTTCCAAAGAGAAAAGAAAGCGATTGCGATAGTTTTGATACAGGACATAGTTCTACCTCGATTTCTGCCGGTCTTGGCATGGTCAAAGCGAGAGATTTGGCGGGCGGCAAGAATACGGTAGTTTCTGTGATCGGGGACGGCTCTCTGACAGGCGGCATGGCGTATGAGGCACTCAATAATGCTTCCCGGTTAGAGACGAATTTCATCATTGTTCTAAATGATAATAATATGTCTATTTCTGAAAATGTAGGCGGCGTTTCTAAGTATTTGAATAATATCAGGACTGCTGATATGTATTTAGACTTAAAGGAGGGCGTTTACAATTCCCTACATGGAAAATCAAAATATGGAGATAAAGTAGTTTCCCAGATCAGACGTGCCAAAAGCAGCTTTAAGCAGTTGGTCGTGCCAGGGATGTTCTTTGAAGATATGGGGATTACGTATTTAGGGCCGGTAGATGGGCATGATATTTCCGCAATGATGAGAATGCTGCGGGAAGCAAGGAAAATCAAAGGTGCAGTGCTGATCCATGCGATTACCCAGAAGGGCAGGGGATATGGCCCCGCAGAGCGGCATCCGGCTAGATTCCATGGGGCGGAGCCTTTTACGATTGAGACGGGGATTCCCAGCAAGCCGAGGACGAAGGCAAACTATACGGATATTTTTTCAACCGTTATGTGCAAGCTTGGGCAAAGAGATGAGAAAGTCGTTGCGATTACGGCGGCTATGCCTGATGGGACTGGATTGAAGCGTTTCCGCAATATGTATCCGGACCGGTTCTTTGATGTGGGGATCGCGGAAGAACACGCGGTCACTTTTGCAGCAGGGCTCGCGGCAGGAGGCTTAAAACCGATTGTCGCAATCTATTCGTCTTTCCTACAGAGGGCATATGATCAGATCCTGCATGATGTCTGCATCCAGAATCTCCCAGTGATTTTCGCGATTGACAGAGCGGGGCTGGTAGGAAGCGATGGAGAGACCCATCAAGGCATTTTTGATTTATCGTATTTATCTTCGATACCGAATATGCATATTATGGCGCCCAAGAATAAATGGGAGCTTTCCGATATGATAAAATTTGCAGTTTCTTTTGTAGCGCCGATTGCCATACGTTATCCGCGTGGCGAGGCGTTTGACGGCTTAAAGGATAACAGGGAGCCGATTGTGTATGGCAAGAGTGAGAGCATCTACGAGGAAGAGGATATAATCCTGTTTGCGGTAGGCAGCATGGTCAAAGTGGCGTTAGAGGTGCGCAAACAGCTTAAAGAAACAGGGTATTCCTGTTCCCTGGTAAATGCCAGATTTGTAAAGCCAATTGATGAAGAGGCGATCAAAGAGGCCTGCCGGGAGCATAAGCTGATCGTGACAATGGAGGAAAACGTAGCCAGCGGTGGTTTTGGCGAAAAAGTAAGGGCATATGTAGACACGCTGCATGAGAATGCTAAAGTGCTATGTGTGACGATCCCGGACGAGTATGTGGAACATGGCAATGTAGAATTGCTCAAACAGGAAGTAGGCATTGATGCCGATTCGATTGTCAAGAAAGTGATAACAGCCTATATAGGGCAAAGCTGAGACATGGAGGCATATGTGAAAGAAAGACTGGATATTTTGCTTGTCAGGCAGGGGCTTGCGCCTTCTAGGGAGAAAGCAAAAGCGATTATCATGACGGGCAATGTTTTTGTGGATGGGCAGCGGGAAGATAAGGCAGGCGCTGCATTTGAAGAGGCGAAAGTACGGATAGAAGTTAGGGGTTCCGTGCAGAAGTACGTCAGCAGAGGCGGGCTGAAATTAGAAAAAGCAATGGCAGCGTTTGGCATCAGCTTAGATCATACAATATGTATGGACATCGGGGCTTCTACAGGGGGATTTACAGATTGTATGCTTCAGAATGGGGCGGATAAAGTCTATGCTGTAGATGTAGGACATGGACAGCTTGCCTGGAAGCTGCGTCAGGATGAGCGGGTCGTCTGTATGGAGAAGACGAACTTCCGCTATATGAAACCGGAAGACATTACCGAGGAACCGGATTTTGCGTCGATAGACGTTTCGTTTATTTCATTGACAAAGATATTGATCCCTGCGAGAAATATGCTAAAAGAGGACGGGCGCATCGTATGCCTGATCAAGCCTCAATTTGAAGCAGGCAAAGAAAAAGTAGGGAAAAAAGGCGTCGTTAGGGAGCCGGAGATTCACGAAGAAGTCATTTTGAAGATTGTCGTATATGCACAGCTTATTGGTTATACGGTGAAGGGCGTGACATTTTCACCGATTAAGGGGCCAGAAGGCAATATTGAATATTTGCTTTATCTACAGAAGAATGACGATATTGCAGAAGAAATAGTGGCGTTAACAGAGAATGAGGCAGAGAAGGCATTGCAGGAGCTTCTCACGGAAGATATGGCGCAGACAGTATCAGCTTCTATGTACAATGTTGTTATCAATACTGTAAAGGAAGCGCATCAGGGACTGGATTAGCGGAAGGACATGGGGTTGGATATGCGGCGTTTTTTCTTGATTACCAATAAAGTGAAAGACCCGGAAGAATGCTATACCGAAAAGATCATTGCGTATCTGGAAGCACACGGAGGAGAAGTGATGGGTGTAGCGAGCGGAGAGGCGACGGCGCATATAGCGCCTCCTGTAGGAACAGAATGCGTGATCGTCCTTGGCGGAGACGGGACTTTGCTAAAGGCAGCACGGGATATTGTAGAATGCGAGATCCCATTGCTTGGCGTCAATCTTGGCACGTTAGGATATTTGGCGGAAGTAGAGATCAGCAATATTGAGGATGCCTTGGACAAGCTTCTGCATGGGACATATATAATAGAAGAGAGAATGATGCTTACCGGAAGCGTGTGCCATAAGACGGAAGGGACATCCGGGGATGGTCATGGCTTTTCGGAAAAAATGCACAATTTTGCGTTGAACGATATTGTTATTTCCAGGTGCGGCTCTTTGCAAATACTACAATTTCATATCTATGTAAATGGACGGTTTTTAAACCGTTATAGTGCAGATGGCATGATCGTTGCGACGCCGACCGGCTCGACTGGCTATAATCTTTCGGCAGGCGGTCCCATCGTAGAACCGGGCGCCAGCCTTCTACTGTTGACGCCGATTTGCCCTCATACATTGAATACAAGAAGCATCATTTTATCACCGGAGGATGAAATAGAGATAGAGATCCCGGAAGGAAAAGAGAACACGGTACAGACGGTGGAAGCGAATTTCGATGGCGCACATAAGATCATATTGCAGACCGGGGATAAAATCATCATTCAAAAAGCGCCTGAAACAACAGGTATCCTGAAACTGAATACGGAGAGCTTTTTGGAGATTTTGCATAAAAAAATGAGCGAGACTGTGTGAATAAGGGTAGGTAGGTTGAAAAATCATGCTGATGCACTGATTTTTCAACCTGCAATCTGAGTCAGAGACGGGGATATGCATTGATCGCAGCCGGAAATTTGAGATTTCCGACGCGTACCAGAGCAGTAAACTGCTCCGGCATGGCGATTAGATTGAAAAAAACAGAGCGGAGTCATGGAGGAGAGCGTGAAGAAAAGCAGACATGAGAAAATCATAGAGCTGATAGGAAAGTATGAAATCGAGACGCAGGAAGAACTCGCGGACAGATTGCGCGGGGAAGGATATCAGGTCACGCAGGCTACCGTTTCAAGGGACATTAGGGAACTGAAGCTTTCTAAGATCATGGGGAAATCTGGCAGACAGAAGTATGCGCTCTATGAACAAGTAGACAATCAGCTTGGCGATAAATATATCCGAGTCTTGAAAGATGGCTATGTCTCTATGGATATGGCACAGAATATTTTGGTCATGAAAACAGTCTCTGGTATGGCAATGGCGGTTGCCGCCTCAGTGGATGCCATGAAAATGCCGGAAATCGTTGGCTCAATTGCAGGAGATGATACGATTATGATGGCAATCAGGACTGTGGAAGATACGGCGTTAGTAATGGATAAAATAAAGAAAATGATAGGGTATTAGAAGTTATGTTAACAAGCCTGTATGTAAAAAATCTTGCATTAATTGATGAAACGGAAGTTTATTTCGGGAACGGACTGAATATACTGACGGGAGAAACAGGAGCCGGGAAGTCCATTATCATCGGCTCTGTGAATCTTGCGCTTGGTGCGAAAGCAGAGAAAGAAATGATCCGCAGCGGAGCGGATTACGCACTTGTGGAATTGGTCTTCCAGGTGGAAAAAGAGTCGCAGCGGCGTGAAATACGTGAATTAGAGCTTCCTATGGAAGAAGACGGATGCGTGATCTTACAAAGAAGGATTATGCCGGGAAAGTCTGTGTGCAAAGTTGGCGGAGAGACGGTCAGTGTCAAGCAGGTTAAGGCGCTTGCGGAGATCTTAATTGATATTCACGGACAGCATGAGCATCAGTCACTTTTGAAAGAAGCAAGACAGATGGAGATTCTGGATGATTATGCCAGGGAAGAGCTTGCTAGTGTGAAGAAAAAGCTAAAAGACTGCTATGAGCGCTACCGGGATGTCATGAAGGCGTTGGCCGAGCATGATATGGATGAAGAGACAAAGAAGCGGGAAATTTCCCTCGCCCAGTTTGAAGTGCAGGAAATAGAGGAAGCTTCGCTTACTGCCGGGGAAGACGAAGCACTGGAAAAGTCTTATAAAAAACTCGTGAACGGACAGAAGATACAAGAGGCGGTAACGGTAGCGCATCAGATGAGCGGCTATGAGAATGGTGGCGCAGGAGATGCCATTGGCAGGGCGTTAAGAGAGATCCGTAGCGTTTCGGCGTATGACGGGACATTAGAGGAATTTGAGAAGCAATTGCTTGATATTGATACATTGCTAAACGATTACAATAGGGCAGCGGCAGATTATCTCTCCAACCTAGAATTTGACGAAGCCATGTTCTTGCAAGTAGAGAAAAGGCTTGATCTTATCAATCATTTAAAGACAAAATATGGTGATACGATAGAAGAAATTCTTGCATATCAGGAGAAGCTTCAGGAGAAACTGGATTGGTACCAGAATTTTGATGCCAGTAGAGAAGAGCTGATGCAATCAAAAGACCGTATCAAAAAGGAATTGCTACAGTTATGCGCGAAAGCTTCTAAGATCCGAAAACGTAGCGCAGATAAACTAGCGCAGTCTATGAAGAAAGCTTTGATAGATTTAAACTTTATGGATGTAGCATTTGAGATCGGGATAGAATCCGAGGAAGATAAAATTACAGCGGACGGATATGATAAAGCATCCTTTCGGATATCCACGAATCCCGGAGAGGCTCTAAAGCCTCTCTCCCAAGTAGCAAGCGGCGGTGAGCTATCTAGGATCATGCTTGCGCTAAAGACGGTGCTGGCGGATAAGGATGAAATCGAAACGTTGATCTTTGATGAAATTGATACGGGCATCAGTGGGAAAACTGCGTGGAAGGTATCCGAGAAAATGGGGATTTTGGGGAAAAGACATCAGTTGATCTGTATTACGCATCTGCCGCAGATTGCAGCAATGGCAGATACCCATTTTCAAATTGAGAAATCTGTTACCGGAGAGCGGACAGCGACCAAAATCCGTGAGCTGGATGAGACAGAGAGCGTGGAAGAACTTGCTAGGATGCTTGGAGGCGCGTCTATTACGGAAAATGTTTTGAATAATGCGAGAGAGATGAAAGAATTGGCAAGAAAATCAAAGCAATATTAAATTAAAATTGAAGTTTTATCATATAATAAAAAGGACATACTTTTGTATGTTCTTTTTTATTATATGAAAAATTACTGCGCTTTTTTTTGTGGAGACAGGTAAATGCTTTAGGAAAGGAACACAGAAATGACTGATTATAAGATAAGAAGATATCGCGGATTTTTATATATATTGTTGGCCGCAGGACTTATTGCGCTAACGGTGACTATCTATATTGACTATTGGAAAAAAGTGCCCTCCACGATTAAGATTCGCGCGGGAATTGAGCAGGAACTTGATTTCCGCGTTCCGGTGTCCGGTGAAATTTATAAAGAGGAGGCGATAGAGAGCCTTTCCAGTCAGGTAGAGAGCATTCATGTTAATTTTTCCAAAGGCGTTACGTTAAAAGCGAACCAGATGAACCATTATATAATGGATTTGAAATTATTTGGAATCCTTCCTTATAAAAGTGTTGATATTCAGGTCATACAGGATACGACGTTGATCCCTTCGGGCATTCCGATTGGGATATATGTCAAAACGGATGGTATTTTGGTCGTAGGGATCGGCGAGTTCGAAAACCAAAAAGGAGAAACGGTTTCCCCAGCCAAATATATCCTGCAAAGCGGCGATTATATCCTTGACGTTGACGGAGAGAAAATTGAAAATAAAAAGCAGTTTGTACAGATGATAGCCGATTCTGGCGGCAAGGAGATGATCATGACGCTACGGCGTGGAGAAGAGATCATTGAAATCAAGATTAAGCCGGAAGGAAACCAGAACGCAGAATGGAAGCTCGGTATCTGGATCCGTGATAATGCACAGGGGATCGGGACATTGACTTATGTGGACACCGATGATACTTTTGGCGCGCTCGGTCATGGCATTAACGACGTAGACACGTCCACATTGATGCAGCTTGGCGAGGGGACTCTGTATAAGACGGAGATTATTGGTATTACAAGGGGGACGGATGGCGCGCCCGGGGAATTGACTGGATATATTGAATACGATAATGCCAATGTCATTGGTGAGATAACAGAGAATACGGCGGAAGGTATTTTTGGCGTGTGCGATGACCGGATTGTGCAGCAGACGCCTTATGAGGCGATCCCAATTGCATTAAAACAGGAAGTGCAGACCGGAGCGGCGCAGATTATCTGTTCTGTTACTGGGGAACCCAAATACTATGATATTGAGATTATGGAGCTGCATTTGGAAAGCGGCAACGTGAACAGGGGGCTTGTGATTAAAATCACCGACGAAGAGCTCCTAAGCCTTACCGGAGGGATCATCCAGGGGATGAGCGGAAGCCCGATCATCCAGAACGGGAAGTTAGTAGGCGCTGTTACACATGTATTGGTGCAGGATGCGACAAGCGGCTATGGTATTTTCATCGAAAACATGCTGGTCCAATAAAATATCGCGTGTTGCCTGAAAATTCCTCTAAAAATGTGCGATAACTAAATATTCCATAGCGCAATGACATTGTTTATAATAGGAGTAACGTCATGGCATATTTGGAGAATGAGGATGAAAATGGAGGGATTTTATGGAACAATTGAATTTAACCGTAACGAGAGATAATGAAAAAGTATACCAGATTTTAAATAATCTGATGAGTGGGGATAAAGAGTTTCAAATCATGATAACCGTACCCTCCGGCAGACAAGGGAGCGTCCTGGCAGAGATGAATGACAGTATCAGGGGAGGCGAAGCACATGATTTGGAGAAAGATGTTACGAACATGATACATGAAATCGGAGTGCCAGCACATATCAAAGGATATCAGTATCTGCGCGAAGCGATCATGATGTCCGTTGAAGATGTGGAGATGCTTGGCTCGATCACCAAAGTTCTGTATCCGACGATTGCCAGCAAATACCAGACGACGCCAAGCAGGGTAGAGCGTGCCATCAGACATGCGATCGAGGTGGCATGGTCGAGAGGAAAGATGGAGACATTAGATGCCCTGTTTGGATATACGATCAATACGGGAAAAGGAAAACCGACGAACTCTGAATTTATTGCTTTGATTGCAGATAAAATTCGTTTGCAATACCGAAATTATAGCAATTAGTAGAAATAATCCTTTTATTACCATGGGAAATGAGGTATAATAGACGCAAGCCCGGCAGCTTGCGTCTGGAGAATTGTTTGCAATTCTTGTTGAAGGTGCCAAGGATTGCGGCATCGGATATCTCGATGGGCCGACAGAAGCGGTTCTGCCTCTAATGGGGCTGTATTATGAGGAATATGTATAGTGGAGGGTTATTTCATGAAAAAGATTCTATTTGTTGCATCGGAAGGTGTGCCATTTATCAAAACAGGCGGTCTGGCGGATGTTGTCGGCTCTTTGCCCAAATGTATTGATAAGCAATATTTTGATGTAAGAGTAATTCTTCCCAAATATACCTGTATGTCACAGAAGATGAAAGATTTATTACAGTATAAGACTCATTTTTATATGGACTTTCATTGGAAAAATGAATATGTAGGTATTCTAGAAGCGGAAGTAGACGGCGTAAAATACTATTTTATTGACAATGAATCCTTTTTTAACGGGTTTAAGCCCTACAGTGACAATGCATTATTTGAAATTGAAAAGTATGCGTATTTTTGTAAAGCGGCATTATCCATTTTGCCGGTAATTGATTTTAGGCCTGATTTGATCCATTGCCATGACTGGCAGACTGGGTTGATTCCGGTTTACTTGAAAGAGCGATTCCAGGGCGGGGATTTTTACCGCGGCATTAAAACGGCTATGACAATCCATAACCTGAAATTCCAAGGGAAATGGAGCGTTAAAGAAGTAAGGGAGATTACCGGCCTGCCGGAGTATTTCTTTACAGCCGATAAATTGGAAGCTTATAAAGATGCCAATCTGTTAAAAGGCGGTCTCGTATATGCAGATGCCATTACGACAGTCAGCGATACTTATGCCGAAGAGATTAAGACGGCATTCTACGGTGAAGGCTTGAACGGCTTGCTTTGCGCAAGGACAAATGATTTGCGCGGTATTGTGAACGGCATTGATTATGATGATTTTAACCCGGAAACGGATTCTAATATCCCATATGCTTATAATGCGATGAACTTCCGGAAAGAAAAGGTGAAAAACAAACGTGCGCTCCAGGAAGAGCTGGGGCTTGTACAGGATGACAAGGCCATGATGATTGGTGTTGTGTCCAGACTGACCGGACAGAAAGGCTTTGATCTGATCTCTTATGTCATGGATGATCTGTGTCAGGATAATATACAGCTTGTTGTGCTGGGAACCGGTGAGGAACAATATGAGAATATGTTCCGCCATTTTGATTGGAAATATCATGGAAAGGTTTCCGCAAACATTTATTATTCGGATGCATTGTCCCATAAGATTTATGCGGCAAGCGATGCGTTCTTAATGCCTTCCTTGTTTGAACCCTGTGGGTTAAGCCAGTTAATGTCGCTTCGTTATGGCACCGTGCCGATCGTGCGCGAAACAGGCGGGTTAAAAGATACGGTACAGCCATATAATGAATATGAGAGCACGGGAACAGGTTTTAGTTTTGTAAATTATAATGCGCATGAGATGCTTAGCACAATTCGATATGCGGAACATATTTATTACGACAAGAAGAGAGAGTGGAATAAAATTGTAGACCGTGCTATGGCAGCAGATTTCTCATGGCACGTATCCGCTAAGAAATATCAGGAAATGTATGACTGGCTGATAGGCTAACCACCTAAGCACCGCAAAGGATGGATGGAAACGGAATATGGCACAACAAAAGAAGAAGGATAGTTTTGTGCTTCAAGCCGGTATTCTTGCAGCAGCCGGCATCATCGTTAAAATCATTGGGCTGCTGTATAGAAGTCCCCTGACTAGCATCATTGGCTTAGAAGGGAATGGATATTACAGCAGCGCCATCAATATTTATACCATTATTTTATTGGTTTCTTCGTACAGTATACCCTCTGCCATTTCAAAAGTCATTGCGCAGCGATTGGCTTATAAAGAATTTCGAAATGCCCAGAGGGTATTTCAGTGTGCATTGATTTATGTGATAGTAGTCGGTGGCATAGCGTCACTGCTTACTTTTTTTGGTGCGCCGTTATTGGGGAAAGTAGAGAATGCGGTTCCGGTATTGCGTGTATTTGCGCCTACCATTTTCTTTTCTGGCCTTCTCGGCGTGCTGAGAGGGTATTTTCAGGCGCATGGTTCAATGATGCATACTTCTATTTCCCAGATTTTAGAGCAGATCCTGAATGCGGTGGTCAGTATATTAGCGGCTTATCTGCTAAAAGACATGGTAGCGGATCAGGGAGAGACGAAACAGGCGATCTACGGGGCTTCTGGCAGCGCGCTGGGGACGGGAGCCGGAGTTGTGATAGCGCTTTTGTTCATGTTCGGCATGTACCAGCTCAATGCTGGCATTATCCGGAGGAGAATAGAGAAAGACCGTACGCCGGTCCAGGAGACTTACGGGGATATTTTTAGGGTTATTATAACAACTGTTACCCCATTTATTTTAAGCACGTTCATTTATAATTGCTCTACGGTAGTCAATATGACGATTTATCAGCATTTTATGATAGACATAGAGGGAATGGATGAAACTGCGGTAGCGATCCAGTATGGTATTTTTGCGACACAGGCGATTTCTATCGTCAATATTCCTATTGCTATCGCGTCTTCTATTTCTTCGGCATCTATACCGGGCATTTCCGGGACGTTTGCGACGCACAAGGAGAAGGAGACACGCCATAAAGTATGGCAGGCGACGCATATGACAATGTTGCTGGCGATTCCTTGCGCAGTAGGATTGCTTGTGCTTGCGAAACCGATAGTACAGTTCATATATCCGCAGAAAGAGGCGCTAGATACGGCAGCGAAGCTATTGCGCGTACTTGCCGTAACAGTTGTCCTATATGGCTTATCTACGTTGACCAATGCTGTTTTGCAGGGGATTGGCAGGGTCAATATCCCAGTCATCCATGCAATAGTCGCGTTGGTAGCACAGGTCACGCTCTTAATTGCGTTATTGCTGTATACGGAACTGGATCTTTATGTCCTGGCGATAGCCAATATTGTATACTCCCTGATCATGTGCATTTTAAACCATTCTGCGGTGAAGCGGTATTTGCGTTACCGGGAGGATGTCATAAGGACGTACGTGAAGCCGGGACTGGCGTCGGTTTGTATGGGAGCAGTGGCATTTGGCATCTATCACGGCATATATTATTTCTTGCCGATGAACCGTGTCGCGCTATTAGTGGCAATTGTTGCTGCCGGGGCAGTTTATTTTGTCCTGATTATGAAACTGGGCGTGGTGAACGAGGCAGAACTGAAGGCTTTCCCAAAAGGAACCATGCTAGTATCTATTTCCCGAAAATTACATTTATTGAAATAAGCAATTGCGAAACTCCTTTTTTTCAAAACCTAGTTTCGCAATTAACGAATTTATTAGATTAAGGAAGGTAAAGGAGCCATTTTTAAATAACATATGTCGTCTATTTTTCATGCATATATTTTTGCCAATTCCAAATACTAAGATTGCAATTAAATCAAATCAGGAGGTAATCAAAATTGGCAAATTTATCAGAACTGGAATTACAAAACCTTCGCCATCTTATGGGCGGTTATGACGTGACGCATTGTAAAATGAAAGAGTATGCAGAGTGTGCGACTGACTCTGAAGTAAAACAGTTTTTCGAAAAAGGAGCAAAATCCGCAATGCAGAACAAGCAGCAGTTAATGGAATTTTTACGCTAATGATCGCGTTAATATGAGAATGGAGGTTATGTTAAGATGCAGATGCAAGAAAAAACAATGGTAGCAGATACGTTAACAGGGATCAATGGTGAATTGGTCCGTTTCGGCGAGATGATCCCACAGACAGAGAATAAAGAATTAAAGCAGACTTTGAAACAGTTCAGGAATGCCTGTGAACAATCACAGGAAGAATTGTATCAGATCGCAAGAGAAAAATCTTACTATGTGCCGGCAGCCAAAGCGACACAGGCAGAGATTGACCATGTGAAGTCCTTATTTACAGAAAAGACGATCTAACCAGCCGGTATTCACAAGAAAATAGAAAATTAAATCCTCTGTTAATTTTTACAAGAACTGTAAAATGTGACAGAGGATTTTTTATTCCCGCACGCAGCGAGCCAAGTAGCCATGCCGGCGAAGATATTTAACGACTGTTATTTAACTTGATACAAAAGTGTATGTGATCCGATATAGTGAGAAGCCATTGGGTTAATGAAGAACGAGCGTTATGGTAATTGTTCCAGTTCGGAGATATCGGAACCGATTGCCATAGAATAATTCGTATAATAAACTACAAAACCCGGCTTGGCGCCGTTTGGCTTCTTTACGTTTTTCTTCTGGAGGTAATCAATCTCTACTTTTTCCTGTTCTCTGCCTTTTGAGTAGTAAGCGGCAAGCTTTGCGGCTTCTTCAAAAGTGCGGTCAGGAAGCTCCTTGCCTTCCGTTTTGACAATTACATGAGAACCTGGAATTCCCTTGGCGTGGAACCACCAGTCATTTCCGGTTGCTGTTTTAAAGGTCAGCTCGTCATTTTGATAATTGTTTTTTCCGACATAGATATGAAAACCGTCCGAGCTGATATAGTGGAAGGGTTTGCTTGTTATCTTTGCTTTTTTCCCGCCGCCTTTCCTGCGGATATAGCCGCTTTCAATCAATTCTTCCTTGATCTGCACAAGGTCGTCTTCCTGCAATGCGATATCAAGGGAAGCGGAAATGGATTCCAGATGAGCAATTTCCTGCTTGACTTCCATGGTCAATTCTGAAAGCGCTTCATAAGTTCTTTTGAGCTTTCCATATTTGTCAAAATATTTTTTGGCATTTTCGGAGGCTGTCAATGTGTCGTCGAGAGGAATGGTTATCGTTTCATTTGTATAGTAGTTTAAAGCGTCCATAGATTTGGCGCCGGGTTCGATGCCATAACCATAAGTGTTGAGCAGTTCTCCATAGATGCGGTATTTTTCTTTCTTCTCAGTGTCTTTGATCTGTTTGGCCTGCAAATCATATTTCTTGATATTGCGTTCGAGCGCTGTCTGGACAATTTTGCGCAGGTCTGCCGACTTTTGGCGTATCCTCGTCAATGTGCTTTTTTCTTCATAATAGCGTCCTAGCACATCGCTGATGGAAGAAAAGGGAACCGCGTGCTTGTCCGCATATAAAGTTAAGGGAACTGCGGCAAACTCAATAGGGGTCTTTTGTTCATAAATGATATTAGGTGCAAAATGCCCATCTGCGATTTGTTGCATCAAGGAAACAAACTGTTTAAAGAGTTTGTCATAGGAGAGCGCGTCTAGTGCGTTCGCCGGCATGTCGCCGTCTAATTCTGCACGGAAACAGATTTCCTGCGAGATGACGGGAGAGAGGCCGGTGTAGGCGCAGTATAATGCCTTATGGATAGGCATGGGCATACCGGAGAGCTTATGATGGAAAGCATCCCGCGCTTGCGGCGCATCGCGATCAGGCGCAGAGAGCGTGTCGCCAATAACACTGGTTATGCTGTTAGGGCCAAGGGACTCTATGCCAATGAGCGAGAGCGGGTTTTGCTTTTCTTGTGTCTGTGGGATGAAGTATTCTTTTCCGGGCAGGACTTCTCTGACAGAACTGACCATACCGGAAATGTGTTTGATGCTGTCGATGATCATGTCGTTTTCGTTACAGAAGATAATGTTGCTATGTTTTCCCATGATTTCGATAACAAGCGTTTTATTACATAGGTCTCCCATCTCGTTCAAATGTTCCATGCGGATCCGGACAATCCGCTCTAAGCCTGGCTGTGTGATATCTAAGATTCTTGCATTTTGTAAATGTTTGCGCAGCAACATACA
This sequence comes from uncultured Lachnospiraceae bacterium, assembly GCA_910578845.1. Taxonomy (GTDB): domain Bacteria; phylum Bacillota; class Clostridia; order Lachnospirales; family Lachnospiraceae; genus UBA3282. The sequence goes on from CAJTSL010000036.1 coordinate 28,641, forward strand.
AAAGCCCGGAGCCGTCAGCGGGCTTTGTTTGTTTTTGTCTGTCAGATAGATGAGCGGTAAGGAGGCGTCCGCTGATAATAACAGCCGATATTGAGAGCCGTTATTCTTGATCGTAAGGAGCAGCTCGTCCGCTTCTGGCTGCGCTATTTTGTAGATCCTGCCGCCGGTTAAAACATGATTTAATTCTTGCGTAATATTTGCAATGGTAATGCCATCAAATGCCATAATGTCATAGTCTCCTTTTTTTGTTCACAAAATAGATTTTACAATATATTGAGGATGTTTTCAATCTTAGAATGCTTGACTGGGTGTCCGTATTATCATATAATATTATAGGTTACCCAGATGCTTTCAGTGTCGGAGCCAATATCGCAGATAGAGCAGGAGTGGGAGATTCGTATGATAAAGAGCATGACTGGATTTGGCAGGAGCGAGCTTATTGAAGGAGAACGTAAGATTACAGTAGAGATAAAATCCGTCAATCACAGATATTTGGATGTGAATATCAAGATGCCGAAGAAACTGAATTTTTTCGAAGCGGCGATCAGGAATGAACTGAAAAAATATATGCAAAGAGGAAAAGTAGACGTATTCATTTCTTATGAGGATTATACGGAATCGAATATCTGCGTGAAGTATAATAGGGAGCTTGCGGCGGAATATATGAAATATCTGAGCCAGATGGCGGAAGAGTTTTCACTGGATAATGATGTCAGGGTGTCAGCTTTGTCCCGGTATCCCGAAGTCTTAAGCATGGAAGAACAGACGCTTGATGAAGAGGAGCTTTGGCAGATGTTGAGCAAAGCGATTGAAAAGGCGGCGGAAGGCTTTGTGGAGGCGAGGGTCAAGGAAGGCGGGAATTTAAGAGAAGACCTGTTAGATAAGCTAGACGGCATGCTTGCCCATGTGGAATATATTACAAAGCGTTCGCCAGAGATAGTCACGCAATACAAGCAGAAGCTGGAAGATAAAGTAAAGGAGCTTTTAGGGGACGCCCAGATAGATGAGAGCAGATTATTGACAGAAGTGACTATTTTCGCAGATAAAGTATGTGTCGATGAAGAGCTTGTGCGTTTAAGGAGCCATATTGAGACGACAAAAGAGAATTTAGCGCAAGGAGGGAGCATCGGCAGGAAATTGGATTTCATTGCGCAGGAAATGAACCGGGAAGCGAATACGATTCTTTCTAAAGCAAATGATCTGGAGATTTCTAACCGTGCGATAGAGTTAAAGACAGAAATAGAGAAAGTCCGTGAGCAGATTCAAAATATCGAATAAAATGAAAAGGCGGGAATAAGTATTGGGAAGACTGATTCATATCGGATTTGGGAACGTTGTCAATACGGGGAAGATCATAGCGGTTGTCAGTCCTGATTCTGCGCCGATCAAGCGGCTGGTGCAGAAGGCAAAAGAGGATGGAATGGCGATTGACGCAACACAGGGGAGAAAGACGAAAGCCGTGCTGATTATGGAGAACAGCCAGATTGTGTTATCTGCGCTGCTTCCAGAGACGATTTCGGGAAGGGCACAGGCGGAAAACGGAGATATAGATGAAGCATGAGGGAATTTTAATTGTAGTGTCCGGGTTTTCAGGTGTGGGAAAAGGGACGTTGATGAAGAAATTAGTGCAGGATCATGACGATTACGCCCTGTCTATATCGGCGACGACCAGAGCGCCAAGACCAGGAGAAGAAGACGGCAGAGAATATTTTTTCATCAGTAAGGAAGCTTTTGAACAAAAGATCGCAGACGGCGGATTAGTTGAGTATGCTTGTTACTGTGGTAATTATTACGGTACGCCGAAAGATTATGTGGAGAAGCATCTTGCACAAGGCAAGAGCGTGATTCTGGAAATTGAGCTTCAGGGCGCTCTCAAAATTAAAGAACAATATCCGACCGCGTTGCTTTTATTTGTCATGCCGCCGGACGCGGAGGAACTGATGCACCGTTTAACAGGCAGAGGCACTGAGACTGCCGAAGTAATAGAACAACGGATGGCGCGGGCGATGGAAGAGGCGGAAGACATCGAAGAATATGATTATATAGTAGTCAATGATGATCTGGATACATGCGTGGAGAAGATGCATGAAATCATCATGGCTGCTCATAATACACCAGTCAGGAAAGAGGAGTTTATCAAAAATATCAGAGCAGAACTCAAAGTTCTTGCGAAAGGAGAGAAATAATGTTACATCCATCTTACACAGATTTAATGAGAGTAGTGAACAGCGAGGTTGATGAAGGGGAAGCGCCAGTAGTAAGCAGCCGTTATTCTATTGTTATGGCTACTTCCAAAAGGGCGAGACAGATCATTGCAGGGGATGAGACTCTTATTGGCAATTGCCGTGGGAAAAAGCCGCTATCCATTGCCGTTGAGGAGTTAAACCAGGCGCAGATTAAAATTTTGAATAACGAAGAATAGGGATTAGCGCCTTATGGGCACAGACTTGCACCTTGAGAAGGAGGCATGGATAAAGATGGCAGACAAGATAATGTTCATTTCCTTGGGATGCGATAAGAATCTTGTGGATTCGGAGATGATGCTCGGGCTATTGGCTGAACGTGGTTACGGATTCACGGATGACGAAACGCAGGCAGACATTGTTGTCATCAATACATGTTGTTTCATAAACGACGCCAAGCAAGAGAGCATTGATACGATTTTAGAGATGGCGGAACTTAAAAAAAGCGGCGTGATCAAGGCCTTATTCGTGACAGGATGTTTGGCGCAGCGCTACCGGGAAGAAATCCAGAAAGAGATTCCGGAAGTAGATGTCATTATTGGCATATCGGCGATTGCTGAAATTGTAGAAGCGCTGGATGCATTTTTCGCCGGGAGGAAAGAAAACCATTTCAAGGATTTAGATACAAAGCCTTTAACGGATACAAGAAGGATTGTGACGACAGGCGGACATTATGCATATTTAAAGATTGCAGAAGGCTGTGATAAACACTGTACGTATTGCATCATTCCGAAAGTGCGGGGCAATTACAGGAGCGTTCCGGTGGAGAGCCTGGTAAAAGAGGCGGAGTCGTTAGCGGAAGAAGGCGTTAGGGAATTAGTTATCGTAGCGCAGGAGACGACTGTCTATGGCAAGGACTTATATGGGAGGAAAATGCTGCCCATGCTTCTGCGCAAGTTATGCCGGATAGAGGGGATCCACTGGATCCGTATATTATATTGTTATCCGGAAGAAATTGATGATGAATTGATTACCGTTATAAAAGAAGAGCCGAAGATCTGCCATTATTTGGATTTGCCCATCCAGCATGGATGCGATACTATTTTAAAGAAGATGGGTCGCAGGACGAACAGGCAGGAATTGGAAGCGATGATCGGAAAGCTCCGTCTCGAGATACCGGATATCTGTATCAGGACAACGCTGATCACGGGCTTTCCGGGAGAAACGCAGGAAGAACATGAAGAGTTGTTGGAATTTGTTGCGCAGATGGAATTTGACCGTCTGGGTGTTTTTGTTTATTCGGAAGAAGAAGATACGCCAGCGGCTCTGATGCCGGGACAGATTGCGGAAGATGTGAAAGAGGCACGGCGTGCCGAATTGATGGAGCTGCAACAGGAGATTGCTTTTGATGCAGCGCTTTCCATGGAAGGCAGGATAGTGGAGGCAGTGATCGAAGGCAAAATCGTAGAAGACGATGCTTACGTGGCAAGGACGTATAAGGATGCGCCGAATGTAGACGGTTATCTGTTCGTTAATACCCAAAGAGAGCTGATGACAGGGGATTTTGTTACATGTAGGATTACCGGCGCTTATGAATATGATTTGATTGGAGAATTAGAGGATGAATTTACCAAATAAACTGACAATGTTCCGTGTTTTTTTGATCCCGTTTTTTGTTCTTTTCATGTTGGTTGACATAACTAAAGCGGATCGATGGATTGCTTTGGCGATTTTTATCATAGCGAGCTTAACGGACTTATTAGATGGCAAGATTGCGAGAAAATATAATCTGGTTACTAATTTTGGGAAATTTATGGATCCGCTGGCGGACAAACTCTTAGTTTGCTCTGCGCTGATCTGTCTTGTGGAAATGGCAAAGCTGCCGGCGTGGATGGTCATTATCATTATTGCAAGAGAGTTCATTATCAGCGGGTTTAGGTTGATCGCATCCGATAATGGCGTTGTGATCGCAGCAAGCTATTGGGGCAAATTTAAGACAACATTCCAAATGGTGATGATCTGCCTGCTGATTGCGGATATTGAGGTGATCAGTGTGCTGACGGATATCATTGTCTGGATTGCTTTGCTTTTGACTGTCATTTCCCTGATTGACTATCTGGTTAAGAATAAAAGCGTGATGAAAGAAACAAAAGGAGCAGGAAAATGATAGTAGAAATTATTTCGGTAGGGACTGAAATCCTATTGGGCAATATCGTCAATACCAATGCGGCATATCTGTCAGAGAAATGCGCAGGAATTGGATTGTCTTGTTATTATCAGGATGTGGTAGGCGATAATGAGGAGCGTTTGACGAATGTTATCCGGACGGCTCTTCAAAGAGCTGATGTTTTGCTTTTGTCAGGAGGCCTTGGGCCGACGCAGGATGATCTGACGAAGGAAGTGGCCGCAAAGGTACTTGGCAGGAATCTTTATCTGCATGAATCCAGTAAAGAGGCGATCGATTCTTTTTTCAAAAGCAGGGGAATAGAGATTACGGAGAATAACTGGAAACAGGCAATGATGCCGGAAGGATGCATTGTGGTCGATAATCCGAATGGCACGGCGCCAGGGGTCATTATAGAGGATAAGGGGAAGCATATTGTGCTGATGCCTGGGCCGCCGAATGAACTGGTTCCTATGTTTGAAAGCGCTATTATGCCGTACCTGAATGCACTAGAGCCTGGCATTATATATTCTCAGACTGTTAAGATCTGTGGTGTCGGTGAGAGTAAAGCGGAGAGCATGGTTGAGGACATGATTGCTGCACAGAGCAACCCCACGATTGCGACTTATGCCAAAACCGGAGAAGTCCATCTGCGTGTGACGGCAAGGGCGGAAGATGAGAAAGAAGCAAAGAAGCTGGTAAAGCCTGTAGTCAAAGAGTTAAAAGGGCGTTTCGGGAACAATGTTTATACGACGCAGGAAGATGTTACTTTAGAGCGGGCGGTAGTAGATTTGCTTCTTGCCAATAATCTTACGGTCAGTACGGTGGAATCCTGTACAGGTGGCATGCTTGCCGCCAGGCTGATAAACGTGCCGGGTGTTTCGGAAGTATTTAAGACAGGATATATTACATATTCCAATAAGTCCAAGAGGAAAATTCTCGGCATCAAAAAATCAACTTTAGAAAAGCATGGTGCAGTCAGCCCAGAGATTGCGAAAGAAATGGCAAAGGGAGCTTCTTTGTTTGCCAAAGCGGATGTGACAGTCGGGATTACCGGCGTAGCCGGGCCTGATGGCGGTTCGGAAGAAAAACCGGTAGGTCTCGTCTATATCGCATGCAGCGTATGTGGACGCGTCAATGTGCGTGAGTGCCATTTTAGCGGAAGCCGGATGAAAATCCGGGAAAGCAGTGTATCAGCCGCATTATCTTTGATGCGTGAGTCTATTCTTGCATATTTTAGCGAAGTGACTTTTGGCGCAAAGAAATCATAGGAACAGGAAACGTAAGAGGAGAAAGGAGTAGGGCAAGGGAAATGAGTGAACAAGGACAATTTGATTTATGCCCTAAATGCGGAGGAATTGCCAGAGACGGCATATGCCAGAGCTGTGGATATGAGATTCCGGGCATTCAGGATGCCATAGGAGAAGACGAAATGAAAGAGCAGGGACAGCCGGAAGCCGGAGAGAAGCAGCCAGTGGACGAGGCGCCTACAAAGCAGCAGACGCAAGACCTTCCTCATGAAGACGTTTTATATGTTACGCCTGACGTATACCAGACACAGAGCGGACAGGATTTATATCATACGCCAGATGTCAACGCAGAACATTGCCATGCAGCCGGGATGTTTTCCGGAGAACAGGCAGATAATGGGACAGAGCCGGAAATATGGCATAAACAGGATGCCAATGCCCAAAACCAATATGAGCAAGGGCAATATAGCCAGTACCAGAATCCCCAGGAGCAGTATGGGCAAAACCGGTATGGTCAGGATCAGTGGAACCAAAACCAATATAACCAGGGACAATACGGGCAGAGCCAATATAATCAGGTGCAGTACGGGCAGAATGAATATAACCGGGGACAATATGGGCAGAGCCAATATAACCAGGGACAATACGGACAGAACGAATATAACCGGGGACAATACGGACAGAACGAATACAACCAGGGACAATACGGGCAGAGCCAATATGGCCAGGGGCAATATGGTCAGAACCAATATAACCAGAATCAGTATACGCAGAGTCAGTATAGCCAGAATCCATACGGTAATCCGCCATATGGCAATAACCAATTTGCTAATAATCCATACAGTCCTTATGCAACGCCACCGGCTAAGAAACATACCGGCTTGATCATTGGCGTGATCATTACTGTTGCCGTATTGTTTTTCGTTGCGCTTTTTGCTTTGGTGTATCATGCGCTGGAAGTGTTCTCGAAAATGAAGGATTCTGGTGTTGATACGGATCATGTGGAAGAATTCTACCGAGAGTATTTTGATGATGACTTTTACGATGACAATTACGGTGATCGTGATGATTATGGCTATAATGATTATTATGACGATGACTATTATGACGATTATTATTATGATGATTATTATGACGACGATTATTACCATGATTACGATAATGACGAATACTATACGTTGCACGATGACTTAAAAGAAGGCTTATCCTATTCAATCGAGTGGGGAGATTATGAATATGAGCCGGATGATGCAGATGTGATTATTCTCGTTGAATATCCCATTATTGTGGGAGATGATATACCTAACCTGGATAAAATCAATGAGCTTTTTGCGAATGAGGTATCTGTTTTCCAAGAATATTACGATGAAGAATATTCGGGTTATATGACGGATGAAGACAGTTATTTTTATGTTTCAGCCATGGGATACGTGACTTATATGGATGAAGATGTGCTAAGCGTGGTATTTCATGAAAATGTATATTCAGATTATTATGATTCGGCATATCTTTATAGCATTAATATCGATATGCGGGATGGTGTGGTTCTAGACAATACGGATATCATTGCGGTAAATGATGAATTTTCTATAGATTTCCGTTATCGGAGCGATGAGCAGAACGGAACGATTGACGCGTTAGATATGATGTCGGACCAGGAGATCACAGAGTATTTGGCAAATGAAGACAATGCCATTATTTTCTATACGCCGCAGGGAATGGAAATCGGATTTAATTACGAGGAAGGATGGGTGACAGTCACCTATCGAGATTATAAGGATTATCTGAATATTTTCTAAGAAATGCGGATGGCTATTTCTAGAAAGAATTTGATCAGATCAGTTGACAGGGCATCTTTTGTAAGCTATGATGGACATACGAAAGATGCTCTGTGAATTATTCTGCTTTGCATATCCGGCGTCTCGCCAACATTTCAAAGCAAAAACAACAGAATGAGAAAAAGGTGGAGAGGAGGATAGAGAGAGGTTTATTGGACTTTATAAATGGTAAAATAATCTTAGCTTTTGGGAACTGATATAAGCAGGGAAGCAAAAAGTAAATATTGACAAAGACGAACATTTGTTTTATTCTGGATATAGAACAGATGTTCTGAAACGAAAAGGAGATTGGGTCATGGAAAGAGAAGATAAGTTAAAAGCATTAGATGCAGCCATCGGACAGATAGAAAGACAGTTTGGAAAAGGGGCGGTCATGAAATTAGGCGATCCGTCCGCCCAGATGAATATAGAAACGATTCCTACAGGGTCTTTGAGCTTGGATATCGCATTGGGGCTAGGCGGTATTCCGAAAGGAAGAATTGTAGAAATCTACGGCCCGGAATCAAGCGGTAAGACAACGGTAACTTTACATATGATAGCCGAAGTACAAAAGAGAGGCGGGATCGCAGGTTTTATTGATGCGGAACATGCTTTGGATCCTGTTTATGCCAAGAACATTGGTGTTGATGTGGATAACCTCTATATCTCACAGCCGGATAATGGGGAGCAGGCATTAGAGATTACGGAGACGATGGTGCGTTCCGGCGCGATTGACATTGTTGTTGTTGACTCTGTTGCGGCGCTTGTGCCAAAAGCAGAGATTGATGGGGATATGGGAGACTCCCATGTCGGCTTACAGGCAAGGCTGATGTCGCAGGCGCTTCGTAAGCTTACGGCTGTCATCAGTAAATCTAACTGTACGGTTGTATTTATCAACCAGCTTCGTGAGAAAGTCGGTATTATGTTTGGGAATCCAGAGACTACCACTGGTGGCCGCGCGTTGAAATTCTATTCGTCCGTCAGGTTAGATGTCAGGAGGATAGAAGCTTTAAAACAAGGAGGGGAAGTCATCGGTAACAGAACAAGAGTTAAAGTAGTCAAGAATAAAATTGCGCCGCCGTTCAAAGAAGCGGAGTTTGATATTATGTTTGGCGAAGGGATTTCCGGCGTCGGGGATATTCTTGACCTTGCTGCCGAAAACAGCATTATCAGTAAAAGCGGCGCATGGTATGCTTACGATGGAAATAAGATCGGGCAGGGCAGGGAGAATGCGAAACAATATCTACGGGATAATCCTGCAATCTGTGAAGAAGTGGAACGTAAAGTCCGGGAATTGTTCAATTTAGAAGCAGCAGAAGAGGATACGGCTGTAAAACCTGTTCCAGAGAAGGCTGCTAAAGAAAAATCATCCGCTAAGAGCGTGAAAGAGAAAGCGGGCGATGCCGCGAAAGCTTCCGCGGAATAACAGGCAGGAGAGAAACTGGTCATGTTAATAACAGAAATGATGCCGCTTACAAAATCGAGGTATAAGATTACATTAGAAGATGGGAGCGTATTTGTATTATATAGAGGAGAGCTTCGGCGCTTTTGCCTACAGATGGGGGAGGAGGTTACGGAAGATGTCTATGATAGCATTTTCCGGGAGATTCTCCCGAAAAGGGCAAAGCTACGATGTATGAATTTATTAAAAACAAAAGACTATACAAGGAAACAGTTAGAAGAAAAGCTAATACAGGGAGAGTATCCGGCGGAAATCATTGCAGAAGCCATTGCCTATGTGGAATCTTACGGTTATATCAATGATGAAAAATATGCCAAGGATTATATTTCATATCATATGCAGACAAGGAGCAGGAAACGGATAGAGAATGACCTGGCAAGAAAAGGGATAGACAGGGATTTGGTCTGTGCTGCCTTTACGGAATTAGAAGAAGATGGGATCGAAATGGATGAAACTGCGATGGTACAGAAAATCCTTATGAAAAAAAATTTCCGTGTCCAGGACACGACATATGAGGAAAGACAAAAGATGTGTGCGTATCTTTACCGAAAGGGGTTTCATACAAATACAATCTCAAAAGCACTTCTGCTTGACATAACATCATTTTAGGGGTAGAATTAGATTATTGTAATTTTCGATCGCTAATTCTTGTAGAATTAGTGATATGTAATTAGAATGTTTTTGAAAGATACATTCTGTTATAGATATGTACAATGAAAATTAAATAAGGAGGTGCTCCTGTAAATGCTTGATGTTGTGATAGCAGTAGTCATCACTCTTGCTATATCCATTCCGGCTTCAGCCGCTATAGCGACCAATTACCGTAAGAAAGTAGTGGAAGCGAAGATTGGAAATGCAGACGAGAAGGCGAGAGAAATTATTGATGAAGCTCTCAAGACAGCAGAAACGAAGAAGCGCGAAGCGTTACTTGAAGCCAAAGAAGAGACCATTCACGCAAAGAATGAGTTGGACAAGGAAATTAAGGAACGTCGTGCCGAGGCGCAGCGATATGAGCGCAGGGTTCAGCAGAAAGAAGAGAACATTGATAAGAAAGCAGATGCTATTGAGAAAAAGGAAGCAAGTTTGGTTGCAAGAGAAGAATCCCTTGCCAAACAACGCGAAGAAATTGCAAAACTGAATGAGCAGAGATTACAGGAACTAGAACGAATCTCAGGTTTGACCTCCGAGCAAGCAAAAGATTATTTGTTGAAAATTGTTGAAGATGAAGTAAAACATGAAGCTGCTGTGATGATCAAAGAAGTAGAAAGCAGAGCGAAGGAAGAAGCAGATAAGAAAGCGAAGGAATATGTAGTAACGGCAATTCAGAAGTGTGCTGCCGATCATGTTTCGGAGACGACAATATCTGTTGTTCAGCTTCCAAACGACGAAATGAAGGGAAGGATTATTGGTAGAGAGGGACGTAATATTAGGACTCTTGAGACCATGACAGGCGTTGACTTGATTATTGATGATACACCTGAAGCAGTTATTCTATCCGGGTTCGACCCAATTCGGCGTGAGGTGGCGAGAATTGCGCTTGAGAAATTAATCGTAGATGGACGTATCCATCCGGCAAGAATTGAAGAAATGGTTGAGAAAGCGCAAAAAGAAGTAGAGGTAATGATAAAAGAGGAAGGTGAAGCGGCTACGCTTGAAGTAGGCGTACACGGTATTCATCCCGAACTTGTCAGGTTACTTGGTAAAATGAAGTTTAGGACCAGTTATGGACAGAACGCTTTGAAGCATTCCATTGAAGTAGCACAGCTTTCTGGGCTGTTGGCCGCAGAAATGGGATTGGATGTCAGAGTAGCTAAGCGTGCAGGCCTTTTGCACGATATTGGTAAAGCGGTTGACCATGAAATGGAAGGTTCTCATATTCAGTTAGGTGTTGGCCTATGTAGGAAATACAAGGAGTCACCGATTGTCATTAACGCAGTAGAGTCCCATCATGGAGATGTGGAGCCTCAGACATTAATTGCATGTCTGGTACAAGCTGCAGATACGATTTCTGCTGCAAGGCCAGGTGCAAGAAGAGAAACATTAGAAACATATACAAGCAGGTTAAAACAATTAGAAGACATTACAAACAATTTCAAAGGTGTTGATAAATCTTTTGCTATTCAGGCAGGTAGAGAGATTCGTGTTATGGTAGTTCCAGAACAGATTACGGATTCTGACATGGTATTGCTCGCAAGAGATATTTCCAAGCAGATTGAAGCTGAATTGGAATATCCTGGACAGATTAAAGTCAATGTAATCCGTGAAAGTCGTGTTATCGACTATGCCAAATAGTACTTAAAGGGGCTGTCGGGAAATAGAAAGCCCTAAGCAAAACAGGGGCAGGTGCGACTT
>CAJTSL010000037.1 GCA_910578845.1 uncultured Lachnospiraceae bacterium
GCATATAGCAATGAGTGAGGAACGTATTATTACAGCAGCCACCGTTACCAGCGGCGAAAAGACAGATGGAAAAGAACTGCCGGAATTGGTTCGCAAAAGCAGGGAAGCCGGAATGGAAGTGGAAATGGTAATCGGAGATAAAGCCTATTCCGGGCAGAAAAATATCGAAGCGGCGCAGGAAGGCGGTTATGAACTGATTTCCAGACTAAACGGCATCATCACACAGGGAAACCGGACAAAAGAGGATGAATTTGAATTTAATAAAGATGCAGGGATGTACCAGTGTAAGGCAGGGCATCTGGCAGTCCATAAATATCTGGACAGGCGTGAAAAAGAAAAGAAGAATAAGAATCCCCGGATGACCTACTTTTTTGACGTTGAGAAATGTAAATGCTGCCCGTACAGGGACGGATGCTATAAGGAAGGGGCAAAAAAGAAAACATACAGCGAAACCCTAAAAAGCGATGCCCACAGTAAACAGGCAGAGTTTCAGGAAACAGAACACTTCAAAGAAAAAATGAAGGAACGCTATAAGATAGAAGCAAAAAACAGCGAGTTAAAGCACAGGCATGGTTATGACACAGCGACATCATCAGGCCTTATTAACATGGAGATGCAGGGGGCAATGACTATATTTGCAGTAAACCTCAAACGGATCATTAAGCTGATAAGTGAAAAATAAACAGAGATGACATCTGAAATAATCGGAAACTTTATCCGAATCACAAAAAATCCACCAGAATAATCGAACCTGGTGGATTTTTTTGTGTATTTGAAATTTAAATCTGAAAAACGGTATGTTTTTCAGCGGCCTCCGCTTGACAGACCGGGTGGCGAATGGCAGGACAAAGCGGCAGGCGGCGCTTTCCATCGACTATGCAAAGGAGGGCCGAGGGGATGTTCACTGATTACTATGGGTTATCATTCAATCCCTTTGACAAGCAGAACACAAAAGAGAGGGATGCGTTCCGTTCCAGGGATCATAAGGAGATGCTCTCCAGGTTGGAATACTTAAAGACAGTAAGAGGGATCGGTATATTTACGGCCAGGCCAGGGATGGGCAAGACCTATGCCCTGCGCTGTTTCATGAAGGGCTTGAACCCCAACCAGTACCAGACAGCCTATATCAGCCTTTCCACCATCAGCGTGACGGAGTTCTACCGGGAATTCTGCACCCTCCTTGGGCTGGAGGCATCCGGGAACAAGACGGGTATGTTCCGTGCCATCCAGGAGCGGGTGTATTACCTTTATCGGGAGAAGAAGCAGCCCCTGGTGCTGGCCATCGACGAGGCCCAGTACTTAAACTACAACATCCTGCGTGACCTGAAAATGCTCTTAAACCACAGCTATGACTCCTTAAACTGCTTCAGCCTGGTGCTGGTGGGAGAGCCGTACCTGAACCACATCCTGGACAAGCAGGTGCATGAGGCCCTGCGCCAGCGGATCACGGTACACTATAATTACGAAGGGCTTTCCGACCAGGAGGTGCCGGACTATATCTGCCATAAGCTGGAGCTTGCCGGAGGAAGCCGGAGTATCCTGGAGGGAGGTGCGCTGAGCGCGATCCACGGTTACAGCGAGGGGAACGCAAGAAAGATCGATAACCTGATGACGGATGCGCTGACAATAGGCGCCCAGCAGGAGCAGCACTGTATCAGTGCTGAAATCGTTATGGCGGCAGCAAACAACCAGGCTCTGACATAAGAGTGATACGATAATATGAAGAAAATGGCGGTGGATTCGTGATTTGGAGATGCGATTCCGCCGCTGTTTCTGTTTGGGTGGATAAAATAATGTGCTGTTGGTGGCGACCAGAATTCGCTGTTCAACACTGTCATTTTCTGCACTGTCATTTTCTGCACTGTCTTCTTTCTCTCTTATTAACTCGACAGAACCGCTGATACCGTAATCACTGCTATTTTCTGGACTTTTATCATTCAATATCTCTACATATATGCTGTCACCGAGAAATTGAAGATGCAATGTTCCACTGTTTCCCCATTCATCATCAGCATAATCAAAATATAATTCTGCCTGTTCTATATTTCCGTTAATACCCTCAATTATTGCAAACCGTTCGGTTATTTCCTGCTGTGAAAAAAGCGTTCCTGAAAATTGATTATCTTCCGTGATCGTACAAGATAATTCAATTCCTCCTTCTGCTAAAATCTGTTCATGCGATTTTCCCGCATAAGACCAATAACCACTGTACTCTGCATAGGTAATGCTATCTTGTACCTCTCGATCATTTTGTTCATCATTATTATCCAGATCCGTACTCTGTACGCTTTGGCTTTCTCCCTCTGCCTGTTGTTCTATCATGATACTATCATCATCTTGCTGTTCGCTATCTATATCTGAACAACCAACAACCATGATAAATAATAGCGCTATCATTATGCCCTTTATTTTTTTCATATGAATCCCCCATTCTTGCTCAACTTACGAATTTTTGGAGCCTTGCCTTTCTCTCAGCTTGCGAACTTTGAAGCCAAGACGCTATCAGCGTCGGCTCAAATTCGCGGTTGAAAAATCTTTGATTTTTCAACCTATCCCTCCTAACATATCAGCATGTTCATCAACGGATACTATTCTACCATATATTTTTTCATATTTCTATAAAGATGAGCTGCCTATCCTGGCTTACAGTAGCTATCATATGATATCTATCCCGTACTCCACCAATCCTAATTACTGTTTTTCTGTATAAACAGCGCTTGATTCGAACATGTGTTTGTATTATAATAATCTTTACATACACACATTCAATGAAGGAGGCTATCATATATGGCAGCACAAAAAATTGACAAGGACTATTTATTTAAAACGGCGATCAGGATACTGGCTGAAGAAATGCACTTTAACAGTGAGCAAATTAATAAGGCAATGGACATCCTGACAAGCACATTTTCAAATGTTGACTTCATATCATCCGAATGCATGCTATCAGTAGATAGATGCCAAAATCAAATCATCCTCAAAAACTTTATCGGATGCAAGAAAATGGCCGGCATCAAAGACAGCTCCATCGAACAGTACGCTCTTAGCATATCTGGACTCCTACGTTATATCAATAAGAATCTTGTAGATATTGATACAAATGATATCCGCAGGTTCATCCTGAACTATGAAAAAACAGTTTCGAAAGTCACCGCAAACAATTGTCGGCGCAACCTAAACGTTTTCTTCCAGTTCATGGAAGATGAAGGCTACATTATTAAAAACCCTGTAAAAAGAATCCCAAAGATCAAAGAAGAAAAACGTTTCAAAAGATTCTATACTGACCTTGAAATTGAATCCATGCGTGACGCTTGTGAGAATAAACGTGAGATTGCATTAATTGACTTATTAATCTCAACCGGATTGCGTGTAAGCGAAGTAAGCAATATTTTGCTATCTGAAGTAAACTTCGATGATAAGACAATCATCGTACATGGAAAAGGAGATAAAGACAGGATCGTTCCCTTTTCAGTACGCTGCAAGAAGCATTTATTGGAGTATATGTTAGAACGGGGACGCGTGAGCAATTATCTCTTCTGCTCTTCGAAAAAGCCATATGGCAGGCTAAGCACTGGGACAATCAACCAAATCGTGCAGGCCGTGGGCGCAAGGGTAGGCTTACCTAAGATTACCGTTCATTGTTTCAGGCGCTGGTTTGCAAGTGATTTAAATAAGAAAAGCGTTGATCCGGTTATCATCCAAGGCATACTAGGGCATTCTTCTTTCGAGACAACACAAAAACATTATTTGTCAAAATCCTATGACAAGATTACATACATACATAACGTATATGCCGGATAATTCATGGCAGGCACGCTATTGGCAGATCATTATTCTGCCAATAGCACCCTTTTGCATCATTAAGAATTCGGTCGATAAATTAAATCCGCTGTCCTAATAATCGTAATCCGCATTAAATGTGAAATGACTATATAACAGCTTCCATAAGCACTCCTTGGCTCGTCTTAATAACTGCCGCTTACGTCCTTATATGCTATGATATAAAATGTAAATGCTGATATTGTATGGGCAACTGCTGAAGGATTTACAATTGTCAGTGTAACGGTTGTTCCATTCCGGTATATTGAATGTACATCTATCCATCCTGGCGTAAGAGGAATGACCAAATAATCATCCGCTCCACTTACAGCTTGGAAATCAAAAGACACATTAACATTACCATTAGCAGGAACACTATTAAAGTTTTGTGTTACAGCCTTAATATTAATAATCTGTATGTGACCTAACTTATTATTTATTGCACGTTAATAGTTAAAATCTAAATAAAAGATATTCTTGATGCGCATTAACGTTGACAAAAGCGCCTCATAACCACGATAATATGTGGCATGCCTGAAATGCTTTGTCATACAATATTAGAATAAATGATTGGCATATTAACTAATAAATTAGTAAATGACTGCGGCACAAATGAAAATGGCAGCTATCAAAGAATTGGCAACCTGATAATCCAATGGGGAAGAGGATCCGCTGCACCAAGTACATGGACGGAATATAGCTTTCCTATACCATATACTAAATCATATATGATTGTTGGGAGTCCGAATGGAAGCGCTTATTTTACGCAAAACCAAACAATTGTGATCGGACGTAGCAATACTCTTTCAAAATTCAAGGTATATGAAAGCGATCCTTTATCATCTAATCATAGTACCGGCTTTGATTGGATCGCTATTGGGTACTGATTATTTAAAAGCTATATGGACTTTAGATTATTAATTTTAGTATGCAATAACTAATAGATTAGGTATTTTGAATCTATCCTGGACGCCACTGGAAAAATGACACGATGCAAAACAAATATCGAGGGGTGTCGATACAGTTTTCCCTTTTAGCCATATGTTAAAACTACTGTATTCACCTAGTGGCGTCAGTACACGATCAGCATCAAATGTTTTTCCAGTAAATGCACATATATAATATTTGTACATACACAAGCTCATAATAGCTTATATGTTCCCTTGCCCAATTTCCTGACTAATCCGGCAGCCTCACTTTGATTCAGAATTCTTTGAAGCTGTCTCGCGCTACAATGAAGATGAAAAGCAGACTGTTCTATTCCTTTTAAGGTTGCATCAGCACATTTATATTTCATATAAGACATAACCCGTTCTGCAAGAGACGTAGGCGCAGCATCCATGGTAGTCATAGCTCCTATTTTAGCTGCAAGGCTTTTACAGATAAGTTCCAGGAACTTGTTATTAGCGAGCAGCATTTCCCTATGTTTTTCAATAGAAAATGCAATACAGGTCAAGCTCTCGGCAGCTTCCACATAAATGTTATCATTTTTGGGATAAAAGATATCCATATCTCCAAGGAAGTAGTCAGCAGTCCCGTTTGACAATGCATAACGCGTGCCATCATTTCGGATAAAATAGATGCTGATAGAGCCTTGTTCCACAATCTGGAATAAAAGCTCATCCTGAAAAGGTGAACTCACAAATTCACCTTTTTCATATTTTATCAGATAAAAATCTACGTCCATCGAGCTAAGCACCGCACAATATTTACTGTTTGCAATGCAGGCTGCTATTTTCATTTCATCATATATTTTTTCCATAAATCCTCTTCCAAACAGGACATATGTCTCGTTTTTGAAACTTATTTTACATTATAATGGTTAAAAACACAAGGGAGGAAAAATAATATGACGTCCGTCTTTGAAGAAAAAAATATTTCCAAAGCGATTGCAAGAGTAGGCTTACCAGCGATGTTAGGACAGCTTACCACACTGATTTATAATATCGCCGATACCTTTTTTTGTTTCTTTGACAAAAGAACCGGCAACGATTGCCGCAGTAACATTGTGCGCACCAATATTGCTTATTATTATGTCAATTGCCTGCATTTTCGGAATGGGAGGCAGTAGTGTAATCGCCAGGCTATTGGGCGAAGAAAAGGAAAAGGAAGCCGGCATGACCATGAATTTCTGTGTATATGCGATGGCGTTTTCCGGCGTTATTACGCTCATTCTGGGGTTACTATTTTTGCAGCCATTGGCTAAGGCATCCGGTGCAGATGCAGCTAATATTGCCTATACCTGTGATTATCTGAAATGGATTTTCTTAGGCGCTCCTTTTATCATGCTCGCAAATGGATTTGTTCATCTATTCCGTTCAGCCGGCCTGATTAAAGAGGGAACCATTGGGCTGATACTCGGAAACGTAATCAATATGGTATTAGATTATGTATTTATTGCTATCCTTGGCTGGGGAACCGCAGGCGCCGCGCTTGCAACTTCTTTAGGATTTGTATGTGCGAGCGTATACTATATAATCTGCATGATCCAGGAAGAACACAAGGGAAATCATTTAGTGCCATTATCGCTCAAGCATTTTTCACCAAATACAACAATAATCCGTAATGTCGTAAGCATTGGCATTCCAGGCGCTCTCATCACCGTGCTTATGAGTGTTTCCAATATCGTGCTTAACAACTATATCAGTATTTACGGTTCTGATGCTGTAGCTTCTTATGGGATTGCCTATAAGCTTGATATGATCCCGATTCTGTTGTCGGTAGGATTATCACAAGGTGTTGCGCCATTGGTCGGTTATTGCTACGGCGGAAATGACCAAAAACATATGTCGGATATCGTGAAACACACGATTTTTTACGGAATTATCATGGGCGCAATATTTACCGTTATCTTTATAGCTTTTGGAAAGCCGCTTGCCTCTATATTCTTGCAAGATGAATTTTTAATTAGACAGACAGGGTATTTTTTAAAAATCCTTTGCCTGTCGGCTCCTCTGCTTGGCGTTATTAATATGATGACCAGTTATTTCCAGGCGTTAGGTAAAGCAGTCAACTCGTTAATCATTACAGTGCTGAGAAATGCCGTATTGTTTATTCCAGGAGTGATCATTTTAAATTACTGCTGGGAACTAGACGGTGTGATTGCGGCACAGCCTGTCGTTGAGGCTCTTTTAACATTAATCTGTATCTTCATGTATAAGAAAGACAGCAGGCCAAGCAACGCTTGACCGGCTGTCTCTCCCTGGGACTGCTTAAATATATTATTCTCATCCTCTGGCAAGTGCACATTTCCTTATATTATATCGTTTTACAATATATCGTTTTACAAGGCTTTATCTTGATCAGGCTATGCAGACTTGATGATACTTATCTTATGGATTCCGTCCTTGATACTGTATCGTTACCACATAAACTGTTTTGTGTGGTTCATCAATGCGAAAAATAACGATATAATTATCAATTAACAACTGTCTGTAACCCTTTCCGGCATATCTCCCCTCGTTACGTTCTTGATGGGACTGCGGAAAGGTACTCAGGCTTAGAATAGATTTCTTAATACGGTCAGTCTGTCCTTTGGCATTTTCAGGAGCCAATTTCTCCTTTGCAATATATTCGTAAATTTGTCCTAATTCGCGGATTGCTCTAGGATTGACCTTTATCTTGTATTTATCCAAAATGTTTCTTCTCCAATTCTGCAAAAACGGTCTCTGCGTCAACTGCTTCTGCTCCGTTGGCAACTTCCTGTTCAGACTCGAAGATCGCCTGGTCAATACGGTTCATTCTTGCGAATTTATCGTACAATTCACTACTCATTACAACCAAATCACTGTATCCGTTTTTGGTAATAAAAATAGGCTCCTGTTCCTTGTGTGCGATGTTTGAGATCTCAGTCGTATTGCGTAAATCCTTAATAGGCATAATAAGTGGCATAATGCGTCACTCCTTTCTTTGAGCATAATTATAGCATAATTATGCTCAATCAGCAATAAAAATATACAGCAGGAACGCCAACGCAATAAAAGCACAAAGTTATGGCTTTCTATCCTAAATGGAGATCATTACTATCTCCACGTTTCAATATCTTTAGGCGCACTATGATTTGTTAATTCCTTTCCTATTTCCCAGCCCTCATAATTGTGTTCCAAGTTTTCCCCTTCCCCATTTTCAATGAAAAACATTCTGTCAGAAAATATATCAAGGCTATTTGTATAATAGCGTTTTCAATGCTTCCCTAATCTGAGGTACTGTTTTATGGATGTACTTAATCCTATCCATCGTAGTTCTCACCTCTGAAATACCTAATTCTCGTTCTGTTTCGTCCATACATTTTCCCAAAGCTCTTTGGATATTATACTCCAACCACTCAACCCAGGTATATGCCACACCTACAACATCACTGTAACCCCGAAAACAATTGTCATATGCTTCCAAATAACCGTCAAAGAAAGCAATCATCTTATCAACATCCATCTCACATGTAACAATCCCTGACCATTGCAATGCTAATTGCATGACATGGGATATAGGATTTCCATAATCCAGACATTCTAAATCTATCATCCACGGGATCCCACCTTCCCACATGATATTCTTAGGATCCATATCTTCGTTGGATATACACAGTACCGCGGGCAATGACGCCCTTGCTTTGTTCAATTCGCTTTCGGCATAAACCAGAAGTCCTTCATTGTCTTCTAATAAAGAAGCGATCGCAGAGTTTTCCTCTTTAGCTTTCAACACATAACCCCGCCAATCTATATGACTTGCTTCAGTCTTTAGATCATCCATATTCTTTGGTTCCAATGCATGGACTCTTCCAAGAACATTTCCGGCTTGATAGCACATCTCATTTGAAATATGGTGCCAATCGGCAATTTTCCCTTCTTGCCACCGAAATACATAGAAAAACTGGCCATCTACCTTTTGCATCTTATTGCCGCCAATTACCATGGCTGGTACGATAGAAATATCACTGTTCTCAAGTATCCTCTCTATTTTTTCTGCTCTTGCATAATTCTCATGCGCATCTGGTCTTTTCATTATCTCTGCATTCAAATGCTTCACTGCGTATACTCCATGATCCGTTATTACTTTATACATCCTGTGCATGAAGCCGCCAGTTACAGATTCCACATCTACAATTCTCTCTCCTAAACCACATATGCACACTAATTTCGCTAATAAATCTTCTATCGCCTTTTCTTTCATACTGTTCTTGCCCTTCTTAGCCAATAATCGTTCATGATACCTTACTAGAAAATCCCTTTTTCATAAAATGTATATTAGTTATGTCTTGGAATACGTTACAGTTGTAGTGCTATTTGTTGCAGCTTGCATATATAATGATAATCCTTTATTGGCCTGTTTGCCATTTATAAGCGATGTACCAGATGCACCACCCATTTTCACATTTGCAGAGCCACTTTTAATTATATATGGATAAAGCAAGCTAGGAAAGCCTGTAAAATTTGCTTCTCCTACTTGGCTATCCGCACCATACAATTTAATTGTAATAGTGGTAGGTAAACTCTTTTCAATTTGATTAAAAGGGAAAACTGTATCCGCACCCCCTTGGCTTTTATAGCCGGTGATTTTCCCATTTGCATCAAAAAGGAATTTAATGCCGCCTAAATTATTAGTTATCTTGCCATTTTAGGCAAACAAAGTTCGCCATCTAAAAATGTATCAATTACAATAAGAAACAATAAAAGCTCATTCAGTGAAACTACTCGGTTCTGCAACAATATCCAACAGTTGTGCTGTAACACTAACAAGCTCTAACCCACAAAGTATGAGCGGCATAACTATTTTGCTTGAACAATAGGATACGATTATTGATAATATTCAACATATCCTTTTTCAGACTTATCTGTGGTGGGATAGCTAAAAAACTGGATTATGAACCAATAGGAAATGATGTCATGAATCTGCCAAATTCATAAAGACCATCTGCATAAACTTTTCCATTTGGCTGTATTTCAATATATAAAGGGTATCGTCCTGAAGAGCCACATACTCCTGATGTATATATACCCTGTGAAGGGCGAAAGCCTTCAGGCAGTGTTCCGATTAGCATTTGGCTACCTGCTGTATAGATGTCTTTTGTTGAAGTCAGAAACACGATTCCTTTTACAAGTCTATATTTATAAAATTCACTATTAATCCAGCCACTATCCATTAACTTATTATTTACCTATACAAACTTACAAAAATCGGCACAAAAAAACATTTTAATATACGTTAATAATAAAATAGTTTAAAACATTTATTACATATTCTATATTGAGAAATAATTATACAGTTAAAAATCTCTCTATGGAATATATAACTGCATTGTACCAATGTTGCCGTTGACAAAAACGCCTCATAATCACCATAATATGTGGCATGCCAGAAAAACTTTGCCATACAATAATAACATAAATAATTTGCATATTAACTAATAAGTTAGGAGGCTTCGAGCCTGTCCTGGATGCCGCTGGAAAAATAACCGGATACAAAACGAACGTGGGAGGTGCGGATACAGTCTTCCCTTTTAGCGGTAGTTATGAAATAGTTTTACATATATCCGTAAGCTTATGTGAGCGCTCAATAAACACTATTAAGTACACTAGTGAAGCCACATGGACGCTTACCATTATAGACGGGAAAATCAAATACTCTGGGAACAATACAGCTAATACGCCGCTTGGTGTGTATGTTGATGGAGGAAGCACTACGGCAATTGCCTTAACAAGGATCAGCGTAGTTAGCATTAAGAAAATATAACAGAGCTATAATGAGCATCCGCCCAAATTATAATTAACCCCTCTCTCTCACCCCAGAAGCCTTTTCCACGCCTCTGCTAATCCCCTGCCCTTCCTCTCCACAGACGCTACAGACAATGCGCCAGTCTCCCATAATGTCATCTGACGCATTGTGCACGGAATGAACCGCTGTATCACCAGAAAAGGCAGTGAATGGATCGAAACGGTTTATTGTTTCCTCCTTCACTGCCTTTTTATTTTATAAACAGCCTAAGTGAATCTATCATCAGAATACATGATTTGCTCTTAGCACGCCAATCAAAATCACTGCTATAAATGCAATTATGCAAAGAATAATGAAACGGTCTACGGAACGGACGGAAATATCCGGCAGTTTATCATAAATTCCCTCAAATAAGCTGCTCTGTGTATTCTTTGTATCCTGTGACTGTTCTGTCTGCATATTGTCAGATGTCACATCTTTTTCCGTCTGTATCGCTTCCGCTACGTTCTTTTGGTTTTCTTCCATAACAGCATAATTCCTTTCTTTCTATGGCTTCCAGGCAAAACTTCCTATACTCACATATTCTTACTTTTTCTGTAAATATTTTCTCAAGTCAAGTGCAACTGCAATGACGATGACAAGACCTTGTGCGATATATGTATAAGCCGGGTCTACACCAAGGAACTGGAGA
This sequence comes from uncultured Lachnospiraceae bacterium, assembly GCA_910578845.1. Classification (GTDB taxonomy): domain Bacteria; phylum Bacillota; class Clostridia; order Lachnospirales; family Lachnospiraceae; genus UBA3282. The sequence goes on from CAJTSL010000037.1 coordinate 11,222, forward strand.
CAAATCTTCAAAATCTCAAATACCAATACACCTATCAGGATGCCGCCTACACGTCCGACACCACCGTTTGCCGATACACCGCCAATAGTACATGCCGCAATGGCTTCCAGTTCATAGCCGTTACCTGTTGCGGTGGATGCGCCACCTGCTTTGGCTCCTACCAAGAATCCTGCCAATGCATACATACAACCTGCCAAAACATAGATACGGATCAAAGAACCCCGTACATTAACGCCTGCAACCTGTGCAGCGCTTTCATTTCCACCAATAGCATACATATATTTGCCATGACGGGTCTTATTATATAAGAACCAGAAATAAACGCCTACGACAACCGCGAAGATCATCAGGTAAGGGATCGGCCCTAATGAACCACTTGCAACTTTCAGATAACTGCTCTTATAACCGCCCATAGGCTGGTTATTGGTAATCAGGGAACAAAGCCCATAGATAATTGTCTGCATACCAAGTGTTGCAATAAATGGCGGAACTTTCAATATCGAAATAACAACGCCATTAATACCGCCAAAGCATCCCATAATCAAGATAACGACAATCAACGCTATCGGCCACGGAATGTCCGGCATCCACGGAAGCATACGCGCAGAATAATCCAGGCTCTGTAACAGCATAGCAGAAAGGCACGCTGCCAAGCCTACCGCACGTCCTGCGGACAAATCTGTGCCTTTCGTGATCAAACAGCCTGATACACCACAGGCAATGATGAATCTAGGCGATACATTAACTACCAGATTCTTGAAATTATTGATCTTAAAAAAGTTTTTGGTCGTAAATCCTGTCAGAATAGCTAATAAAACGATCAAAATAATAATCGCATTATTAGATATGAATTTTTTAAGGTTAAATGATTTTTGCATGATAATGTTTTCCCTCCTTATTCAAACTGAGTCGCAAACGCCATGATATTTTCCTGATTCGCTTCGCTCCCATCCAAAAATCCGGTCACTCTGCCATCACACATGACCATAATGCGGTCTGACATACCGATGAGCTCGCTCATCTCCGAAGATATCATGATGATGCTTTTACCCTGTTTTGCCATCTCAGCAATGATACAATAAATCTCATACTTGGCTCCTACGTCGATACCACGCGTAGGCTCATCCATAATGAAGACATCCGGACTATTCGCCAGCCAGCGGCTAATCAACACCTTCTGTTGGTTACCACCGGAAAGTGACTGGATCTGTGTCTTAGAGGATGGCGTCTTGATGGAAAGCTTCGCTACATTCTCCTGTACAAGCTGTTCAATCTTGTCATCATCCAGCATGATCCCGCCAATCAAATACTGATTTAAAGATGCAATGGAAACATTATCCGCTATAGACAGCACACCTAAAATCCCAGTGGCGCGCCTATCTTCTGTCAACATCGCAATTCCATTATTAATAGCGTCTTTGGGCTGCGTAATATTGATTTCCTGTCCGTTGTAAATAATCTTACCGGACGTATGCGCTCTTAACCCGAACAGCCCCTCCATCAGTTCCGTACGCTGTGCGCCCACCAGGCCGGCTACGCCAAGGATCTCACCCTTGCGCAATTGGAACGAAATATGCCTGAAGCTTTTAGGATTGATCGACGTAAAGTCCTCTACCTCGAAAACCACTTCACCGGGCGTATTTTCACGGGTCGGATATAATTCCGAAAGCTCACGGCCAACCATCTTCGTAATGATAAAATCCGTAGTCAGCCCACTTGCAGACCAAGTCCCAATATATTGCCCATCCCTCATGATCGTGACTTCATCACTGATCCGCAGGATTTCATCCATTTTATGGCTTATGTAGACTATGGAGACGCCTTTGCCACGCAGCTCATTAATAATGGTAAATAGCGCTTCTACCTCTGCGGCAGTCAAAGACGAGGTTGGCTCATCTAGAATTAAAACTTTGCAGTCTGCCGAAACTGCTTTTGCAATCTCTACAAGCTGCATCTGTGAAACGGAAAGGCTCCCTAATTTTGCCTTAGGGTCAAAATCTAAATGCACTTCCTTCAAAACCCTGGCCGCATCCTCATACATTTTATCATGGTCAACTACCGATAGCGGCCCTACTTTCTTCATCGGATACCTTCCTACATAGATATTCTCTCCGATGCTTCTCTCTGGAATCGGCTGTAATTCCTGATGCACCATCGCTATACCCCGGTTTAGCGCATCTAAAGGCCCTTTAATCTGTACCTTCTCGCCCTCATAGATTACTTCGCCTTCATCCATGTGATAAATACCAAACATACATTTCATCAGGGTAGATTTCCCGGCGCCGTTCTCACCCATTAAAGCATGGACTGTCCCTGGACGCAAATTAAGCTGGGCGCCGCCTAACGCCCTAACGCCCGGGAATGTTTTTACGACGTCATGCATTTCCAAACGATACTCTGACAATTTGATAACCCCCTTTATTAGCTTCCTGCAAAAAAAGAAGTGCGTGCGCCAATGCACACGCACTTCCCAGTGATTTATCGCTTTCTATGACCCGCTCTGATTATTTGAAATCAGCTACGTTTTCAGGAGTAACTTTTACATAGTCAACATAGATAGACTGCTCGCCTGCTGCAAAAGTCTTACCGCCTAACAAGTCTTCCATAGCCTGAACAGCGCCTTCTGCCTGGCCCTGTGCATCGTTGAGAACGGTACCTGTCATGTTGCCTGCTTCTACTTCATTCAAAGCTGCATCCAGTGCGTCAACGCCTACCAGATAGATATCCTCGTTTACAGTACGTCCTGCTGCCTGAATTGCCTGTAAAGCACCGATTGCCATATCATCATTGTTACAGAATACAACTTCGATTTCATCACCAAACTGTGCTAAATCGTTCTGAGCGATTTCCTGGCCCTTATTACGATCCCAGTCGCCACGCTGTAAATCAAGTTCTACAACTTCCATGCCTGCATCTGTCAATGCCTTTACAGAGAACTCTGTACGATACTGTGCGTCAATGTTCTCCGGGTCACCCTGGATCATGATATAAGAAATCTTGCCATCGCCGTTGATGTCACCCTTATTAGGAGTGTCTAAGATCAGCTCGCCCTGCATTGTACCGGACTGACGTGCGTCACATCCTACATATACAAGTTTGTCATATACGCCCATCTGCTCTGCCGTAGGCTCACGGTTGATGAGTACTGTCGGGATTCCCGCATCTTTTACAGTTGCGATAATCTGGTCTGCTGCAGAGGTCATAACCGGATTGATAATCAATGCGTCAACGCCCTGAGCGATGAAGTTATTAATCTGGTTGTTCTGCTCTGCCTGGTCATTCTTGCCATCCATGAATGTCACGGTATAGCCTTTGCCTTCCAGGATTTCCTGTAATGCGTTACGATATGTTGTCATGAACGCATCATCAAATTTGTAGATGCAGACACCAATCATGCCGCCTTCTCCTGTTGTCTCTGCTACATCTGCCGCATCAGCTTCTGCTTTTTGCTCTGCATCTGCTGTATCTGCCGCAGGTGTTTCAGTTGTCTCTGTCTTTGTGTCCGGTGTAGCGCTCGTCTGCTCCGAACCTGTGTTGCCACATGCAGTCATGGATACCATCATCATGGATGCCATTGCGACTGCAACTACTTTTTTGGATAATCTCATAATTCCAAATCCTCCCTTAATTCTGCCTTTTCGGCGTTTTTGTCAGATTTCGCCATATTATGCATTTCCTTTTTGCACACAATGACTACTGACAAAATCATTGTAGCGGATTTAGCATTCATTTTCTATAAGAAATTCTTGGAACATTTATTGAATTTCTTTGATTTCGTTAATTTTCATGAATTAAAATCTCCTGTGATGCCCAATAATAATTCCCGTCAATAAGCGGATATTCTTCCGGCATCGTCTCTCCAAGCACACAGCTTGCCGCTAATTCAACAATAGCGCTGGCATAAATCTCCTTATTCGCGGAGACCGTCCCCAAGAGGCTGCCGTTTTCAAGCGCCTCCAATCCCGGTATCGTGCCATCGATCCCGACAATATTGACGCCGCTGACCTGCGCACGTTCCAGTGCGTCTATCGCTCCTAGCGCCATGTCGTCGTTATTGCTGATCACCAGCTCTATCGTATCAGGATATTCTGACAGCCACTGCTCCATCAGCGCAGATGCCTGGCTACGCTCCCAATTGGCAATCCCTCCCGTGATCTTCTCGATAGGCACCCCGCCGTCTTTCAGTGTCTGGACAGACCATTCCGTACGGATCAGAGAGTCCTGATGGCTTGTCTCTCCCTCAAGCATCACATAGCTGACCACGCCGTCACCATTTCTGTCTATTGCCTCTGGATGTTCCTTATACAGATCCACCACCATTTGGCCTTGCAATACCGCTGTTTCCTTTGCATCCACCCCAACATAATAAAGCTGGTTCCAACGCTCCATATCTTCTTCCACCGGCTGGCGGTTGAAGAACACTACCGGCACGCCCGCAGTCATAGCACGGTCGATGATGACCGAGGCGTCCATACGGTCTACCAGATTAATGCAAAGCACGTCGCATTCCAGGGCGATAAACCTCTCTACCTGATTGTTCTGGGTGTTCTGGCTTCCTTTGGCATCCTGGATGTCCAAGGTTACCTTAATGCCGTTTTCGCGTTCGTATTCTTTCGCCTTCTCCTCCAAGATGCTGCACAGATTATTGATAAAAGTATCGTCGCCCCGATACAGGCTGATACCGATGCGCAGTGAATTCTTCTCTTCTTCTTTTCGTACGCTCTGGCAAGATGCCAACATGCATGCACAGGCTATCAGCAATATTGTCAGCCAGGTTTTTGCCCTCCTCATCTTTTCCCCTCCCGAATCATTCAATCGGGAACAACAGCTTCTCGTACTCCGGTTCCCGTAAGTTTTCTTTTTCTATATAATAAAAATCAGCCATGATAGGAATATTGTCCTTGCCTTCCAATGTCTGCACCGCTAAGCATACGCTAAGATAACCTATGCTAAAATCATCTGTCACACAGATGCCTGAAATACGCCCGCGATCCAAATCGTTGAGGATCGGCACAGTGTTCCCTCTGCCATAAAGCCCACAGAAACGCCCATCTGCCGCCGGATTATCTGACAGCATATCTGACACTTCTGACAGGATCTCTGCGTTTTCCGCTAAAAGCATCACCTTCTCATTCCTTCCATTCGCCTCCGCAGACAAACTAAATCCCGCCGCTTCATCCCGCTCAATTACGCGCGTCCTGCACCCTGCATCTGCGAACACGTCACTGGCGCCTTTAAGGAAACGACGATCCATCCCGTTTTGCTTCGCAGCATCTATCAGCATCCAGACCGAAGCGTCCGTAGGCATATTTCCTAGCATTTCATTGGCAATCCGTCTTCCCATCTGCTCATAATCAATGACAATGTCTCCCGCGCCTGTTTTCTCCATAAACCCTGGCTGTATGAATATCACCGGGACAACCATCGGTTTTTCGGCTACTTGTTCCTCATCTGCCGGAACGACGATTAACGCATCGGCCCCATCCTGTTGCTCACGCTCCATCAATTCCATTTGCTGCTCTACATCCGACTTCTCGTACAACGTTATTAAATGGACATCCACATTAAATTCCATGGCAGCCTGATCCATCCCCTTGCGGAAATTGCTATAATTGTCACTCCTGACATCTTCTATGATAACAGCGATCTGATAGATCTCGCGTTCCGGTTCCCTTATGATCAAGTCTGTAGAGCACATGAGAAAAAGCAACGCCAAAAACGCTACATATAAAAATAATAACCATTTCCCGCCTTTACTGATCATTCCTGCTCCTTCTTCATTGTCTCTGCATAAACTTGTGCCGGGAGACAAATAGTAACCGCCGTTCCTTCATCTGGTTCGGACTCAATTGACAGTCCATAGTCTTCGCCAAAATACAGCTTGATCCGCTCATTAACATTCTTCACACCAATCCCGGATCCTCTCCTGGAAGATATATGTCTCTCCTCCCCCAAAAGCCTTGCTACCTGTTCTTCTGTCATGCCAAGGCCATTGTCACGGATATGGAACCATAATTTCTCCGCTTCCCGGTATACTTCTATGCAGATTTCCCCGTCACCGTCCATGAATTCCATGCCATGGTAAATGGCATTCTCTACTAACGGCTGCAACATCAGCTTTAAGCTGACCAAATCCAAGACATCCTCGCTTGCTTCAATGTTATAGACGAATTTATTCTTAAACCGCATCTGTTGGATCGTCAGATAATTGCGCACATGCTCTAGTTCGTCCTTTACCGTGATAATGCTCCTTCCCTTGCTTAGGCTGATGCGGAAGAAGCGCGCCAGTGCCGTGACAACTTTAACGGCCTCTTGCTTTTGTTCATTTTCTATCATCCATACGATAATATCCAGTGTGTTATATAAGAAATGAGGGTTAATCTGCGATTGCAGGATATCAAACTCATTTTTGCGCTTATGTTCATGTTCAGCCACAATGTCTTCCATCAGAGCCTTGATCCGCTTTGCCATATCCCCAATGGACCTGCCCAGATGCCTGATCTCATACGATCCACCCATATAAACCTTCGTATCCAGTTCGCCCGCTTCAATGGCGTTGACCGATTTCTCCAGCTTCTGGATCGGGATCGTTATCCTGGTAGAGATAAATGAATTGGTAAGGATCAGCACTAATAGAAACGCTGCCAAAAGAAATATCAAAAAGAGCCGCATCTTCAGATTATTCAAAGATAATCCTTTCTCCGGCGTAACGCTCAAAAGCTTCCAGCCAGTATACCCTACTGACTTCACGCTCACATCCCGCCATTCCCCATCATACTTCTCACGGTAACTGCCATCACGATAACCTGCTGCTATGATGGTGTTTTCTGTCACCTGCCCCGTTGCAATCAACTGCATCTTCGGATGATAGATCAGTTCACCATTATTGCCAACCATATAGAGATATCCCTGATTCCCTAATGTAATATTCTCCAAGATCTGCTGTAGGCTGTTATACCGGATATCAATCAGCAAAATGCCCTGTTCCGTGGACGTCCCATACGTGATCTCAACTGCGCGGGTCAGCGTAATGACCCATTTGTACTGGTTCTCATTATTATCAAAGATATATTGTACATGGGGCGTTGTAAAGTGCAGGTTATCCGTCCTGGCTAATGTATTGCCAAACCATTCTTCTTCCGTCACGTCTAGCCCTGTCTTTAAACGCGCTGCCGGCACTGATTCTAATAGATACCCCTCTTTGGACAAAAGAGCTATATTCGCAATGCTGTCCTTATTATTGTCATACAACAATGTGAACTGGCTATTCACCGATTCTTCGCTCAGATCCGCATTTTTGATCACTCCATAGTAAAGGCTGTCAGACAGCTTCATAATCGTCCGCAGGTAAGAATCCACTGACCGGTTAATCTGTCCTAAGACAGCCTGGTTTTCATCCTGAATGGATAATGCCAACTGACGTGACATTTGCATATAGAGAACGATGCCGATTAACAAGATGATTGCCAGCGCACTGACTGTAAAATATATGAAAATCATAGAGCGGATGCTGTTCTTTTTCTCCTGTCCTGCCGGTAAATCATTTCCCATAGTGTTCCTTTCCGCTACTTATTGCCTCCGCCCTGCGTTCCCCGGTATCTTGTAGGTGACACGCCGTATCGTTTCTTAAATACATAACTGAAATAATTCTGCTCCTGGTACCCTACTTTCTGGGCAATTACATACGTCTTATCATCTGTCTCGTTCAATAGCTCCACTGCCTTCTTAAGCCTTACCTCCGTCAGATAGTTAACATAACTTTGTCCTGTTTCTTTCTTGAATACGGTAGAGAAATAAGCCGGGCTCATATGCAAATGGCGGCACAATGTCTCCACGGACAGTTCCGAATCCGCATAATGTTCCCTGATATATTCTTTTGCCTCACTAATGACCTTCCGCATCGTATTATCTCTTTCCTGGTTCATCGCCTCATTCATACGGCATGAGACAGGAATGATCCGGCCGGCAAATTCCTCTTTGTTACAGATTCCCTCCATAATGACCTCATAATGCTCTTTCGAATCAAACATGACGTCAGCATCCAGGTCATATTGCTGCATCAGCCTGAACAGGCAATTGGCAATAGAGAGCATATATAGCTGGTATTGCCTGGCATGGACCTTCGCATCCTCCATTTTGGCGGACAGATTCTTAACCTTCTTTTCAATTGTCTCACGAGAGCCGAATTTGATGGCCGTCGTCAATTCTTCTTCATCCTTAGCGAAAAACTGGAGCTTTCCTCTGTTGACCGGTTCTACGTCATTGATGTAAATCGGCTTTCCTTCGCCCACGATGGCACGATATCCGATCGCATCCACCGCCTCTTGATAAGAAATGCCGATATCCTGCAAATCACCACAGCTACGCCCCACACCGACTGTAATGTCAATCTCTAGCAGGCGTCTGCTCTCCTTGCATATATCGCCGAATAAATTAATCAGCCCCGTCTGCGTATTGTTCTCATCAATCGCAGCGATCACCGTAATGCCTTCCATAGAAGTAAAAATAGCAAATCGGCAGTAAGTTCTAAGGATATCTTCCACTAACCCGCGTACAGAAATAGGAATCAGCTCCTGATGCATGGAAAGCGCCTGTGTTTCCACGCACTCTACCCGCTCCACATGAATGACAGCCGCCAGCCACTTACGCGCATCCAAAATATCAATTCCATAATCCCGCAGCTTAGGGACCACCGCCGTCACATCTGTCGTCCTGCTCACCAGATTATTCAAAAACAGCTCCCGCAGAATAGGCAGGCTTCCCAAGTAGCTCTCCCGAAGGGCGTCAATGTCACGGCGCTGTTCTATCTCCTCATCTAAACTGTCCCGTATCCTCTTTAAGATTACCGCTAACTCCTCTCCGTTAACCGGTTTCAAAATGTATTCCGTTACTTTTAGCTTAATGGCCTGTTTCGCATACTCAAAATCATCATATCCGGAAAAGATAATCACCTTCATCGACGGATATTTCTCTCTGATCCGTGCTGTTAAAGCCAATCCGTCCATATACGGCATACGGATATCCGTTATGACAACGTCAGGCTCTAACTGTTCTAGCTTCTCCAAAGCATCTTCCCCGTTCTCGGCATCTCCTACGACTACAAACCCTAGCCGTTCCCAATCCATTTTACGGATAATCCCTTTACGGACTTCCTCTTCATCATCTACCAGCATGATACGATACAGACTCACGATAACTTCCTGCCTTTCTGTCCCTTTGCGGACATACGGAATGTAATTCCTGATTTCTTTCTTCGCTATCTACATACGATACGCTAACGGTTGCCTCCACGGCTTTAGGAGCCTGTTTGAAGCCGCATAAAATCAATAGCTCTTCATATGACTTACATCCGCACTTCTTGATGATCGTACACAAATGCGGCGAATTTGCCTCTTTGTATCTGTTATATATTTTCGTGTCTACATATTTTACTTTAGTTTTCTTTCTTATCCTTTGGTAATTTTTCATAAAAACGCCGCTAAAATAATTGACGCCACACCCTCTATATGGAGAAGAAGCTTTGTATTGTCTTGTGAATTGTGGGAAATATTCCTGATAAAACTTATCTATCGAAGAAATGCCGAATTTATGATATATGACCGTATTGCTAGGCAAATGATTACCAGCAGTCAGTTCTTTCGAACCGGGCAGTACATGATCATGTCCTATTGCATAGTCCTCTATGGCATCGATAATAGACTTCTTCGTCCATGCCGATAAAGGAAGCTCTCCTAACATATCTTGCAGTTTTTCTATGATTTCCTGGTTTTGTCCACAAACAGACAATTGTTTAATCGCCGCTTCTACAGCCTGCCTCCTAGTCATTCGCGCCACTCCTTGTCCATTCTCGTCAAGTTATGTTCATGCCAATGATTATCGGAGAAATCAGACGTTATCTAAGAGATTCCAACAGCATCAGAGTTTCCCGTTCTTTGAAAGATACTGCCTATAAAGCAATCTATGCCAAGGAAAACCTGACCCGCAAGAATGCGCAGGAACCTACCATGAATGAAATTGCCGAAGAAATCGGCATCCCACAAGAAGATATCGTCTACGCGCTCGACGCCATCCAGAGCCCCATGAGCCTATATGAGCCTATCTACACCGATGGTGGGGATACGCTCTATGTTATGGATCAGATCAGCGATAAGAAGAACAAAGAAGAAATATGGGTGGAACACATTTCTTTAAGCGAGGCAATGAAGAAGCTTTCTGAAAGAGAACATGAAATCATTACCCTACGCTTCTTTGAAGGGAAAACACAGATGGAAGTCGCCGAGAAAATCGGCATCTCCCAAGCACAAGTCTCCCGCCTAGAGAAGAACGCGCTAAAGACCATGCGCAACTACCTGACCGCTTAGTCAGGCATTTTCTTCAATATGATGAATATTGGCAATATCATAAGACAATGTAATATCTCTTTTGCCATATAATTTAAAATAATTCTGCACGATCCTATCGGTTACGACACGGATATCTCCCTTTTCAGCGCCCAACAAGACAACCAGGAACTGGGAGCTGCTATATCTTGTCCCAACATCCACGCCACGAAGGGATTTGATGATCGCCTGCTCCATGCACTGCATCGCCTGCTCCATCTGGTCTAACCTGACGTCGCTTCCGTCTGCCGAGAAAAGCGTAAACAGAATCAGCTGCACTTCTTGATTGTTCCGCTGCGAGAAGTGCAGGACAAAATCATAGACCCGGCCAAACTCATCATAGTCAATCTTGAATGCGCCACGATAAGACTCCCTATGCTCTACCATATCTACCAGCCTGTTCAAGTCTGCTTTCGACTGTTCTAATGTCTTCGCCATATTCGTGCTTTGGTAGAAAAGATAACACTCATTGGAATTGCTCTGCTTCGCATGGTATAACGCCTTATCCGCTTTCCTGAGCAACTCGTCAAAATCACCGCCATCAACGCCAAAGAGGCTGATGCCAATCGCAAAAGAGATCTCGTTCAGGATATGGACTTCTTTCTTCCTCTCCTCAAAGACAGACAGGATCTTCTCCGCCGTATCGGCTGCGCCTTTCTGTCCCGATATGCCCTCCACATAGTAAAGGAACTCATCTCCGCCCATTCTGCATACGATATTCTTCTCCGATACGTCTTTTAACATATCCGCTATCAATTTTAGGACATAGTCTCCGGCAAGATGTCCATATTTATCATTGATCTGTCTGAAATTATTCAGATCGATCATCATAAAACAGCCGCTCCCGTTACGCAGGCTTTCCGTAATTTCCTTTTCTCCCTGCTCTCTCCCGAGAAGCCCTGTCAGATAATCCAGCTTAGTGTCCAACCCGGTTTCTTCTTTCGTCACGCCGCCGTATATTTTGTTGCTATGAAAAACCGGCATGACCATGTCTTCTTCCGGGATATGCTGTTGCAAGTTCCCTTCTTCGAGAAGTTCCATGAACTCATCCACCAGGTACGGATCAAACTGCGTCCCTCTTCCCTTGACGAGCTCTAGGCGCACCATTTCATCTTGTAATCTTTTCCGGTATACACGATTGCTTGTCATAGCGTCATAAGAATCCACAATGCCGATGACCCTTGCGACTTCGGGGATTTCCGTACCCTTTAAGCCATTCGGATAACCCTTGCCGTCATATCTCTCATGGTGGTATTTGGCGCCAACACTGACATTGGGGAACATTTTGATGTCTTTTAATATTTCCGCGCCCATCGAGGTATGGTTCTTGATCAAATCAAATTCTACATTAGTAAGCTTAAACGGTTTATTCAATACGGAATCCGGCACGCCGATTTTCCCAATATCATGAAGGAGCGCCACATAGTGGATATTCTGTACATCTTCTTCCGTCCAGCCGATTTTGCGCGCAAGCGCTTCAGAATAATAAGCGACGCGCATAGAATGCCCTTTCGTATAATCATCTTTGGCATCAATAGTATTGGCTACTGTCGTAATCGCCTGAATGGTTACAAGCTCTACCTCCCTTGTCTTCTCATCCAAACGCTGCTGTAAATCCTTACGATAACCATCCAGTTCAATCGTACGGCGGATACGGTTTAACATAATCCGCGGCTCGAAAGGCTTGGTAATGAAGTCATTCGCTCCCAGTTCAAAGCATTGCGCTTCTGTTTCCGTTTTCCTGTCCGCAGTCAGGAAAATAACCGGTATCCTGCTCCATTCCTGATGCTCCTGGAGTTGTTTCATCACTTCAAACCCACCCATTACCGGCATAAAAATATCTAAAAGAATCAAATCCGGCTTATGCTTTTCCAAATACTTAAACGCCAGCTTCCCGGAATTCACGCTGATAACTTTATATTCTTCCGATAGGAACTTCTGTGCCGTCACAAGATTCATTCTATCGTCATCTACAATCAGGATCGTCTTCCTTGTCCCCATATGCTCTGCTCCCCATCATGATAGCGTTTTGCCGCTAATCTCCCATCCAATATAGCTTCTTTATGCTATTATACTTTTTCCTGCAATAAAAAGCAATCGAATATCTGCTAATACTCGATTGCTTTCTTAAATTTTATGCCTTTTATTTTTATGTTTCACGAAGGATTTCTTTTTTCAGCCTGCGCATAATCTTCTTTTCCAGCCTAGAAATGTAGGACTGGGAAATGCCAAGCAACTCTGCTACTTCCTTCTGCGTCAGTTCTTTGCCATCCGCATTCCCAAGCCCAAAGCGCAGCTTGATGATCGTCTGTTCGCGCTCAGATAGCTTCGAGATTGCCTTAATGAGCAGTTTTCTTTCCACTTCGTTCTCAATATCCTGATAGATGACGTCCTCATCCGTCCCTAAGATATCGGAGAGCAGCAGTTCATTGCCGTCCCAATCCACATTCAGCGGCTCATCTATGGAAACCTCCATCTTGTGCTTGCTGTTCCTGCGCAGATACATCAAAATTTCGTTTTCGATGCAGCGCGAGGCATATGTCGCAAGCTTTATATTTTTTTCCGGGTTAAAGGTATTGATTGATTTGATAAGCCCAATCGTGCCGATAGAAATCAAATCTTCTACACCGACTCCCGTATTGTCAAATTTCTTAGCTATGTATACTACCAGGCGCAGGTTATGCTCTATCAGGAGAGTTTTCGCTTCATCCTCATATTCCGTGCCCAGATCTCCTATGATTTCATTTTCTTTTTCCACTTCAAGCGGCGGGGGAAGCACCTCCGCACCTCCTATGTAATGTATGTCTCCCTGCTTGTGAATAAGGAATCTGGTATCCTTACGCACCATTTTAAACTGCACTTTGCCGGGAATTGCCACTTTAAAAACCATTTCTTTTCCTCCTAGCTTTCTATTAACCCAGGATGCAATATCATTTGATATACGCTATCTTGTGATATTCCCGTATTACAAATCGCAATGATGACCCGTTTGCAGCTTATTTCCCGATAAGACTCTTCTATGATAATCTCCGGGATTTCATAAGCGTTTAAAATTCCCCGGTTTTTACCGATGCTTTGGTAAGGAATGGCATGATAGCGTTCCGGCAGGAAAAAGTCCTGAAATTCCTTTGCCGCGTTTTCACTGACGATACATACTGGCGCGCCGTTTACAGGCTCCGTCAAATGATTGCCCGTATCTAATAGCGCCATCATATAAACAGTTTTCTCTCCGAGCGGAATCCTGATCTTCTTGACATTGCTTTCTTTCTCCTTCTCGAATCTATGTATTAAGACCTGTAAAAACCGATACGCAAAGAAACCCAGAAAAGCAAACGCCCAAATGCCGTAGAGCCATCTTCTCATCCATACAAGCCGCCTGTCTAGCCATAGCACGATGCTTCCCATGAAAAATCCGCAAAGCGCCATCGCCATGCTGCTCCTGACAAGAAGCCTAAAGCCTCGAAAAGCAAATACAACGCGAATCATGCACATACTGACAGGTATCACTCCCAAAAGAAGCCTTATCCTCATATTCCCAAGCGGCAATAATATAACCAGACATATCATGCCCGCTCCTAATAAGGCGCCGAGCAAAATCCTTCCGTGCGTGGCAGTACATTTTAGGATTTTACCCGTTATGGACAACAGATACAGATTCATTACAAACTGAATGAAAAATACACTGTCAATATATAATTTGTAATACACTGTCCACCTCCTGTTTCTGATTCATTATATGAAAAAGAAGGTGATAAATTTGTCAAATTCGCAGAGCATAATGGGAATATTTTATGACCGATTCCGACAAAGACGAAATTACATACAAAAAAATAAAAGTGCCCCTTATAAGAGACACTTCCATCTTATCCTTATCAATCGATATGCTGATTATTCCCTGTTCCTACGTAGCCATAGCACTTATGTAAGAGATTATTTTTTCTGTAAAAACTCCGGGATCTTGAGTGATTTCTCCTCTACAGAGCTTCTGATGTCCGTCGCCCTATTAATGCCGGTGATCGGCTTCACCACCTCAGCCTGTCCATCCCCTGTCTGAACGCCCGGCGCAGATACCCCTTGCAGCGCAGAAGGGCGAATGCCAAGGTTAGCTGTCCCAAAGCCGACATGTCCTGTGCTGGCTCCTTTTCCCTGTAAAGAGGTCGGCGTAATGTAAGCGGACTTAAAGCTTAAACCACTCATTCCTTTTAACTGGTTTGCCTTCTCTTCTATCCCTGTCGCAATAATCGTAACATTACAGGTATCTGACATATTCGCGTCATACATAGCGCCGAATATGATATTCACATCGTCTCCCGTCAATTCCCTGACATAATCAGCCGCATCGGAAGCATCCGCCAGAGAGATGTCCCCGGACACATTAATGATGACATGCGTAGCGCCGGAAATCGTCGTCTCTAAGAGCGGGCTCTCCACCGCCATCTTAACGGCTTCGCTCGCCTTATCCTCTCCTTTGCCAGAACCAATGCCAATATGGGCAATTCCTTTATCTTTCATAACGGTCTGTACATCCGCGAAGTCCAGGTTGATGACCGCAGGCACGTTAATCAAATCCGTAATGCCCTGTACTGCCTGCTGTAACACCTCATCCGCTTTCTTCAAAGCGTCCGGCATGGTTGTCCTTCTGTCCACAATCTCAAGCAGCTTATCATTAGGAATGACAATTAAGGTATCCACGTTATCCTTAATCTTCTCTATACCGCCAAGAGCATTGACCATACGCGCTTTCGCCTCGAAGCGGAATGGCTTCGTCACTACGCCAACTGTCAAAATGCCCATGTCTTTCGCAAGTTTCGCGACTACAGGCGCCGCACCCGTACCCGTACCGCCTCCCATGCCGCAGGTTACGAACACCATGTCCGACCCCTTCAAAGCAGAAGCGATCTCTTCTTCGCTTTCCTGTGCCGCTTTCTCACCAATTTCCGGTTTGGCGCCCGCTCCTAACCCTTTGGTCAGTTTCTCTCCGATCTGCAAAAGCTTAGGGGCTTTACAGAGCTGCAAAGCCTGTTTATCTGTATTAATCCCTATAAAATCAACTCCGTCAATACTCTCGTCGATCATTCTATTTACAGCGTTATTACCTGCACCGCCAACGCCAACTACGATAATCTTAGCAGCGGATTCAGCATCGTTTGTCTTAATCTCAAGCAAGGTAGTACCTCCTTTTATTTGGAAAATAACTCATATAGACTATCATATAATTATTTTTTTATTTTAGCAACCCTATTTTTTTGTTTTTCGCACATAAAAACGAAATTGGGATAAATTTCCATATTAATCCTCCAATCTTGCCAACTTGCGAATTTGCGCGTAAGCACAAATTTGCGTGTGAAAAATCTTTCATATATGGATTTTTCAATCTAATCCCCATGACTTTCTCTCAGCTTGCGCATTTGAGCACATGCACAAATTTGCGTCTGCCATCAGGCAATTTTGTAACGCTCCGGCACAAATTGCCGATTGAAAAATCATGTTGATGCACTGATTTTTCAACCTAGTTCTCCTCAAAACTGATCAGTTTGGTTTCTTCTGTATACTCTTTCATATCTACAATCCCTTTCTTTCCCTCCAAGTTCGGGAGCAAATATTGCAGCGTCATGATCTTCTCGTCAATATCGTCACTGACGCCCATTGCAATCTGCACTTCCCCGAAAATCAAGGTCACCTGATAATCGGGAGAGAAATAGATCTTGTCCACCTTTAGGGAATACTTGTCCAATAGTTGCGTAATATTTAAGATATCGTTGAAAACCTCCTGGTTTTCCACCGGAAGCTTTTCATGCAGGATAATATGGTCAACCATAAGGCCCGTTACCTGTGGGATGCCAGGAGTCCGCTCTTCGGAAGTCTCTACGACAATGCCGTCTTTGTCAAAATACATATATCTGCCCAGATAAGCGACATAACCTGCTATCGCTTTTTCATACACGGTAATCCTTACGGTATCTCTTGCCTCTATTGTTACATCCATCGTCTCGATGAACGGAATGCCCTTGATCCCCTTATCCCTATATTTAAGAGAGAGGAACAAGGAATTATGCCCGTACCTTCCTTCCATGACCATATCCATGATTTCTTCATTCGTATAGTGGATATTTCCTTCTACATAGACAGTCTGGATCGTATAATTCTCCATCACATAGATATACCCTGTGATACAAATAGCCAAAAAGGAACAAATGAGCACAGAAAGAACAGCGATTCTTTTCTCTTTCCCGAAACGGACCTTCTGCTCCTTCTGCTTTTTTTTCTCCGTATCGTTTTTGACAAGACGCAGATAAGGATTTCTCTTATTTACTTTTTTGACGATACGTTTACTGCCCATCTGATATCCTTTAATCGTTTCGCTCTTCCCAATTTGTTTTTTCGCACTTTATGCCTAGCATACGAAGGTCTTTGCAGATATCTTCATATCCTCTTTCTATAAAATGCCTGTTCAGTACTGTTGTTGCCCCTTCCGCTGCCGCGCCAGCCAGTACGAGCGCCGCGCCGCCCCTTAGCTCTTCTGCTTTTAAAAGGCTGCCATGCAGACATGTCACGCCTTCTACCATTACCATATTCTTTCTATAGGTGATTTTCGCACCCATTTTCTGAAGTTCCGGTACGATCCGGAAACGGTTCTCAAATATTGTCTCCTCCAACATTCCCGTCCCTTCGGCAAGCGTCATTGCCGTTAAGAATGCCGATTGCAGATCCGTAGGAAATCCCGGATAGCTGTCCGTCCACAGTTTGGGCGGCATTTTCCTTCTCTTCCTGCAAATGACATGTAACCCCTCTCTGCTCTCATACGCTTCGGCTCCCATCGCGGACGCCGCCATGATGACAGCTCCCATCTGCGTACAGGGCGCCTCTTGCAAGAAGACCTCTCCGCCACTGCATAAGCATGCCGACAGATAAGTCCCTGCTACGATCCGGTCCGCCGGAATCCGGTAAGACACTTCATGGAGCGCTTTCACTCCTTCTATTACCAACCTGCTTGTTCCTGCACCCTTGATCCTGGCTCCCGCCTGGTTCAGGAAATCACATAATACATAAATCTCCGGCTCCCTCGCCGCATTCTCGATAACGGTCTCTCCCTGGGCAAGCACTGCCGCCAGAATGAGATTTTCCGTCGCCCCGACGCTCACAAAAGGAAGCTTGTGCACTGTCCCCACCAGTTTTTCTGCATATGCACCGAAGCCATCCTCTCTTTCCTCAATGACAACGCCCATCCGCCGTAACCCTTGTAGATGCAGATCAATCGGCCGCTGCCCTATCACACAGCCGCCCGGGTACTGCATACTGACATTCCCTGTCCTGGCAAGCAATGCGCCAAGCAACGTAATAGAGGAACGCATCACGCCGACAGAATCTGACGGCATGATATGGCTTGCCAACTGTCTGGCATTAATCTTCAAAGTATGTCCGTTTCTATCTATCGTACAGCATAAGCTTTCCATCAGACGGATCATATGATAAACATCGCTGATATCCGGACAATTTTCTATCTCACAAATACCGTTTATTAAAAGCGCCGCAGCCAGGATCGGCAGAGCCGCATTTTTGGAACCCTGTATCTTAATCTGACCCTCCAGACAGTTTCCACCATATATCTGAATCGCATTCATAGCAAACCCTCAAAGCAGATAATATATGACCTACTTTAACTATATGGGAAAACCCGTAAAAATTATCTTGTACTTATAAATCTTTTAAGCGAATGCCTCTCGCCACGCTTAAGACAAGGCCAATCTCAATGAGCAAAAACATAACAGACGTTCCGCCATAACTGATAAAGGGCAGCGAAATCCCGGTATTGGGAATTGTATTCGTTACAACGGCTATATTTAAAATGACTTGGATCGCAATATGCCCAAGCACTCCCACGACTAGCAGCGCCCCGAACAAATCGGGCGCATTGTTCGCAATAATCATAAAACGCCAGATTAACATGATGAACATCAAGATAACGGCAATCGCACCGAATAACCCAAGCTCCTCGCAGATAATAGAGAAGATCATATCATTCTGTGCCTCCGGTATGAATCCCAGTTTCTGCTTGCTCGCGCCAAGGCCCTTCCCGAGAATGCCGCCAGAGCCGATGGCATAAAGCCCTTGTAGCGTCTGGAACCCTTTCCCGCTCGCATATGCCTCCGGGTCAAGCCAGGCAAGGATACGCGCGCCACGGAAGTTTAAGTCATCCGCTCCCGACTCCGCCATTTTAACGATAATGAAGACAATCAGCGCCGCTCCGACTATCGTGAGCAGTCCCAACAAGATAAACCTTTTATAATCAGGACAAGATACAAATAACATCAGAACCGCAATGCCCATAACGATAATCGCCGAGCTCATGTTTGATGTAATCTTCCATAGCATAAGCGCGATTGGCACCGGCACGGCAAGCACTGTATAGAAGCCTTTCCTATTGCGGATTTTCTTCCCCATCGTGCAGATCATGCTCGCCAGGAACAAGATCATGCCAAGTTTCGCAATCTCCGCCGGCTGTATGGAAATACCAAAGATACGCAGCCATCTTTTCGCGCCATGGGACTCATGGCCAAACGGAATAATCAAAAGTATCATAATGACAGAAACAACATATCCAAGCACGGCAAACCGCTCCCAGAAATGATACGGGATGTTCGCCACAACCATCATAACGGCGACGCCAAGTATCGTCGCCCCTAACTGCTTCCTGAAATACCATGCAGAATCACCATCAAAGCTTAGGTTTGCTTCATAAGAGCTTGTAGAATACACCATGACAAGGCCGAATCCTAACAGGAAAATAACGATGAACAACAGGCTATAATCCATATAATTTGCGATACTGTTTGTTTTTCTACGAGATAAGACTCTTTCTGACACACTTATATCTCCTTTAGACGATTCACGAACTCTTTAAACTCCTTGCCCCTTACTTCGTAATTCGGGAACATCCCCCAGCTTGCGCATGCAGGTGAAAGCAATACTGCGTCTCCGGGCAAGGATTTATCCACGCATACATTGAGCGCTTCCTCAAAATCATCCGCAAGCACAATTTCAGACAAACCATGCTTTCTTGCGCACGCCGCGATCTTCTCTTTCGTCTGCCCGATCAGCACCAGACACTTTACTTTTCCATCGAAAGCCTCAATCCATTCATCATATTCGCTTTGCTTATCATAACCGCCGCCGATTAAGACCGTCGGCCTATCCATTGCTTTAATGCCCTGGATAGCAGCATCGGGATTCGTGGCCTTAGAATCGTTATAATAAACCACGCCACGCTTTGTCGCTACAAATTCAATTCTATGTTCCACTGCCTTAAAGTCCCTGACAACCCCTAAGATTTTCTCCATCGGCACCCCGACCGAGCGTGCAATTGCGATTGCCGCCATTACATTCTCCACATTGCATAGGCCGACCAGGTTCATCTCATGGACGTTCATTAGCCGCTCGCATCCTTTCTCATGTGCGAAACAGATATCCTCGCCGTCAAGATAATATCCTTCATCCAGCTTCCTTGCAGAAGAAAAATAAATAACCCTTGCCGGGCATCGTTCTCCAAACGCTTTCGTGTACTCGTTCTCATAGTTTAAGATACAGACATCTGCTCTTGTCTGGTTACACGCCACGCTTTCTTTGGCCTTCACATAATTCTCCATTGTGTGATGTCTGTTGAGATGATCCGGGGTAATGTTTAAGATAGCAGACACAACCGGATGGAAAGCTGCGATCGTTTCTAGCTGAAAGCTACTGATCTCCGCCACCGTCATGGTATCCTCCCGCGACTCTAACGCCGTCATCGTATAAGGATTCCCGATATTTCCTACCACATAGACGCTCTCATAATAAGATTTCATGATCTCGCCCACCAGAGAAGTCGTCGTCGTCTTGCCGTTCGTCCCGGTAATCGCGATCACCTTTCCCTTGCCAAGTTCATACGCCAGCTCAATTTCTCCCCATATCGTCACGCCATGCCCGCGAAAGCCAACCACTAACGGCGTATCGACCGGCACGCCCGGGCTAAGTACAACTAGTGTGATTGAATCTTTCACTTCTTCCGGTAGCGCGCCAATGATGACCTCGCATCTGCATGCATCCGAAAGCTTCTTCTCCGCCTCTTCTTTGGAGGCCTTACTATTTTCATCATACAAAACCGGGCAAGCGCCAATCCGGCTAAGCGCTTCCGCCGCGCCGATCCCGCTAATCCCGGTGCCTACTACCAATACTCTTCTGCCTTGTAATTCCATCCTAAAACCACACCTTTCACATTCCCATAAGCGCTACTAAACAAAGGATTGCCGTAACGATAGAAAAGACTGCGACTACCCTGGTCTCCGACCATCCGCATAATTCAAAATGATGGTGGATCGGCGCCATCTTAAATATACGCTTTCCTCCGCTCATCTTAAAATAGGATACTTGTATCGCAACCGACAGTACCTCGATGACATAGATAAATGCCACGATGATCAGGAAAATCGGCATCTGCAACATATAAGCAGTCGCCGCCACGAATCCGCCAAGCGCAAGGGAACCGGTGTCTCCCATGAAGACACTTGCCGGATAGACATTGAACAGCAAAAATCCAAGCAGTGCGCCGACCACAGCACACGTAACCGGCTCGATGCCACTTTGCAGGCCGATTGCCACTACGGTAAAAAATGTAGCGATTAAGACCGTAACGGAACTCGCCAGCCCATCCAGCCCATCCGTGAAGTTTGCCCCATTGACCGTACCGACAATGGCCACGAATAACAGCGGTATATTAAGGCTCCCTAAATCGAGATAGTGCCCCGGCATAAAGGGAATCCGCATAGCAAGGGAAACATCCGTATAATGAAGCAGATAATAGGCAAATACGCCAGTCACCAGGAGCTGTAGCGCCATTTTCTGCCATGCGCGAAGCCCCATAGAGCGCTTTAACACGACTTTAATATAATCATCCAGGAAGCCAATCAGGCCAAATCCCATGGTCACAAACAAAATCGGCACGATTTTCGGATAATCCTTCACATATAGAATTGACGTCAGGACAACACTGATGAGAATTAAAATCCCGCCCATTGTCGGCGTGCCATTCTTCTTCAGATGCTCTTTCGGCCCTTCGTTCCTCACCGTCTGCCCGACTTTGATCCGCTTCAAAAAGGGGATCACCACCGGCCCTAAGACAACACTAATCGCAAATGATATAAGCACTGACCTCAAAATCGTCGCATTCATCTATAACCTGCTCCTTCTAATCAATCTAATTTTCTTCTGTTCCAACATGGCTTTCATTATAATTCTTGCCACTCTTGTTATTATAATCCATCTTATCCAAATAAGGAAGAATATTTTCAAAAAGCTCTTTGATGACCGGCGCGGCAATCTGTCCTCCATAATATGTCCCCTGCGGATGCTTGATAATGCAAATAGCAAGCACTGTAGGATTATCCGCCGGCGCAAATCCCAGGAAAGAAGCGATATACTTCCCACTGTTCCTTGGCAGCGTCTGACTGGTCGCCGTCTTGCCGCCTATCCGGTATCCTTCAATATAAGCGTTCTTGCCTCCGCCATTTTCCACTACCTGCTCAAGGATATAACGCATTGTCTCCGAAGTCTCTTTCGAGACGATGTTTTCTTTGATCTGATAAGTAAACGACTGGCTGCCGCTTCCATCCGCATATGCCGCACGCACCCCAAAATGAGGCGTAACGCGCCTGCCGCCGTTTACAATGGAAGCTGCCGTGACTGCCAACTGGATCGGCGTAATCTGAAAAGACTGTCCGAAAGAGATCGTCGCTAACTCCACCTGCCCGATATTCTCTTTCTTATGCATAATCGTCCCGGCTTCTCCGGGCAGATCAATCCCGGTCTTGCTAAGCAGCCCGAATTGTTCGAAATACTTATAATAATTATCCACGCCCAGCCTTAATCCCAACGTGACAAATACCGGGTTACAGGAATTCATCGTTGCCTGTACAAAATCCTCCGCTCCATGGCCTGAGACCTTATGACATCTGATGCGCCTGTCTCCTACCATGATATATCCTGGGCAGCTAAAACTATCTTGAAGCGTGACAACACCTTCTTCTAATGATGCGGCAGCAGTTACGATCTTAAAAGTAGACCCTGGCTCATACGTATCGTTGATACAGCCGTTACGCCACATAGCATTTAGCAGCTCCTGCCTTTTCTCCTCGCTTACCTCTCCCTCTACGCTTCCTTCCGGCAAGGTATATGGGTTGTTCAAGTCAAATTCCGGTACATTGACCATCGCCATCAGCTCCCCGTTTTGTGGGTTCATCACGATAATCGAAACACTCTCCGCCTGTTTCGTTTCCATTGTCTGGATGGCAAGCTGGGTCGCATAGCTTTGGATGTTCATGTCCAGGCTGATGTACAAATCCCTGCCGTTTATGGGCTCTATCCGCTCTTCGCCCGCTTCCGACACTTCCACGCCTTTGGCATCAGTCACCGTTAGGATCGTTCCCGGTTCTCCTTGCAAATATTCCTCATAGATCACTTCTAAGCCAATAATCCCTTGGTTATCGCCCCCCGTAAACCCAAGGACTTTAGACGCGAGGGAATCATACGGATAATATCTCTTATAGTCTTCGTCCACTTTGACGCCTGCAAGCTCATAATTACGGATAATGTCCCCAACGGATTTATCTACATTGCTTTTTATCTTCTCTATGGAAGAATATTTCTCTACGCGCTTACGCACGTATTCCTCCGAAAGCTCCAGTTCTTTCGAGAGCACTCTTATGACTTCTTCCGCATCTTCAATTTGATTATGTATGACCGATATCGTACAGACGGTCCTATTATCGGCAAGGATCTCCCCGTTAGCATCAATAATCCTGCCCCTTGCCGCTTTGATGGTACGCTCCCTCTCATGCAGCTCTTTTGCTTTCTGCGTATAATATTCCGACTGGAAGACCATCAGGTAGACCAGTCTCCCGATCAATATCATGAAAATGAGCACACATAGGAACATCACCGTAACTGTCTTATTCCTGTGGTATGTTTTATGGGCATTGTCTTTCTTACTCATCCTGCAAGAAAACCTCACAAAAAGGTATTAATATAATTTATTACCGTTTTTATGAGGTTATTCGTATCTGCACCATTATTTATATGCCAAAATCATCATTCCCGTCAGGCGCATTGTCTTCAGGCGGCTCCCCGACTCCATGTGTTGCCGTTTCCCCGTCTTCTCCCGTGATCAGGCTTCCGCCTCCTACCACGGCTCCAGTCTCCGGGTCAACCAAGACGCCGCTCTCCGGGTCTTTGAGATATCCGCTCTCCGGATCTTTCGGAAAGCCCTTCCAGACATCGTTCGGTTCGCTCCCTTCCGGCGTTCCTCCTTCGCCTGCTTCCCCAGGCTCGCCTTCCGTCGCTCCCTCTCCTGCTTCTCCTTGTGCCTCGCCTTCGCCCGTTTCTCCTTCGCCTTCCTCCGGTTCCTGCCGCATCATAATCTGCATCTGCAATTCTTCCAGCTCTTCACGCTCTTTATCCGATAGCTCTTCTGTCATGAAAATATTCAGATAAGGCAATACTTCCGTCAGGACTTTCCGTACAATCCTGGTCGCAAACTTCGCATCATCCTGATCTTTTGTATTTGGCCTGTCTACCACGACATAAATAGCGATCTGCGGGTCATCAACCGGCGCATATCCTAAGAATGACACGACGTACTCATCATTCCCACGGGGAAGCGTCTCCGCTGTCCCGGTCTTGCCGCCAATCATGTATCCTGCCGGGCGCGCCGTCTTACCGGTTCCATTCTCACCGGAGACGACCAGATTACAAAATTCCAATATCGTCTCGCTCGTAGACTGGGATACTGTCTGTTTCAACAGACGAGGGGTTATGTTCTCAATCGTTGCGCCGTCCGAAGTCGTAATCTTACTGACAACATGAGGCTCATAATAGTACCCGCCGTTAATCAATGAACAAAATCCCGTTATCACCTGAATCATCGAAGCATTAAATCCCTGTCCAAAAGAACAGGTCGCAAGCTCTGTCTGACGGATATTATCCTTATTATAAACAACGGATGCTGTCCTTGTCTCACCAGCAAGGTCAATATTCGTCTTTAGGCCAAAACCAAATAAATGCTGGTAATCGACAAATCGGTTCTTTCCCATGGCAAACGCCACATTCATCAAAACAACATTGCAGGAACGCTCAATTCCCTCCGCAACAGAGATGTAATGATCTCCAAAACGCTGATGGCATCTGATCTTATAATCGCCCACCTCAAGATACCCTTCGCAATTATAATGCTCGTTCCCGGTGATCGCACCACACTCAATCGCCGCTGCGACAGTAAACGGCTTTGCCACGGAACCTGGCTCATAAGTATCGACGATACAGAAATTCTTCCATAATGCATCCAGATGCCTGTACATCGTCTCATCATCCATATCCCTAATGATCTCTTCCGTCAGATATTCCCCGGTCCTTTTATTTTTCTCATCAAGCTGTGGCATACCGATCAGGTTATCCGTATTCCTCGTATCGTTCAGATCATACTTAGGGTAGCTTGCCATAGCGAGCACATTCCCCGTATCTACTTCCATAATGATACAGCCAACATTATGCGCGGCGTTGCCCGGTCGATAAGCATCTTTGAAGTCTTCATTAAATTCTTGCAGATATTTCTCCACAATGCTCTGGATATTGGCATCTATTGTCGTCTGGATATTGTATCCATCCACAGCAGGAATAGTCGTCCTCTGCAAATTAGAATCATTGTTCAAATATCCGTACTGGCGGCCGTTCGTCCCGCATAAAACATCATTATAATATTCTTCTAGCCCATACTGTCCTGCATTATCGCTTGTCGTAAACCCGATTACGTCACAGGCAAGGGAACCGTTTGGATACTCCCGTTTATATTCTTCTTCAAACCAGATGCCTTTGATATAAGAACCGTTTTCTTCGTCTTTTTGCATTTCTTTAAATGCTTCTACTTTTTCATATTCCTGACGTTTTACCAGGACATAATAAGCCGAATTCGGATGAGTCGCGATATAGCTCCTGACCTTACTGATATCAATGCCAAATACACTATGCAGCGCGGCAAGCGTAGGCTCTAGGTTCGCCTCATCGTCCATGAGCACCCTGGTGTCTAAGATGACATTATAAACTTTATTGCTGATTGCCAAAACTGTGCCATTGGCATCTAATATATCTCCACGCTTAAAAGGTATTGTCTTAGAATCATACTGCTGCTGTGACAATACCTGCTTCTTATAATCTGTTCCTTTATCTCTGTTAATCAGGATCAGACGGGCGCTCAAGCCAACAAAAGCCAATAATACAAGTAAATAAAGTACTAAAAGCTTCTTCTGCATCTTAGTCGTAAATCTATTAAAGCTTCTTTGGCTCATATATAACCTTCCTTAACACGCCTCGCCTATTCGGGGATCGCAGCCATTTGCTTTACATAATCGCTGCTCTCGCTCTCAAAGGTAATGATCTGTCCTTCGCGCGCATATGTCATCCCCAGTTCCTGAATGGCGATCCTTCGAACTTCCTCCAAATCAATGCTACTTGTTATTCTATTATATTCCTCATCATTTGCCACTT
Source organism: uncultured Lachnospiraceae bacterium (assembly GCA_910578845.1). Classification (GTDB taxonomy): domain Bacteria; phylum Bacillota; class Clostridia; order Lachnospirales; family Lachnospiraceae; genus UBA3282. Next base: position 37,168 of record CAJTSL010000037.1, read on the forward strand.
TTATATCATTAAGCTCGTTTTCCAGCCTGGCGATATTCTTCATACTGTTCGTAATATCTGACTGTAATTTAATGTATCCTACTAGAATGCAGCCTGTCGCAATGAGCGCCAAGCTTAAGAACAGGACATATCCTGCGCTCATGTGCTCTGCTTTTTCTCTGTTCTTCCTTGCCGTATTGCTTAATTTTTTCTTTGGTTTTTGTTCAATTTCCCTTGTGACATCCAGTTTCCTGACCGTCGAACCTTGCACATATCCGGTATTCCTCATATGCGCACTCCTTTGTGTGCCACTCCCCATATGGGCGCTCACAGTATGCCGTGTACCTTGGCCTGCGTATCCGCCTATCGTATTCCGTGTGCCATGGCTTGTATATCCACCCACGGCGCTACGCCCGCCAACCTGTCTGCCCGGAGCCGATGCCCTATGCTGCACTGCTGCCATATTTCCCTCCCATTGCTTCTTTTATATGATATCGCTCCGCTCAAAGACCCTAAGTTTCGCACTTTTCGACCTTTTATTTTCTTCTGTTTCTTCTTCCGAGGGCAAAATCGGCTTCCTGGAAATAACCTTTCCCTGCGGCTTCCTTCCGCAAGTGCAAACCGGAAAGCCCGGTGGGCATATACAAGGGTTCTCATTCCTCTTAAATGCCGATTTTACAATCCTATCTTCCAAGGAATGAAAGGTTATGACACAAATCCTGCCTCTCGGACGCAACACTTGGATCAAATCATCCAGGGAATTCTTCAATACTTCCAGTTCCCTGTTACATTCAATCCGGATTGCCTGGAACGTCCTTTTGGAAGGATGTCCGCCTCCCTGTCGCATTTTCGCCGGAATTGCCGCCTTAATGATCTCGTTTAACTGCCCTGTCGTCTCTATCGGCTTGTCCGTCCTCGCTGCAACAATGTGCTTGGCAATGTTCTTCGCAAACTGTTCTTCTCCATAATCCCTGATAATATGGTAAAGCTCCATTTCCGGATAGGCATTGACTATTTCCTTAGCGCCCAATGATTGACGCTTGTCCATGCGCATATCCAAATCCGCATCCAATTTATAAGAAAATCCACGTCCCGCCTCATCCAACTGGTAAGACGAGACGCCTAAATCAAGGACTATGCCGTCTACGCCTTTTATCCCCATCTCATCCAGTATATTCTTCGCATGGCAATAATTATCCCGGACAATCTGGACTTTTTCCCCAAAAATACCCAATCTATTACTGGCGGCCAAAATGGCATCCTCATCCTGGTCTATGCCAATCAGCCTGCCTCTTCCCGTTAACTTAGAGGCGATCTCATATGCATGCCCACCGCCTCCAAGCGTTCCGTCTATGTAAGTTCCGTCAGGATCCACCTGCAGATTCTCTATTGTCTCTTCTAAAAGAACTGATGTATGTTTAAATTCCATCCTGCTTCCTATGTCTTTCTAAATACCAAGCCCAAGCTCTGCCATATGTTCCGCTATCTCATCCATATCGTCATAAGCCGCCATTTCTTCAAAGCGTTCCTTGCTCCAAATCTCAATCCTGCTTGCTACGCCAATCAGAATGACATCTTTATCCAACTGCGCAAATTCTCTCAGTACATTAGGCACCAGGATTCTTCCCTGTTTATCTACCTCTACTTCTGCTGCTCCCGCCAGGAAAAAGCGTACGAATTTTCTGGCATCTTTGTTCGTAAGCGGCAAGGCTTTGAGTTTCTCTTCAAATACATTCCACTCTGCATGATCATACACGAACAGACAGCCATCTAGTCCCTTTGTCACAACAAATACGTCTCCTAATGCTTCCCGGAACTTCGACGGAACGATGAGCCTGCCTTTTGCATCAATTGTGTGATTGTATTCTCCCATAAACATCATCAATCACCTGCCATCAAGTGTCTGCCACGGTCCATGTCCAAAAGCATCTATGAAAGAAAAGAATAATCCTCCACTTTCAACCACTTTATGCCACTTTCCACCACTTAGCTATCATTTTATAATAAAATAAAGGAGAATGCAAGTAAAAACAAGTCTTTTTTTTGCTTACGCGACAACGCACGATCTCTTCAAATGCCATATGACAGCATACATTACCAGGGAATAAGGCACTTTGTTACACGAAACAAAGAGTCCGCTCCCCGGAGAGTTTTTGCTTTATAGGGCTAATTTCCTATAAAAGCAAAAAAACACTTCGCTCTTTTAGAGTAAAGTGTTTTTTTGCAATTATTTTATGAAGTTA
>CAJTSL010000038.1:0-6903 GCA_910578845.1 uncultured Lachnospiraceae bacterium
TTATAGAAACTTGTTAACCAAGTAGTCTTATTGACTACATCATTATTATACTAGGGGGCGGTATAATGGCAAGGACTAAGGACAGGGCAAGGCAGGAAATAAAGACCATTGCTGCTGCAAAGGTCTCAGCAGGAGCCCTGACGAAAACCCCGGCATTCAGAACTGCCACTTATGCAAGGCTTTCTGTTGACAGCGCTGTTACAGAAAGCGATTCCATCAACAGCCAGCAGATGCTCATGCGTGACTATATAAAGGGAAGGGATGAGTTTTCCCTTGTCAGAGAGTATAAGGATGACGGGATCAGCGGCACCCGGTTTGACCGCCGGGCATTCGACAGCCTGCTTGAGGAAGTGAGAAAAGGGAATATCAACTGTATTATTGTAAAGGATTTTTCAAGGTTTGGCAGGGACCATATCGAAGTAGGGAATTATCTGGAAAAAATATTCCCGTTCCTCGGAGTAAGATTTATTTCCGTAAATGATGGCTATGACAGTTTTGATAGAGACAGTGCGGATAAAAAGCTGGCAGTTATCTTAAAAAATCTTGTCAATGAATATATTGCCAAGGACACTTCCGTAAAAGTAGCGTCCAGTTACGTGACAAAGCAGGAGAATGGGGAATATGACGGTGGGTGTGCGCCTTATGGGTATGCCTTTGCTGATGAGAGGAAAACAAGGTTTGTAGTGGATGAGAGACCGGCAGAGATCATAAAGGATATTTTTGCATGGACTTTGCAGGGGGATTCCGCGCTGGCTATTGTAAAGCGGCTGACAGAAAAAAATATCAATCCGCCGAAAGCCTATCAGGACACAGGAAAGTTTATCCGGCAGGAGAAGGAACGCCGCTACTGGAATGAGTTTACAGTAAATTCTATCCTGCAGAATCTGGCATATACCGGACATATGGCGCTCCATAAATGGAAAGAATCAAAGGCGGAAGGTATCAGCCCTTATAAGCTGGATGAAACGGAGTGGAAGATAACGAGGAATACCCACGAAGCCATTATTACAGAGCATGATTTCAGCCTCGTGCAGGAAATCTTAAGGGCAAGGAAGGAGCGGCATAAGAGACAGAATGCTATGGATGAAACTATTATCCGTCCGGAAAACCTGTTAAAAGGAAAAGTGTTCTGTGGAGACTGCCTTGTGCCTGCGTCAAGAATGGGATCAAATTATCAAAGAAAGATTGGAAAAGTCCGTATCTACCGTTACCGCTGCCGGACTTACAGGGAAAAAGGGGAGAAAGAGTGTACTTCAAAATCTGTTTCTGAAAAGGATTTGGAGAAAATCGTTTATCAGGCAGTCATGGCATTTATCCAGCAGGTGGAATGTCTGGATGATATGGTCTCACGCTTCCACAGCGAGTTTTTTCATAAGATGCAAAGGAGCATAGAAAAAGAAAAGGGTATAGCAGAGAGGGCGATCCGGCAGGGGAAGAATGAAAAGATATTCTTATATAAAGAATACAGCAGCCGGGAACATAACGCGAAACATAGCAGTACAGAGCAAGTCTGTAAAGATGAAATTCCAGACAGTAATAAGGAGTGGTATCTGAAGGAAAAACAGAAGAAAGACAGAGAGATTCGTTACCATGAAGAGAGGAAAACGCAGTTGGAAGAAAAGACAGCATTTTTTGAGCGGTTGGAGAAGGAACAGGCAGGATGGATAAAGGAAATATTATCTTATAAAGATATAACCTCGGATGAAGAAGGACTGACCGCACAGATGGCTTCCATATTTGTAGATAAGGTTTTTCTGTATGATGGGAAGAGGGTGGAAGTCGTATTGAACTTTAAAGATGAATACCAAACGCTGTGCCAGCTTATTGATGAGAGCCTGTATTCCCATATGGGGCAGGTTCGGGGAACAGAAGAAGGGAGGGGTTAGGATGAACGAAACAACAGTTGCTTTATATATGAGGCTTTCAAGGGAAGATGATAAAGCCATTGAAAATGGCTTGGTGAAGGATGAGAGCAATAGTATCAGCAACCAGAGGAAGCTCCTGCTTGGATTCCTGAAAAAGAAACCGGAGTTTGCGGACAGCCCTATTGTCCAGTATGTGGATGACGGTTATTCAGGTACCGGTTTTGAAAGACCGGGTTTTGTGGAGATGATGGACGGGGTAAAGAAAGGAAAAATACAGTGCGTCATTGTCAAGGATTTTTCCCGGTTTGGCAGGGATTACATAGAGCTTGGGGATTATATCGAGCACATTTTCCCTTTCATGCAGGTGCGCTTTATTGCAGTCAATGATGGCTATGACAGTGAAGAATACAGGGGAAAGACACCAGACATTGATGTGCCTTTCCGCAACCTTGCCTATTCCCTCTACAGTCAGGATATTTCGGACAAGATAAAGTCATCCCTTGCAGTGCGGAGGAAAAAGGGGCTGTATGTAGGTTCTATTCCGCTTTATGGCTACCAGAGAGATGAGGAAGGCTTTCTTACGCCGGATGAAGAGACTAAAGGGATAGTGCAGAGGATATACAGGGAATACCTTTCAGGAACAGGGCTTGCGGAGCTGGCAAGGAAATTGAATGGGGAAGGAATACCTTCCCCGAAACAGCACAAGATTAATAAAGGGCTTCTGCGTGGGGAGAAGGGAAAAAATTTTGAAGGAAAGAATTGTGTCTGGCTTCCTACCACGCTACAGCAGATCCTTCGGAATGAAACTTATACAGGTGTGTTATCTTCCGGCGCTTATAAAAGCGGTCCTCTTGGGAGTGGGAAACGTGTCTTTGTGCCGGAGGATGAGCGTGTCCGCGTAGAAAATGCCCATCCGGCAATCATAGATAGAGACACTTTCAGGGAAGTACAGGAGAGGATGAAGAAGAAAAAGCATGGTGAAGCACAGCAGTTTTGGCTGAAAGGGCTTGTGCGGTGTGGGGAATGCGGCCGGCTTATGGTGAGAGATAAGAAGCGGTTGCGGTGCAGGTATCAGAAATTTACAGAACACAGGAATGTGGAGAGCATCCCGGAAGCAGAGTTAGAGGGGATTGTATGGAAAGCTGTGGAGATTCAGCTACAATTCTTGGAAGAAAAGGAGGCAGTATTCCAGAGGGAAAAAGAACTGTGTGAAGAGAAGCGTAAGAAACTTTTTCCAGAGATTAAAATGAAGAAGATGCAGGCAGAGAAGAAAAAAGAAGAGATTAAGCAACTTTACCATCAGTACAGGCAGGGAAAAATGGGAAAGGCAGAGTATCTTGCGAGGAAGAAATGGGAAGGGAATCTTGTGGAAGAGATGGAGGCAGAGCTTGCTGGGCTGGAAGCAGAGGAAGAGGGGCTGTATCAGAGGATAGAAGAGATAGATTCAGATGGTGTTACCTTGGTGGAATGGCTGGGATGCAGGAAGGATAAGAGAAGTTTGTTGCAGTGCTTGATTGAAAGTGTTGAAGTGAATGAGCATAATAGAATTAATATTATATGGCATTTTCAAGATAAGGTAAAAAGGTAATAAGTATATTCTAAAAGCAACCAAAAGGCAAAATATATTTGTACTAAATGGTTGCTTTTATTATACATGAGTAAATAATTTAAATTGGATAGTAGAAATGTAATATTTTTGTCTACTATATTGCATTAAATTGTTGAGATTACAAGTTTAATATGATATAAATAATAATAAGACTATAAGGGCATATGTATGAGGGGATAATATTTTTATTATGTGAAGATGTGACACCGCGAGAGGCATTATGTGCTTTTGGCGGTTTTTATTAGAATACAGCAAAGTAGGATTGAGAGATAGGCAAGATGCCAAGTTTTTATAAACCTGGCATCTTTAAAGGATATGATCGATATTGCATGCTGACACTAGAAATTAATATTTTTTTAATCTTTGCTTGAATCAGTTTTTCGGTTTCTATAAACCGCAAATGGAATGTATATTGGCGAGATAGATCCGCTCTTTTTCTGATTGTATAATAACATAATATATCTAAGATTATGTATATTAATGCGAATGAGAGTATTTTGTCGCATAGTGTGCACATAGAGGGTGCAATTACAAAGTGGCAAAGGCATAGATAAATGAAAGAAGATACATAAATTATAAGAATACTAAATCTTTCGTATAATGCCAATATTCCAGCGAGAAGAAAACTAATGATACTTACAAAATATATGGATAGACCATATGGTAATTGAGCAAGCCTTAAATACTCAATTTTACCACCTGTATTATCTGCTGTAATTTGTAGAGTATCTGAGGTTAAGGAACTGGCAGCGGTTAAGCTTCCAGAAATGGCGGCTGCTACAGAAATAATTTGTATATTGTCTATAGGAACATGGTTTGTTAGTTGTATGGCTAAAGGAATAAATAGCCCGAATGTTCCGTAGGCTGATCCGGTAAAAAATGCAAACAGCCCAGAAAAAATATATATTACGACCGGAAGAAATATAGCAGGAAAATTTGTTGAGTTAGTACATAATGCAATATTCTCACCCATATTTAATAATTGGTTACATATGTTGGTTAGTAACCAAATAGAAAATAATAGCGTGGACAATTCCCAAGCAGATTCAAGAGTTTTCTTTATGCATGGTGCAAATTGCTTTTTATTTAGGACACCCGTTATAGAGAAAAGTGGAATTGCCAGTAATATACTGAGCAGAGCACTTTTTATTACAGCATTAGAGCAAGGATATACAAAAGTCATAAATAAAAGACTTCCTATCAGAGTAGAGAGGATAAAGCATATTGAGGCTATCTTTGGCGTAGCTTTATCCATTTTTTTGTAGGTAGCATTATTTTGTGCTTTTATTATATGGTTTGGAACTGAGTTGAACGCCATAGGTTTAAACAGTCCAACTATAATCACGATAGTTATGCCAAGGTATGCGGAAAAATTGTACGACAATATATTGTATATGGTGGTTTCATTTATACCTGAAATTATTAAGGTGTTTTTTATAACTGGCATCCACGAGGAAAATGGTGAAAGACAGCAACAAGAAACAGCAATAATATTGATGAGATAAGTAGTCTTTTCTTTAGAAAATCCTTGCCTTTGAGCTGCACTAGTAAGAATCAAACCAATTGCCATACACAGCAAATAATCGTCTAAACTTAAAATAATACCTAAAACCAATAGTGTCGTAATCACTTTTGCTTTAGTATTTATATGTCCTTCTGTTAAAGCAGTTATTATACTGATCGCATTAGAAAATGTGAGCAAGTATACAAGAAAAAATAGAAGAAGGATACTTAATAATACAGTTACATTGTCAATAAATGTGGTGCAAAAGATATTTTGTACGGCGGCAATGGTATGAATGCTTAAACCATTGATAATATAGAATATTGCCAATCCAACAATAATTCCAGTAAATAATGACCGCATTGTACCTTTTTTGCAGAGCAAACAAATGGTGGTTACTAGAATCGGTGATACTGAGATAAACATTGCTAACATAATGAGCCCTCCTTATATTTTTTCTTTTTATTATAATGAGGGAATAGTAAAAGGTCATAAAATGAATGTATAGAGAGCCGATAATTTAAAAGGAAAAAAAAGATAAACCTTAATAAAAAAGAGATAAAAATGGGATAAAAATACTATGATGACGAGTGGGGTAGATTATGAGCATTAGAATAGAATCATTAACAGGAGTCTTTATTACCAATACAATTGAGCATATGAGATTAGATACGGAAAAAGATGTTTTAAATGCATTTGAAAGTAATATTTTAGACGAGATAGATATTATATTTTATCAAATAGAAAATTTACCAAGTGATTTATACTCTGATAATGAAAAAGGCTTTTATCCTAGAAAAAGATGGGAAAATTTTAAAAAAGAAAAATGGGGATATAAATGCCTTGTTTATTTAAGGGAGTTGAAAGATTATTTAGAAAACTTGAAAATGCCAGTATCACAAGAGTTTATTAGTGATGTGCAAGAATATCATAAAAAGGATTGGCAGAGAAAAGCTGATAATATGAATTTTCAATTTTCGCATAAGTATTATGGGAATTATAAAAATGTTTATAAGCACCAAAAGTTATCGAGTTCAAAAATTGATATGCTTGCAGAAGGACTTATTGGTTTGTTTTTTAGCAAGCATCAATTACTTTACAGAAAATATATAGAATGGATGAAAAATATTGATAATTTTTTTTGCTTGAAGGTAAAAGGAGAAAAAGTTGGTGTTTTCGAATATACACAAAAAGAATTTGATTCATTAAGAAACTGTGTTGATGATTATAGCAAATTTACTAAATTTGATAGGAATAGTTTTGTAGAATTTGTTCGAAATGTCATATATATATTAGATGAAATTTCAAGCTCGAGATTAAATAATTATGTTATGCAAGACGAGGAAGAATATGTTCGGACAGATATAGAAAATTTTTATAATAGAATATTTAGTTGTCCCGAAGGTACAATTGGAATTGTGCGAGATGAAATAGATAATATGCTTTGGAGGGCAGCGAATGATGTATTTGAGTGCTATTCCTTTTTGAAAAATCACAAGAAATTGACATGGAAGGAATGTGAAAAAAGTAAAGGGTTTCGGGCATTTATGAGATATCGGTTAAATTTCTATTTGTCTAGTAAAGGTGATAATGAATTTATAAAAAAATATGTCAATTCTATGTTAATAGAAACACGTGAGAAATATGGCATATATATTAGTAATAAGGCACAGATAAGTAATCAGGTTTTTATTGATGAGAATTGCCATATTGAGAATTGTCGTATTGAAGACAATTGCCATATAAAAAATTGTTATATTGAAGATGAAGTTATTCTGCATTCGAGAGTTAATCTTTTAGCAGATAGTGTTTTGATTAAAAAAGGAAGCGTTATAGAATCAGATTTTAATATAAAAGGTGCTGTTACAGTCATAATTGATCAAGGGAATAATTTTCAAACAAATAACTGAGATAGTATATAAAAC
>CAJTSL010000038.1:6913-36627 GCA_910578845.1 uncultured Lachnospiraceae bacterium
GTTATATTTGGTCCTACACATTCAGGGAAGTCTACGCTTATAGGTTATCTTCATGTATATCAGATGGGAGAAAATGAATTTTATTTAAGTAATTTACGAATTAAAAGAAAAATAGAAGAGATGGGCTATAAATATAAAAAAGATAGAATTCTAGCATATTATGCAGATCAAGGAATAGATGAGATAAAGGCATATGATAAAGCTGAAAAATCACGTGGAACTTCAAAGCGGATTCATATTAAAGAAACAGCGTTGGATATGGAATTGAACTGTACATTTATAGATACTCCAGGATCTGATATAGCATGGAAACATAAAAATGAAGGACTATTTCTTGGAGAAATAGGCATTTTTATGATAGAAATAGGAAAAGTTATTGAGTTGTCAAGAAAAGTTATAGGAAGTAACGCATATAATGCTAAAGTTAATGAATTGTTTTCATCAATATATTTATGGAAACATTACAAAAGAATGAAAAGAATTATTGTTGTTATTTCGAAAATTGATTTGGTGGTATATAGTTCGTACGCGGTTAAGAGAGCAGAAAGCACATTACGCTCTATTGATATTTTAAAAGAGGTGCCAATTGTACCTATTAGTATAGATGTTGAAAATAGAAGAAGCCATAATATTCTTGATAGCAAGAATGAAGAAATGCAATGGTATAGAGGGAAATCTTTAGTTGCTGAAATAGAAAAAATGTTAGTCGAGGAAAATGAAGTAGTTGTAGACGATAGTGAGTTATTTGCTCATATTGAGAGGATTATCCCTAGAACTAAAAGCAATAATCATCCAGCGATTCGTGTTAAGGTACTAAATGGTACAATTTATGACAAAGATGAAATATATTTAGGACCGTTTAAGAACAATAGCGAAAATATAATGTTGAGAGGGCAGATACTTTCTATAAAAAATGAAACAAGAGGATTAGTAAGTCATCTTTCAAAAGGTGAAATAGGAGGTATTATCTTCTCCAAATTATGGAATCAAAGAGAGCGATTAAAATTGACAGATGTTAGGTTAAAGAGAACAAGTATAGTATGTAAAAGCAGTGAGAGGTGTAAAGAGGGAAATTTACTGTATTTTAATATTGATAAAAGGTATCTTACGGGTAATGTACAAAAGTACTTTGACCAGATTGCTGTTGGAAATCGTCTTAAATTGATTTGGTTTGGAAAAATTATAAGTATGCATCTGTTATATATAGAAGAAAATAGTATACAGTATAATATTGTGCTTATGAATACATCGTCTGAAAGTTTATTTATGTTACCAATGAAAGATAGTGGAAAGTTACTATATGAAGAGTTTTTATTGCAACTATCAGAAGTACTTTTTGTTAATGCATATTTAAGTGATTTAGAAATGATATCTGATCAATCAAGACGAGAGGTTATGTTTACTTTTGATGGTAAAATTGAAGATATAAATACTCTTAAGGGGATAGAGCCTAATTTTGTGTGTTCTTATGATGGAAAAGCTGATCAAACGTATGCTATATGGAATAATCTTACGGATGTTAGTATAAAGAGAATTATGGAAAGTACAATGAAATTTATAAGAAGTAGGAACATAAAAGTTTATAGAACCAATATTTTACCACAGGGAAAAAATATATAATATTTGATAAAGAATATATACAGATTATAAATAGTGATATTTTTTGTGTCATTACCTTGACACAAGCAGGTCATGACCTGGGCAATCATAGCGAGAACCATAAAAACATGTCACAGTTGTCAGATAGCGAATGCGAAGAAGAATTGATGGCAGTACATAAAAAAGTGCAGGAACTGACAGGGTATGAGATGTTCTTATTCCGACCGCCATATGGAGATTACGACAATGATGTCATAAATGTAGCAAAAAAGTGTGGTTACTATTCCATTCAGTGGGATGTGGATAGCCTAGACTGGAAAGACTATGGCGTCGATTCCATCATCAAGACGGTTACGGAACATAAGCATCTCGGGAATGGCAGCATCATATTATGCCATAATGGAGCCAAATTCACTGCCCAGGCATTGGATACGTTAATTACTACATTACAAAGTAAAGGATATGAGCTGGTTCCGATTTCAGAGCTTATTTATAAAGATAACTATCATTTAGACCATGAAGGGCGGCAGATCAATGTAGGGCAAACGAAGAGTTAAACAAACGGAAGGTTAAATAAACGAACATAAAATATACAGAGAACCAAACATACAGAAAGCTACAAAACCAATGCGGGGAGAGGCGGATATTCAGACAGGCGCTTTTCTCCGCCTTTAGCTTGGCAGATGTATTACGTAAATCCACTGGCATGATAAATCCATTGGTATGATAACTAATTGGTGCGATAAACCTATTGGCATGATAAATCTATCAGCATAATAAATCTATCTTGCATTTTTCCCATTATATAGCTATAATCATAACTGTATTGCAATTAGAAGAATTTGGAAGATTTTCAATCCAAAGAGATACGATTTATAAGGGGAAGAGTTCGGAAGGGATATGCAGGATATGAAAAGAATAGAGAAAAAGTATTGGATTCCCGCTCTTATTTTATTAATATGGATGGGATTTTTTGTATTTATAAATGGAAACGATCAGTCGCTTTGGGCGGACGAGCTGGCATCGGTTGGATTTGTCCGGGAAGGGATTAGCCTTAGGGAAATGTTCGAGACTTATTTGTACCGGGAAAGCAATCTGCCTCTTTATTCGATTATTCTGTATGTAGTTTATAGGATCGTACCTTATGGGGAGAGGTATCTGCTGCTTCCGTCGATCTGTTTCTGTCTGGCGGGGATTATCGTGTTAGCGATGTCGGTAGGCAGGCTAAAGGGGAAAAGAGCAGGATTTATCGCTTTATTTTTGGGCGTTTCTTCAGGGACGCTGATATGGCAGGCAGCATGGGAGGTGCGGTGCTACGCGCTTGCTTTTTTGCTTTCTGCTTTGGTATTGTATACTTTTATAGGGAAGAGTTTGTGGCAGGACCGGAAACATATGGTTTTGTATGGCATTGTCATAGCGCTTTTCTTATGGGTGCATTGGTTTGCCTATATTTTGCTTGCCATTTATGGGCTAGTTGATCTGATCTTGGTCATTAGGCGCAAAATATCGTGGAAGAATTTACTATGTTATGTTCCGGCAGGAGCGCTTGGCGTTCCTTGGCTGATTGCATCGCTTCATTATAAATATGAAGTGATAGCGGATTATTGGAGCGAGCCGCCGAGATGGAAGGACATGGTGTGGACGGTTCTGTTTTATTTAAGCGGCAACCGGGTTTTATGGTATTTATGCCTGCTTACGGGAGCTGCACTGATCCTGCTGTCGTTTTGGCAGATGCGGAAGCCTGATTCAGAGGAAAAGCGTAAAATGCTATTATCGGCGTTCTGTGTAGTGGCGATAGGATGGGTAATAGGCGTTGTCTTCGTGTTCAGCCGCTATATCCGTCCGGACAGTTCTTTGTTCATAGAGAAATACTTTACGGTCATACAGCCTCATATCCTGGCAGTTACAGCATTTGGCATTAATTTTATCCTGGAGATGGCGGATAAGATCATAAATAGCCAAAAACTCCATAAGAAATATAGTGCGGGGATCATGGCGTGGATGGCAAGGACGGCAGTAGCGCTTGTATTGGCATCGGCCTTTCTTATTTGTTACCGGAACCAGGATATTGCAATCCAGAAACCGTTTGAACAATACCGCCAGGCCGCTGATTTCCTGATTAAAGATAAAGGGATCTGGGATGAAAATACCTTATTCATTGGATGTAATGAATATTGTGTCTTGGACGGGTTTGTGGATTATTATTTTGAGAAAAGGGGCTATGAGCCGCCTTGTAATATCATAGATAGTGAAATACACTGTAAGGAAGAGACGAGATTTTATCCCAATTATGCACAGGTTCCCAAAGAGAAGCTGCTTGCTTATGATACGATATATTGTTTGCGGATCCATATGGGAAGGGCGGATGAGCTAGAGCAGTTTCTGGTGAAACATTATAAGGAAGTACAGGACGCGGACAGTAACGGGATCGAGATCTGGGAGCGCATGTAGTAACCATTGTTTTCCTAAAGTTATGCCTTCAAAATGCCGATATATACACTAAGCAAATTTTGGCGCATACTGGCTGAACCGTTGTAAAAGGCAGTATGCGGGGAATGTGATAAAGAGACGGTAAAAGGAATTACCGTTTTGTGGCAGAGGCAGCAACATCAAGGAGGATGATGATATGGGGATGCAGATCGGAAAGGTTACTACAAGTGGCAATACGACTTCAATTACGTTGAAGAATAAAGACGGGAGCACAGCAGGTACCATTAGTTTTACGGATCCGCGAAAGGTAAAAGCAAAGAAAAAGCGCCTTACGTATAATTTCAAAAGAATTTCTAACCGGATCATGACGACGAAGACTTCAAGCGGCGCAGGCAAAGTAGTAAGAGAAGCAAGAAGCGAGCTTGTCACGCTTATCATGAAACAAAAAAGCGGCAAATATGATGATAAGGCGGTGCAGGATGCCATCAACCATGCGAGGGCGATGGAGCGGGTAGCGAAGAAGCGGAGAAAACATATAGAACAAGAAGAACGCGCGACAAATACAAATTCTGCATTGGTAGAAGAAGAGGCTGAAATCAGTGAGGAGCAGAGATCTGAGGATGAACAGGAGCAAGAAGAAGCTGAGATCAGTTCGGAAGAATTAGAACAGTTATCTAGAGAGTTAGAACAGCTTATGAGAGAATCCATGGATGCCATGAGAGAATTGGCTGATGAGCTGATGAGCGCTTCATGGGAAGAAATGGATGCGGACGATGTCGAGAAGATGAAAAAGCGGCATAGAGCGGAAGAAATGCGCGATATCCTGGAAGCAGATATGAAATACCTGAAAGCATTGTTTGACAGGCTTTCTAGAGAGAAGCAGGCAAACGACAGCGGTGCATCTTCTTTTTCCTCGGACAGCGCAAATCCGAGCGGCGTTTCGCTAGAGATTGCGGGCGTGGAGGTGCCGGTGGAAACTTCGTCGGAAGCGCCAGTAACGGTAGAGGGCGCGAACGTGGACGTTTCCTTATAAGATGAAGGCCTGATAACTTGCTGCCTGATAAGAAGAGCAATAGGCCTTTGTGAAATTTCTATTTTTCAAAACCTAGTTGTACAATATATACAAATCGTCTCAGGGTCGCTTTCGCTACAGTAGCATTCGTAGCGGCACGTAAGACGTTAGAATACAGCGTCTAAGTGCCGACGGTTAAAGTACCCTGCTCGTGATATTGTATATATTGTACAACTAGGTTATGTAAAATTAGAGTTTCGCAATTGCCTTAAAATATAAATATAGAAAAGGAGAAGGATACAAATTATGAAATTCCCTGAAATGTCTTATGCACGTCCGGATACGGAGGATTTAAAGAAGAGATTAGCGGATTTGGTAGAACGCCTGAAAAATGCCGCTGATTTTGAGACGGCGAAGTCCGTATTCCTGGAACACGAGAAATTGTGCAAGAGCAGTGATACACAGGCTACACTTGCTCATATCCGGCACGATATTGATACCCGTGATGCTTTCTATGACGAGGAGATGAAATATTGGAATGCAGTCATGCCGGAACTGGAAGAATATATGCAGTCATGGAACCTTGCGATGTTAGAGAGTCCTTTCCGTGTGGACTTTGAAGAAAATTATGGCAAGCTGATGTTCTTGAACACAGAGCTGGAATTAAAAACCTTTTCAACTGATATCATTCAGGAGATGCAGCAGGAAAATGATTTAAACCAAGAGTACAGGAATTTAATTGCTTCGGCGCAGATTCCTTTCGAGGGAGGCACTTATACGCTTTCCCAGATGACGCCTTTTAAGACGGACAAAAACGATGCGCGCCGGCTTGCGGCATGGAAGGCAGAGGGCGCGTGGTATAAAGAGAATCAGGAAGCGCTTGACCGTATTTATGATGAGTTGGTCCATCTGCGCGACGCTATGGGGAAGAAACTTGGTTATGATGGGTATACCCAGCTTGGCTATTACCGGATGCAGCGGAATTGCTATACGAAAGAAGACGTGGAGAAATTCCGTGAGGCAGTCGTAAAATATCTGGTGCCGATAGCGGACGACATTTATAAGGAACAGGCGAAGCGCCTTGGCAAAGAGTATCCGATGAGCTTTGCGGACAATGCGCTGGCATTCCGTTCGGGTAATGCAAGGCCTGTCGGTACGCCGGATGATATCCTGGCTCAGGGCAGGAAATTCTATGATGAGCTTAGCCCGCAGACAAGCGAGTTTTTCCGTATGATGATGGATCAGGAATTATTGGATGTCTTATCCACGGAAGGGAAAGCCGGCGGCGGCTACTGCACGAGCATTCTGGACTATGAGGTACCGTTTATTTTCGCGAATTTCAACGGAACGCAGCATGACGTGGAAGTTGTCACACATGAGGCCGGACATGCATTCGCGGCATGGATGAACCGTGACAGGGTGCCGATGACATATATATGGCCATCATTAGAAGCATGTGAAGTGCATTCGATGTCAATGGAATTCTTCTCATGGAACTGGGCGGAAGGGTTCTTCGGTGAAGATACCCGCAAATTCCTCTATACACATTTAGCCGATGCGCTGACATTCATTCCTTATGGTACGATGGTGGATCACTTCCAGCATATCGTATTCGAGAAGCCGGATATGACGCCGGCTAAGCGCCATGAAACCTGGAAAGAGCTTCTTGGTATCTATATGCCATGGATGCGCTTAGACGGAGAGATTCCTTTCTATGCCGATGGCGAAGGATGGCAGAGACAGCATCATATTTATGAGCGTCCTTTCTATTATATAGATTATTGTCTTGCGCAGACGGTTGCTTTGCAGTTCTGGGCGAAGATCCAGGAAAATAGGGAAGAGGCATGGGAGAAATACATCGCGTATACGAAACAGGGCGGCAGCGAAGTGTTTACGAAGTTACTGGAAAATGCCGGACTGGACAATCCTTTTGAGGAAAGCTGCCTGCGGGATGTATGTGCAGCGGCGCGTAAGTGGCTGGATGCATATGATTTAAAAGGCTTGGAATAGAATATGTCCCAGAAGGAAAAAAAGAATAAAAGAAGTTACTTGCGTGATTTTGAAGAAGTTTCGGACGGCAGCTATGTCTACACTGGTAAGACATGGCATGCCGAGCCGTGTTTACGCCGCCGTCTGCTCATTAAGCTCTGGCTTTTGCAGTCGCTTATGCTGGTAGCAGCCGTTTTGCCGGGTTTTGTGACGACGGCGGGGTTACTGAATACATTTTATGTGATCATTCCTTATGTGTTCTGGCTCATTTCTGTTTTTTATCTTGCTTATACGCTTGGAAATATGACATTTGGAGGCAATCCGTTGCGGGATTATGTATATGTGCGCAGCGTGGCCCGGTTAGCGTTCCTCTCTATGCTGCCGCTTGGCGGCGCGGTATGTACTGCGCTTTCATTGTTGCTTTTTTTGCTACGGGGAGGGGGCGGTAATGGAGCCGGGACTTGTTTTGTCTGCTGTGCCGTTCAAATCTTATCGTCGCTTTATGTGAGGCGTTGCCGTGTCACTGAAATCTGGTCGGAAACTGAAATCACGGCAAAAGATAACAAAAAGAGATAGGAAATGCATGGAATTCGCGATTTTTAGTTGACGAGCAACTCAATTCTATGTAAAATATACAGGTAATGATTATAGAAAGGGAGGTTTTTTTATGAAAAAATTTTCGAATGTGAAAATTGCTAAAAAGTCTCTTGCATTGTTGGTGACAATGTCAATGGCTTTTTCATTAGTAGCCTGTGGCACGGATAATACCGAAACGCCTGCTACTGATGAGACGCCTGCTACCAACGATCAGACAGAGACACAGCCAGAACAAGAAACTGAGAAACCGGAAGAGAACGCTTCCGATAGTACTGACAATGCCGAGACGGCGGCGCCTGCTAATGACACGTTGGTTGCCAGCGTAGAGCAGGGACTTGAGGGTAAATTCTCTCCGTTCTTCTCTTTAGCGGCAAATGATACGATGATCGATGAGATGACGCTTGTATATCTCATGGAGGTTGACCGTGTGGGCAACCCGATCCTGAACGGTATCGAAGGCGAGACACGTACTTATAACGGAACGGATTATACTTATTATACGGCATCTGATATCGTGGTTACCGAGAATGAAGACGGAACTGTATATTATGATGTGACGATGAGGGATGACATCAAGTTTACCGATGGCACGACAGCAGATATTGATGACGTTATCTTCGGTATGTATGTGTTCCTTGATCCTACTTATGATGGTAACTCCACTCTGTTCTCTTCCGCAATAGAAGGCATAGAGGCATACCGCAAGGGCGTTGACCCGCTATACTCTCTGTTGATCACTGCAGGCGAGGATAATACGGACTTCACATTGTGGGATGAAGCGACCCAGAAAGCTTTCTGGGAAGAAGGATTGCCGGCAGCAGGGGAAGCATTTGCACAGTCAATCATTGATTATCTTGTGAATGCAGGTGCTGTAAACGCAGACGACCCGATTGAGGTGATTACGCCTAACTGGGGATTCGAAGTAGAAGAAGGCGCTACGGTGGCAGATTTCTTCAATGTTATGTTAGAGGCGTATGAGGGAGACTACAATGTACTGTCCGATACAGAAGCGGCAAGCGGTAGCATATGGAGTTATCTTGACCCTCAGTTCCAGGTAGGTGTCGAGACTGGCGAATCCGCGCCGAACGTTACCGGTATCCAGCGTACAGGCGATTATTCCATGCGTCTTGTAGCAACGAACGTAGATGCTACTTTGATCTATCATCTGGCACTGCCGATCTCTCCGATGCACTATTATGGTGATGAGAGCTTATATGATTATGATAATAACAGCTTTGGATTCCCGAAAGGTGATCTGTCTAGCGTGAAAGCAAAGACAACGGCACCTCTTGGCGCAGGTCAATATATCTTCAAGGATTACTCCAATGGTGTTGTATACATGGATGCTAACCCGGATTACTTCAAAGGCGCTCCGAAGATCCCGCACTTGAACTTCATGGAAGCTGCCGAAGCAGATAAAGTAACGGGTATCACGGCAGGAACGATGGATATCACCGACCCGAGTTATTCTATGGATGTAGCGAACCAGGTAGCGGATATCAACGGCGGTAACGCAGACTTAGACGGTTCCGTGATTACGACTCGTTTGATTGATTATCGTGGATATGGCTATGTCGGACTTGCAGCAGAGAATGTAAAAGTAGGTAAAGACGGTTCTTCCGAAGAGTCCCGCAACTTACGTAAAGCGCTTGCTACAGTTATTTCCGCATATCGTGATGAAGGTATTGATTCCTATTATGGAAATACAGCATCTATCATCAACTATCCGATCTCCAATACTTCCTGGGCAGCTCCTCAGGTTACGGATGACGGATACCAGATTGCTTATTCCGTAGACGTAAACGGCGACCCGATTTATACGGAAGGCATGTCCGCAGAAGACAAATATGCGGCTGCATTAGAAGCAGCGCTTGGATATTTTGAAGCAGCAGGCTTTACGGTAGAAGACGGTAAAGTTACAGCAGCTCCCGAAGGCGCGAAATTAGAGTACCAGGTAAATATTGGTGCAGGTGGAGCGGGTGACCATCCTACATTCCTCGTTTTGAAGAATGCGAGCGATGCTTTCGCTTCTATCGGTATCACACTTACGGTGAATGACCTTGCAAATGCGAGTGATTTGTATTCTTCTTACCAGACCGGCGTTGCGGAAATGTGGTGTGCGGCATGGCAGGCAGGTACAGACCCGGATATGTATCAGTTATATCATAGCGAGGGTTCTACGAACTACTACCAGATCATTGATGAGGATTTGGATGAGATGATCGAGGCAGCACGTCTTTCCACAGACCAGACATATCGTAAAGGCCTTTATAAGGCAGCGATGGAGATCATCATGGACTGGGGTGTAGAAGTTCCTGTATATCAGCGTTCCGAATGCGTTATGATGTCTAGTGAACGTGTGAATACAGCAACTATCCCGAATGATATGACGCCATATTGGTCATGGCAGGCTGAAGCTTATAACATGGAAATGAAATAAGCAATAAAATAAGAATGAAATAGAAGAACAACAGTGTTCCCTGCTCCGTTGGGGCAGGGAATTTTCATAAGAAGGAGGGATTTTCTTGCGTAACTATATCATCAAGCGCATTCTGATATCCATCCTCATCCTCTTTAGTGTGACATTTATCATCTACGCGATTCTGCGCTGTCTGCCCGCATCATATGTGGAGACGATGGCAATGCAGCTTTCTACCGCTCCGGGGGCGAAGCCTTACGACGAATGGATTGCGCAGTTGAATGCTTCCTATGGATTGGATAAGGGTATCATTGCAGGCTATTTTGTCTGGTTGGGGGATTTTGCTGCCGGGAAATTTGGCGACAGTTGGAAATTTACGGTTCCGGTTATTGAGAAGTTCCATGATGTCATCTGGTTGTCTTTCGTCATGGGCGCTATTGCTTTTATCCTACAGCTTATTATTGCAATACCGCTTGGCATTATTGCCGCTACCAAACAATATTCCAAGGCAGATTATGCGATTACAGCAGGTGCGTTGATTGGTATTTCGTTACCTCCGTTCTTTTTTGCTACTTTATTAAAATTGGTTTTCGCGGTAAAGCTACAGTGGTTTGACGTATCCGGCCTGGTTGGCCGTAATTTTGCGCAGTTGAATTCCTGGGAGCAGTTTATGGACAAGGCACATCATTTGGTGCTTCCTATTGCGGCGCTTGTCATCACTTCGATTGGCGCATTGATGCGTTATACAAGAACGAATATGTTAGAAGTATTAAATGCCGATTACATACGGACGGCAAGGGCAAAAGGCTTAAGTGAGAACAAGGTTATCTATAAACATGCTTTTCGTAATACATTGATTCCGTTAGTAACGATTATCGGCGGTTCGCTTCCCGGTCTTTTCACCGGCGCGCAGATTACCGAAACTTTGTTTTCCATTCCCGGGATCGGATGGACGGCTTATCAGGCTATGATCATCGGGGATATACCTTTTACGATGTTCTATATGACTTTAATTGCAGTATTAACGTTGGCGAGCAATTTGCTGACTGATATCTTGTATGCGGTGGTAGATCCCCGTGTGCGTATCGCTTAGAAAGGAGGAATAGAGATGTCTGATAATAATATGCCAAATGAGCAGGATAATGCGGTTTCTGAAGAAGTCTTATCGTTAAATGACGACCGTCGTGTCAAGACGCTTTCGCCCGGTGCGTTGGTAGTGAAACGTTTTTTCCGCAACCGTTTGGCGGTAATCGGTTTGGTTATGCTGGCAGTGATGTTCCTGTTTTCTTTTGTTGGTGGAATGGTTTCTCCTTATGGAGAAGATGAGCAGTTTTATACCTATACTTATTTGGAAAAAGAGTATGTGGGTGTGACAAGGAATGAAGATTTCCGTTATATATCCGCTGAAGGAAAGGATTTTGGCTCAGCGGCGCAGGCACAGTTCTTGATGGCACAGATGCTTGGCAAGACGGAATTTGATTATAAAGATGTAAATTATGGAGTAGAGCAGGAAGGCACGGATTTCTATGCGATTTCTACAGGCGGCGAGGTAATCGCCATTGCCTATAAAGATATCGTCAATGCTTCTGACGGCGTCCCGGATCTCTCCTTTGAAGCAAAGCACGCAGCATTGCAGATGTATACGAATGAGAAGACAGGAGCTTTTAGCGCGGAAGGACAGGAGTATACGTTAGATGAAGATGGGAACATTATCTTAGGCGAAGAGGTTATGGCTTATGTGAGCCGTTTTGTCGTACAGTCAAAAGTAAGCGGTGTTGCCATTTCCAGGGATTTCAAAGAGCGCTTGGAAGAAGTGCTTGATAATGACGGTACAGAATTTGCTTATACCGGTATGGACGGCGTAGACCATAATTATACGATCACCTATGATGCAGCAGCCAAAGTATGGTCTGTCATGCAGGAGACGGAGACTTATGTTTATAGCCAGTATGAATCGCCTTCTAAAACGCATCCGTTAGGGACGGACGCTAATGGCATGGATATGTTGACCCGTCTGATGTACGGTGGCAGGGTATCTTTGATCATTGGGTTTATCGTTGTGATCATTGAGACGGTGCTAGGGGTTATTCTGGGCGGTATTTCCGGTTATTTTGGGAAGTGGATAGACAACCTGATCATGCGTGTTGTCGATGTGTTCTATTGTATTCCGTCTCTGCCGCTGATTATCATCTTAGGCGCGGCAATGGATGGTATGCGTGTTGACCCACAGGTCCGTATGCTGTATCTGATGTTAATCCTTGGGTTCTTAGGCTGGCCAGGAATTGCCCGCCTTGTCCGCGGACAGATTCTTTCCTTACGTGAACAGGAGTTTATGACTGCGACGGAAGCCTGCGGTATCCGTGTTTCCCACCGGATATTCAAGCATTTGATCCCGAACGTAATCCCACAGCTTATCGTTAACTGTACGATGGCGCTTGGTTCCGTTATGCTGACGGAAGCTACATTATCCTTCTTGGGGCTTGGCGTAAAATTCCCGTTTGCTTCCTGGGGCAATATTATCAATGACGTGAATAACTCATATGTGTTGACGACCTATTGGTTTATCTGGATCCCTGCAGGGTTCTGTTTGTTGATTGCAGTGTTAGGATTTAACTTTGTAGGCGACGGCCTGCGGGATGCTTTCGATCCTAGAATGAAACGCTAAAAATTTATGCTTGCGAATGGCGATTTGCAGGTTTGAGGGAAGGGAATGGTTATTTAGTATGGCTAAGAATAAACCGGAAGGATATCTTACTGCGAAGGAGTCGCGTAAGATTTCCAAAGAAAACCGTCGTATTACCAATCAGTTTGAAAAGGCGCGTAAACGTAAAAATGTGCCGGAGTCAGAATATTTGACTACCATGCATGACGAGAATAATGCGGTAGAATTTGATAATCTCCATACGTATTTCTTCACGGACGCAGGCACTGTGAAATCTGTAGACGGCGTTACCTTTGAAGTGCCTATCGGTAAGACCGTAGGCGTCGTAGGAGAATCGGGATGTGGAAAATCCGTTACCAGTCTGTCGCTGATGCAGCTAATCCAGCGTCCGCAGGGACAGATCGTAGAAGGGGAAATCCGTTTAAACCTGGGAGACGGTAAAGCTTATAATATTACCAAGACACCGAATGAGAAGATGATGAACTTAAGAGGCAATTATGTCTCCATGATCTTCCAGGAACCTATGACAAGTTTAAATCCGGTTTTCCGTATCGGGGAGCAGCTTGACGAGGTTATTTCTCTTCATAATGGAGAAGGGAAAAGCAAAGAAGATATTAAAAAGAATACGATACAGTTGTTAGAGATGGTCGGCATTGCCAATAGCGAAGGGGTATATCGCATGTACCCACATGAGCTATCAGGCGGTATGCGCCAGCGTGTCATGATTGCTATGGCGCTTGCATGTAGCCCGAAGATTATTGTTGCGGACGAACCGACAACGGCGCTCGACGTTACGATCCAGGCGCAGATCCTTGATTTGTTGCGGACATTGAAGGAGAAAATCAACTCCTCCATCATGTTGATTACGCATGACTTGGGCGTTATTGCTGAAATGGCTGATTATGTAGTCGTAATGTATGCCGGACGTGTCGTAGAGAAAGGCACGGTACATGACATCTTCAGCAATCCGTCTCATCCATATACAATTGGATTGATGGCTTCGAAGCCGGTAGTCGGCAAAGACGTGGATAGGCTATATTCTATCCCCGGTAAGGTGCCAAATCCAATCAATATGCCAAATTATTGTTATTACAAAGATCGTTGCGAGATGTGTGTAAGTGGCTGTGAAGGAGCGTATCCTGAAGAAATCAGTTTGTCTGAGACTCATAAGGTAAGCTGCTATCGCTTCTATGACGGAAAGGGGGAGAAATAAATGTCGGATGTAAACAATAAGATTGACAACCAATATACCCCTGTCACATATGATCCTCAGTATATTCTGATGGTTAATGAACTGAAAAAATATTTTCCTATTAAAGGTGGCATGATATCCAAGACAGTAGGATATGTGAAGGCTGTAGACGGCGTTACGTTTAACTTGAAGCGCGGGACGACCATGGGCCTTGTAGGAGAGTCCGGCTGTGGCAAGACAACGACAGGACGGACGATATTACGTCTTTCCGGAGAGAAGACCGGAGGAGAGGTGCTGTTCAACGGCAAGGAAGTATACAGTCTGTCCAATAAAGAAATGCGCTCTATGCGTACAAAGATGCAGATTATCTTCCAGGATCCGTTTTCTAGTCTGTCTCCCAGGCTGCCTGTTGGTGAGATCATCGGTGAGGCTGTCCGTGAGCATGGATTAGTAAGCAAAGCGGAATTCGATGACTATATTGACCAAGTCATGGACAATTGCGGTTTGCAGCCTTTCCATAAAGACCGTTACCCGCATGAATTTTCCGGCGGACAGAGGCAGCGTATCTGCATTGCCCGTGCGTTAGCCCTAAATCCTGAGTTTGTAGTCTGCGATGAGCCGGTGTCGGCATTGGATGTATCTATTCAGGCACAGATCATCAACCTGCTAAAAGATTTGCAGGATAAATATAAATTGACATATTTGTTCATTTCTCATGACTTAAGTGTCGTGGAGCATATATCCGATACGGTAGGCGTCATGTATCTGGGGAACCTGGTGGAATATGGCGATACGAAAGATATCTTCAAAAATCCGCTGCATCCGTATACAAAGGCATTGTTCTCCGCTATCCCGATCCCGGATCCGGATGCGAAGATGAATCGTATTGTATTGGAAGGGACAATCCCTTCTCCCGCGAATCCGCCTTCGGGATGTAAGTTCCATTCCCGTTGTGCGAACTGTATGCAGAAATGCAAGGAAGTCGCACCGGAACAAAAAGAAATCGAGCCTGGCCACTATGTTGTGTGCCACCTCTATGACCAGGCATGAGCCGGCGTGATGAATTTGAAGACGACGGACGCACAATAGCGGATATGAGCGGATTAGAACGCCCCCCCCTATTCCCTAAGCGTCCGCGGTCTTTTCAAGGGGAAAAAGAAGAGAAACAGAGTGAGAAAAAGACAAACCCATGGGAAGATTCCTCATTTACTTGGGGGGAGCGTATCCGATATATGGGAGTAGCGTTGGGAGCGGCGCTTTCAATTGCGCTCGTGCTGCTGGCAGGATTAGCATTGATTATCTGGCTGATAACATTATATGCAAAATGAGAAAGGTTCGCGGAGCGAACCTTTTATGTTACGGATGAAATGAACAAAAAAGGATGCGAATTGCCCAGAGATCCATAGATATTGCCAAGAAACTAGAAAGAAAGGCGTAATGATTGTCATGAAAACAATTTTCATCATAGATGACGATGTCTATATAGGGGATATGTTAGAAGAAGTATTAACGAAAGAAGGATATGGCGTGATGCGTGCGTATTCCGGTTCGGAAGCTTTGTTGGTATTAGAGTCAGGAAGACCGGATCTGATCCTGTTAGATTTAATGCTACCCGGATTAAATGGAGAAGAAGTTCTATCTAAGATCAAGGAAATTCCTGTCATTGTTGTCAGTGCCAAAGCTGATATAGAAGATAAAGTGACACTGTTGTCAGATGGGGCGGTAGATTATGTGACGAAGCCTTTTGACTGTAGAGAGCTGATCGCAAGAATAGAAGTGCAGCTTAGAAGGCCATCTATTGAGAAGCAAACAGCATTCTTGCAGCTAGAAGACTTGGTTATGGATGTGGAAGCGCATCGCGTCTGTATTGATACGGAGACAGTGAAACTGACAAGGACGGAATATGCTATTTTGAAGCTTTTGATGTTAAATCCTACCCAGGTGGTCCCGAAATCAATCATCTTGGACCGGATTAGCGAAGATACGCCGGATTGCATGGAAAGCTCATTAAAAGTGCATGTCAGCAATCTTAGGAAGAAATTGCGCGAAGCCGGAGGCAGGGAGTATATCGAATCTGTCTGGGGCATTGGATTTAAAATGATAACGTAATATTAAATCATGTTTTAATAATGTTTCAAATGTTATATCTATGGAAACAGGCAGTTCTTTATCATATCTTAACCTTTTCCTTAACCGTATTCTTAACCTTTATCATGTATCTTAGATTTGTACGACACATACATGAAGCAAGAATGGAGGAAGTTTATGGAATACGTTTTAAAAACACACTCGTTATCTAAACACTATCAGAATGTCCCCGCATTAAACGGCCTGTCTATGCATGTTCCCAAAGGAGCGATTTATGGGCTTGTGGGGAAAAACGGCGCTGGGAAAACAACGCTGTTTCGTCTGATCTGCGGCCTGCAACAGCCGACGTCAGGCGATTATACGATCTATGGCGTAGAAAGTATCAGTGGAGAAATTGTGAAAGCCAGAAGGCGGATGGGTGGCATTATCGAGACGCCATCGCTTTATCTGGATATGACGGCGGTAGACAATATGAAAACACAGTATCGTGTTTTGGGCCTGCCATCTTTTGCGGGGATAGCAGAGCTGCTTCAGTTAGTTGGGCTGGAAGGGACTGGCAAGAAGAAAGTGAAGAACTTTTCCCTTGGCATGCGGCAGCGTCTGGGGATTGCAGTCGCGCTTGCGGGAGACCCGGATTTTTTGATCCTGGATGAGCCCATAAACGGCTTAGACCCACAGGGCATTATTGAAATGCGGGAACTGATCTTGAAATTGAACAGGGAGCGTCAGATGACGGTCTTACTATCCAGCCATATCCTGGATGAGCTTTCCCGTCTGGCGACACACTATGGCTTTATCCATAAGGGATGTATGATGAAAGAGTTAAGCGCCAGGGAGCTGGAAGCGGCATGCAGGAAATGTATGCGTATGCAAGTATCGGACACGGGAGCGCTTGCGCGGGTCATGGATGCGATGCGGATAGAATATACGATTTTATCCGATACGCATGCAGACGTGTATACACAGATGAGCGTGACGGAACTGGCATGTATGTTAAAAGAGCATAATTGTGAGATTATATCCTTGCAGGAGAAAGATGAGAGCCTGGAAAGCTATTATATCAATTTGGTGGGGGAAGAAAGATGAGCAGACTTTTATATGCAAATTTGGCGAGATTAATGAAGAGCAGGATATTCTGGCTGATTGAGGCTTTTTTAGCCGGCTACAGTATATTTGTATATTCTATGGGTGCGATCAATATGAAGAATGGCATTACAATTGGCGCTTCTGAGTGGTCGTTATATTTCTTTAACGAGATGCTGTTCTCTCATATCATCATGGTATTCTTCATACCTTTTTTCATCGGTGTGGAATATAGTGACGGCGCTATACGGAATAAAATTATGGTTGGGCATAAGAGAAAAGATATATATCTGGCCAATTTTATGATATGCTGTATCGTAGGAGTGATCCAGTTTGCAACGTATATGTTTACTTCCCTGATCGCAGGGCTTGTGCTGATTGGCCCTTTAGCCATTACGGGAATAACGGATTTCTCATGGAGAATCGGTTACGGTTTGGCGATTATTTTCGTCTATGCGGCGGTTTTCACTACGATAGCGATGCTAGATACGAACAAGACACGCGTAGCGGTAGTAGAAATAGCGATTGTATTACTGTTTATCATCTTAGTATCGCAGATATGGTCAGACTTGTCGGAGCCGGAGCGGATAAACCGGATGGTCAGCACAGAGGATGGTACATTTGTAGAAGAGGATGTGCCTAACCGGAAGTATGTAGAGGGTAAGAAAAGAGCCGTATATGAATGGCTGGATTGTTTCCTGCCTGCCGACCAGGCAATGTATGTGATAGACCCGGCAGCTTCTTATTCCATGAAAATACCCGTTTGTCTCTTAGGGGAGGCGGCGCTTATTGTCGGGACAGGGATTTATTTCTTTAGGAAGAAAGATTTAAAATAGGCGATTACAAACGGTTGTTTCATGCCACGGATTCCGCAATTGCCGGAATAGACCCAGATAATTATAGGGAGACATGTATGGAAAATGTGTTGTGGGCTGTAGTGCTGCTTCTTGGCAGCATGAATGCCGCTTTGCTTGTAAAAATATACTTGATGAGAAAAGCGGCAAAGGAAATAGAAAATGGCTTGGCGGATAAGCTTGCGGAGGAGACGAATACGCTGCTTAGCATTTCCTCTCGTGATAAATATATGCGAAAGCTTGCAGTTTCGCTTAATGAAGAGCTGCGCATTTTGCGTACCAAACGGCTTGCTTTTCAACAGGGAGACTTGCAGTTAAAAGAGGCTGTGACGAATATATCACATGATATCAGGACGCCTCTGACGGCGATTTGCGGTTATCTGGAATTGTTAAAGGAAACCGTTTCACAGGCGCCTGCCAGCCATTATCTAAGTATTATTGAGAACCGTACGGAAGCATTAAAGGCGCTTACGGACGAATTGCTTGATTATTCGGTCGCGGCATGGGAAGAGCAGGAGATTGTGTATGAAGATGTCATATTAAACCATGTGCTGGAAGAGAGTGTTGCCGCTTATTATGGAGCCTTACGGAAAGAAAAAATCACGCCCGATATTTATATACCACAAATAGAAGTTAAATGTAGATTAAATAAAGAGAAAACGTCCCGTATTATGGGGAATATATTGAGTAATGCTATAAAATATAGTGACGGGGATTTGCAAATTATATTATCGGAAAACGGTGAGATTAGATTTACAAATCATGCGCCAGCTATGGACGAGATACAAGCGGGGAAACTCTTTCACCGGTTCTATACCGTAGATGCGCCGAAGAAATCTACAGGACTTGGCTTATCCATTGCCAAGACGTTTGCGGAACAGATGGGAGGCGCAATCGGCGCAAGCTATCAAAATGAAGAACTGACGATCTGGCTTTCTTTTGCGAAACAGAGGCTTTGAAGAGAATGTCGCGCATGCCGCGATGCTTCACATATGGATGCCAGGAAACGGCACATGGGTTTTCAATTTTTAATAAATAGTTTGTACGTTTGTGATTTCATGATCTTTTACATGAAAACGCCAGACAGAGTGGCCGGGAATGCGGTGTTCTGTTAGATACCATGCGTTATCTAATGCGGTGATATAATATGGCGTCCCACCGCCGATGAAGTTTGCATAAATATCTTCATATTTTCCATCCTGCAAGCCGGAAAGTTTCTGTGTACGGATTATTGTGGCGTAATCCTGGCTGCCGTTGATGTCGGTGGAGACTGTCAGATAGAAGTAGTCTTCTATTTTCGTCAGTTGGATCATGCCGGCAATTGTATCCGGGACCGGATAGGTATCTAGGATCTCGAAGGACTGCAAGTCTGCGCGGATGATGTTGCCATTTGCCGATACGAAATAGATCTCGTCTTCTATAATAGTAAAGGAACGGACGTAGATGTTGTCTAATGAATCAATCTTGCGGATCTCTGTGAGATACATGCGGGAGTCGCCGGGATTATGGCGGAATAGGAACATCTCCCCGCTCATGGAGCTCCATGCATAGAAGGTGTCCGTCTTTTCATCATAAATAATATAGTGCGGCCTTGTGCCGATTTCCGAAAAAGTCTGGGTATGTAGGAAAATGCCGTCTTTTTTCTCGAATATCAGGATTCTGTTATTTTCCGTATCGTCAATCAGATAGACAGTGCCATCGCTGGCAAGGGTATGGCCTTTGTTGATTTGATCTGTCATGACTTGCCATTGTGAAAGCGGATCTGTCAGATTATCATGGTAGATGACCTGATTGTGATAACAGTCTACCAGAAAATAAGTGTCGTCTACTTTGGTCAGATAAGTTGGGACGCTTAAGTCTGTGAAAGGATTCAGTTTGGCGCCGCTTTGTATGGAGGCGGCCAGGGTTTCTTCCTCTGTCAGCTCAGATGCCGCAAGATAGTCTGTAACGAACATTTCCTTTTCCGATACCGGAGTTTTCTGACAGGCACACAATAGGATAGGAGAAATAAAAGCGAAGATCAAAAGAGAGATGATGGCTTGTAGCGGATGGTGTTGCGTAATTTTTCTCATATGTGCCTCCTGGGGAAAAATGTTTCTATCGTCAAAGCTTATACAACATTAATGCTTATACAATATGATAACACTATTTGGAGGAATATGCTATAATAGACGCAAGCTGGACGGCTTATGCCACAAGAATTGTGATGCGGCTCTTGCAGAAACCGCCAAAGGTTAATTGCGCAATGTAGCGAAAGCGGATCAAAAAGTAATGTTGGAGGAAGCGCGGCTGTCGTATGGAGGGGAAAGTGGCTGGTTTGAAAGAAAAAGATTATAATATGACATTTTGTATCCTTTCCGGTATTGCTATGGTGATGATTGTAGCAGGGCATGCAGGGTATACTATATTAACGGTCGGGGATCTGTTTCCGTACTATTCTTTTCATGTGCCGCTATTTATGTTTATTTCCGGGTATTTTTACCGGGAAGAAAAGGAAAAAGACGCGTTTGCCTATTGGAAACAAAAGGTAAAACGGCTGCTTTTGCCCTATTTTGTTTGGAACCTGATATATGGCATAGTGGCATGGGCGCTTCGGCAATGCGGATTTACGATGGGAGAAGGGATTAGCCTTTGGACATTGTTCATAGAGCCATTTGTCAGCGGCTACCAGTTTATTTACAACTATGCGGCGTGGTTTGTGCCGGTTCTTTTCCTCGTTGAGATGATGAACCTGTTCATGCGGCTTATATTGAAGAAGCTTCACTTATGTTATGAGAGCCTGATACTGGCGGGAAGCCTAATAGTGGGCATGGCTGTTGTGTGGCTGGCGATTGGCGGGCATGTGTGGGGGATTTATAAGATGCCTGGCAGGATATTGTTTCTATACCCATGTTTCCAAATGGGGCAGTTTTATTACCGGAAATTGGAGAAGCATGATACATTAGGGAATCTGCCTTATTTTGGCATTGTCATAGGCATACAGGTACTGCTGCATTTATGTTGCAATGGCCTTGCTTATAGCAGCGTGTGGTGTACGGGATTTGCAAATGGGCCGGTCATCCCTTATGTGACAGCAGTGTCAGGAATTGCGTTCTGGCTGCGCACCGCAAGGATATTATCACCGCTTCTTCAGAATAATAAATATATGATCTATCTCGGAAAGAATACCTATGCCATAATGATGCATCATGTAATGGCATTTATGCTGGTTAAAATGGTAATTGCAATGTTTGTGACACATACGTCATTTTGTACGGACTTTGATAGGGAACTGTTTCTGGGAAGCATTGATTATTATTATATGGTCGGAGGCAGCGAACAGTTTAAGATGATATATCTATTGGCAGGAGTGTGCTTGCCGCTTTTGTTACAGTATGGATTGACAAAGATCCGGAAGACAGTTTTGCTGCGCGTCCGCAAATCTGTCTATCTTGTTTGGCAGCGGCTTTTAAAACATAGTTTCGCCGTTATCCGGCGAAAGTAGTTAAGAAAGGGGAATTAATGATAACATACGAAGGGGTTAGATTGATAATGACAGTGCTATTTTTGGCGATGATCGTTTTGTTATTGGTGGCGTTCTATAAAGGCACATATGGCATGGCGTGGGTCTATAACTGGAATGGAGAGCGTTACCGTTGTATAGGATATGCACAAGTTAGGAAAGAGGACGGCGCTTTTGCGCTATATCTGGGAGAACGTATGGTGGATCTGTCCCGTACGACTGCCTATCAGATTGTGCTAAGCAGGGCATTTTGTAGGAGGAACCAATACCAGAAATTATTTGTCTATGCTGAGGGGTGCAGAAGCTATCTGGTGGTAGAGCGGGAAGCATTGAAAACAGAGATTCCCTTTTAAGGAAAGTTTTGGTATACTAAAACGAACGGTATTGTTCCGTCCGCCAGATTGCTCTGCGGATATGGT
The DNA here is from genome assembly GCA_910578845.1 of uncultured Lachnospiraceae bacterium. Classification (GTDB taxonomy): domain Bacteria; phylum Bacillota; class Clostridia; order Lachnospirales; family Lachnospiraceae; genus UBA3282. Next base: position 28,760 of record CAJTSL010000038.1, read on the forward strand.
GTTCCAAGTAAATACGTGGATGCTGATTGTAGGCAATTGGTATGGGTGTTATATGGCGTATATGGCCTATATGGGTGCTAGATGGGCGTTAGACGAATGCCAGGCGCAAATTTGTGCCGACGCTGATAGCGTCCTGGCTCCAAGATTCGCAAGTTGAGTAAGAATGGGGGATTGGTATGATTACAATCAGTCTTTGTATGATCGTGAAAAATGAAGAAAAAGTGCTCGCAAGATGTTTGGAGAGCCTGACGGGCCTGATGGATGAGATTATTATCGTAGATACCGGGTCTTGTGATAAGACAAAGGAGATCGCGGCGCGTTATACCGATAAAATATATGATTTTGAATGGGTGCAGGATTTTGCAGCGGCACGGAATTTCGCTTTTTCCAAAGCCAGTATGGAATATATCTATTCTGCGGATGCGGACGAGGTGCTGGATGCGGAAAACCGGAGAGCTTTTTGGCATCTGAAAGAAACGCTGCTACCGGAAATTGATATTGTACAGATGTATTATGCGAACCAGCTCGATTTTGGGACGATTTATAATTACGACAAAGAACTGCGCCCGAAACTTTTTAAGCGTCTTAGGACTTTTACGTGGGCGGAGCCGATTCATGAACAAGTGATTTTAGACCCGGTGATCTTTGACAGTGATATTGCAATCCTGCATATGCCGGAAAGTAATCATAAAGACCGGGATCTGGCGTCTTTTGCGCGGATGGCGGCATCCGGTATGCGCCTGTCGAAAAGGCTTCACAATATCTATGCCAAAGAGCTGTTTATTTCCGGGGAAGACCAAGATTTTCTGGCGGCAGCGGCATTTTTCGAGGATTCCTGCCTGGATACACAAAGATCACTGGATGAGATCAAGGAAGCGGCGTGCGTCGTGACAAGGGCGGCGAGGATTGCGCAAGATACGGAGAAGTTCTTAAAATATGCCTTGAAAGTGGTGGCGGCAGAGGGCTGTGCGGAAATCTGCTGTGAACTCGGATTCTATTTTATGGAACGGCAGGATTACTCAGAAGCTATTATCTGGTTTTATAATGCTGCGTATGAAACAGAGAGTATCCTTAATATACATAGTAGTAGGGATATTCCGCTCTGTGGCCTGAGCAGGTGCTATAGGCTCATGGGCAATGAGGAGCAGGCGGATGCATATGAGGAACTGATTAAGGAGTGGAAGGAGAAAGAACGGTCAGATGAAGTGGGAAGATAATATAAGAAAGGCGGAACCATACGTGCCTGGGGAGCAGCCGCAGAAAAAAGGGATTATCAAGTTAAATACCAATGAATGCCCGTATCCGCCATCTCCGATGGTTGAGGAGAAAATGCATAAGATCGCATATCAGGATCTGCGCTTATACCCGGAGTTCCCGGAAAAGACGCAGTTGAACGCGGAGCTTGCCAGATACCATCAGGTGAAGGAAGAGCAGATTTTCATCGGTGTCGGCTCGGATGACGTGCTGTCTATGGCGTTTTTGGCTTTTTTCAATTCCAGGAAACCGATCCTGTTCCCGGATATAACATATTCCTTTTATGATGTGTGGGCCGAAATCTATAGGATTCCTTATGAGAGAAAGCCGTTGGATGAGGATTTTGGCATCCAGGCAGCAGATTATAAGGGAGAAAACGGCGGCATTGTTTTCCCGAATCCCAATGCGCCAACGGGTGTTTTGATGGATGTGGATGCCATAGAAGAAATTGTGCGGGCGAATGAAGACGTGGTCGTGATCGTCGATGAAGCATATATTGATTTTGGCGGCATAAGTTGTCTTCCGCTGCTAAGCAAATATGAGAATTTATTAGTAGTCCGTACCTTCTCTAAGTCGAGGGCAATGGCGGGCAGCAGGATTGGATATGCCATCGGGAATGAGAAATTGATCCGTTATTTAAATGATGTCAAGTATTCTGTCAATTCTTATACGATGAACCGTCCGGCATTAGAGCTGGGGACAGAAGCGGTGAAGGACGACGATTACTTTAAAGAAATCTGTGGGAAGATTATCTCGACAAGAGAACGGAGCAAGAAGGAGCTGGCGGCGCTCGGATTTACATTTCCAGAATCTTATGGTAATTTCATTTTTGCGACGCATGAACGAGTTGAGGCAGCAGAGATTTTCAGAAAATTGAAAGAACATGACATTTACGTCAGACACTGGAATAAGCCGCGGATCCATAACTACTTGCGCATCACCATTGGCCTGGATGAAGAGATGGATGCCTTATTTGCGGCGCTTAGAGAAATATTAAATCTAGAATAAATAAATAAAAATGAGTTAAATGAACAGTAAAATGATCAAAATAAAGATTGAAAAAAGTAGCCATGCGCAGTTTGAGTAAAAATGGAGGGCATATTTTATGGAAGCATTGACAGTTTGGTTTGCGAATTCGTTAGGAAAGTATGTGTCAGAGGAGATTGTAATTTTCATCATTTCTATGGTACCGATTTTGGAATTGCGGGGAGGCTTGCTCGTTTCAAAGCTATTAAGCGTTCCGATAACAACTGCTATTCCAATTTGTATCATTGGTAATATCATACCTATTCCGTTCATTCTTTTGTTCATCAAACAGATTTTTAAATGGCTGAAAAAAATAAAGATCTTCAGAGGGATGATTGAGAAATTAGAAGCGCGCGCTATGAACCGGAGCGATTCGATTAAAAGATATGAATTCTGGGGGCTGGTATTGTTCGTCGGTATCCCGCTTCCGGGAACAGGAGCCTGGACAGGATCACTGATCGCGGCGTTATTGGATATTGATTTTAAGAAAGCGATACTGGCAGAACTACTTGGAATTGCAATAGCAACTGTTATTATGTCATTTGTTTCATATGGTCTCATGGGGGCGTTGATAGGGTGAGAAAAAGAGTTCCATTAGGCATTTGGCTCCTTATTATGGCGGTTGTTGTAGCAGCAGCCATAGGCATTGGCATGAGGATGAAGCATGTTTTCTTGTCATATGAGGAGGAGAACCTTGCGCGGAAGAAGGGCGTAAAAGCAACTTGTGACAGCGCAGAAACCGAAGAACTGTCTGCCGAAAAGGCGATTGACGGAGACGATGAGACGTTGTCTTCGCGTTGGTCTAGTGAGAATAACTGGGAAGATGCTTCCCATTATATAGAACTGGAATTTCCGGAAGAAATTTCAGTTTCTTTTGTTATACTAAAATGGGAGAGGACGAATGTGACGTCTTACCGTCTAGAAGGCTCGTTAGACGGGGACGAATGGGTGGTGTTAGCGGATTTCAAACAGGCGCCGGAGACGAAACGCCAGGAAATACCGCTGACAGAACCTGCAACGGTACGTTTCCTTCGTCTGTCCACTTACGCGGTTTCCCAAAGGGAAGAGGATTATTCGAATCTATATCAGAATGTGTCGCTATATGAGTTCGAAGTGTATGCGGACAAGCCTGCCGCATATTCTTTGGAGGCGCCTGAAATAGCAGTAAATGGAAATAACGAACGTTATTTAAAGGTACCGGAAGCGCCGGAAGGCTATCGGGTAAGCTATCTTGGCGCAGATTATGAGCAGATCATCGGTGCAGACGGCACAGTCTACGACACGGTACAGGAGAAGGAAGTAACGGTTGGATTCCTGGTAGAGCGCATAGACGCGCAAGAGGAGGCAAAGGAAGTTGCCTTCACGATAACAGTCCCTCCGTCATCAGATCAGTTACAAGGCAGTAACATGGCGCCGCAAGTGATTCCTGCGATTGCAGAATGGGATGGGGGAGAGGGCATTTTCACGCCGGGGAGAGAGTCGCGCGTCATTGTAGAGGAAGACCCTTTGCGTGACTCCCTTAAAGAAAGCGCATCATTGTTTGTAAAGCAGTATCAGATGATCATGGGATATGAGATTCCGATCGTAACAGGCGGGATGGAGAATGTGCGTGCCGGCGACTTTTATCTTGGCTATGCAGCGGATATTGCAGACGGAGCGGACGAAGCAGCTAGCGCGGGAGGGCCAGGTACGGCTGGTAGTGCGGATGATGTAAGCGGAACGGATGCAGATGCCGGAAGTGTAATGTTTGATGAGAGAGAGACACTGATCCGGTTGTCGCAAGGCATTGGGGAGGAAGGATATGTCTGCGACATTAGCGACAAATGTGTCATAATTGGCACGGACAAAAAAGGGATTTATTGGGGGGCGATCACAATATTGCAGATGCTCTCCCAACAGACGGACCATGCCATGCAGGATGCTATAGTAGAAGGAGAAAGCGCCGCAGGGCAGGAAACAGGAGCAGAAGAAGGAAGCGCCGCAGGGCAGGAGGCTGCCTCATATGGTATACCGCAGGGAAGGATACGCGATTACCCGAAATACCCGGTTCGGGGATTTGGAATTGATGTGGCAAGAAAGCCTGTTTCCATAGATATGTTGTATCAAATTATGACAAATATGTCATGGTATAAAATGAATGATTTGGCAATTCATCTGAATGACAATGTCATCCTTAGCACCAGTGGCCTGACGGGTTCAGTAGAAGAAGCGATGACGGCGGCAAGCGCGTTCCGGTTAGGCATTGATATGGCAAACGCGAAGGGGGAGCGGCTTGCGTCCGATGAATATGCCTATACGCCGGAAGAATTGGCACAGTTGATTGAAACGGCGAAATTATATGGAGTGGAGGTCGTACCGGAAATTGATACGCCGGCGCATTCCCTCGCCATTACAAAGCTGTTCCCGGAATACGCGCTGACTGTACGCAACGAAGCGGTAGACCAGATCGATCTGAGTAAAGAAGAGGCAGTGGATATTGTAAAAGAGATATGGAGTGAGGCGATAGGAAGCGGCGCTTTTGCAGGTGCATCTACTCTCAATGTGGGGATGGATGAATATTATGGAGATGGTGAGACTTACCGGAAGTACATGAAAGAGATGATAGCATTTGTGAAAGAGAAGAGCGGCGTGGAAAACGTGCGGGTATGGGGAAGCCTAAGCAACATGGGCGGATCATCCATGCCGGAGACGGAAGGGCTGCAGATGAACATTTGGAGCACGGTGTGGGCGGATCCGCTTGCCATGTACGAGGCAGGATATTCGCTTATCAATATGCAGAATAATCATCTCTATATCATACCGGGCGGCGGTTATGATTATCTGGATACGAAGGAGCTTTTTGATCATTGGGAGCCGAATAAGTTTTATGATTATAACCAGTTAGAACGGGTTCCTTCCTATTCACCGCAAATGTTAGGCGCTGCTTATATGATATGGAACGATATGTGCGGCAGCCTGGATGTGGGGATCAGTGAAAGAGACCTGTTTGTCAGATTTTATGAGCCGCTTGGCGTGATCAGCGGGAAGCTATGGGGGGAAACTACGGCTTCTTATGAAGAATGGATGGCACGATTCCATGAGCTGGGGAACATGCCGGAGAGCAATCCTTATGCATTGCCTCGGTGGGAAGGCGAGATATATTTGACTGCGGAGAACGAAGTGATTTCATTGTCTGGCGGGTCAGACTATGTGGAGACAGGATATAAAAATTATGACAATTATGACAGTTGTGTCGGGGAAAACTGTTTCAATAATAATGTTTCAAATAAGCAATTAAATGACAATACTGTCGTAATTGGAGGGAGTTATGAGGTGAGCATGCAGTTATACCGGGAGAGCGTTTCCCTGGATGAAACTGCTGCGGCGGACGGAGCAGTGCAGGAAGAGATTTTGTTTGAGACAGACAGCGCATATGGGCAGACGGCTTTTAAAGCAGCGCAGATAGGAACCGGAAAGGTTGGCTTTTCCCGTGAGGGCAGGGATTATTCTTTTGATTATACGCTTCCTGTAGGCGAATGGGTAACGTTAACGGTATGTGGTGAGGCGGATCGGACAAGCCTGTATGTGAACGGGAAGTTAATGGATGTTATAGGAGACAGCGAGCCTTTTACAGAGTATGCGTCTTTCGCATTCCCACTTGAACGGATCGGCTCTAAAACGAATAGTTTCCATGGCAAGATACGGGAAGTGACAATAATGGGTGGCTCCGCGGAATAAAGATCATGTATGGAATAAAGATCATGTATTAGGAAGGACAGGAAAATGGAAGCATATACGGATTTTGCACAAGTTTATGATATTTTTATGGACGATACTCCCTATGAAGAATGGTGTGCGTTTCTGCTCTCCCTGTTGCAGAAATATGAGATCAAAGAACAGGTAACGGATGAAAATCTTATGCAGGAGCAGAATTCTATTCTGGATTTGGGGTGTGGGACAGGCACTTTGACGGAATTGTTGGCGGCAAAGGGATATGATATGATCGGGATTGATCATTCGCAGGAGATGCTCCAGATTGCCATGGATAAGAGAGAGCGTTCCGGTTTGGATATCCTTTATTTATTGCAGGATATGCGGGCATTTGAATTGTACGGGACGGTTGGCGCTGTGATCAGCGTATGTGATTCCCTGAATTATCTGCTATCGGAAGAGGATTTGCTTAAGGTCTTTGGCCTGGTGCATAATTATCTATACCCGAACGGTTTATTTGTATTTGATTTTAATACTGTATATAAGTATGAATGTGTCATCGGGGACGCAACTATAGCGGAGAACCGTGAGGATTGCAGCTTTATCTGGGAGAATTATTATCATGCAAAAGAGGAGATCAATGAGTATGATCTGACAATTTTTGTGAAAAATAAGAGTGGGGACTTAGGCAGGGAATTGTTTTCCCGATTCCAGGAGACGCATTATCAACGGGGATACAGGCTTTCGCAGATGCAGAAGCTGATCGCGCGGGCGGGGCTTATTTTCCTGACGGCGTACGATGCGGATACGCATGGGGAAGTAACAGCGGAAAGTGAAAGGATTTATGTGGTTGCCAGGAAAGGACAAAATGAAAAGGCAAATGATAAGTAGATTATAAGTAGATTAAGTAGGATAAGTAGGAATGGAGGCATTTGATATGGCGGATTATCTGGTAAGGGCGACAGCGGCTGATGCGCAGATACGGGCATTTGCGGTAACGGCAAGAGAGCTGACGGAGGAAGCAAGGAAGAGGCATAACCTTAGCCCGGTGGTAACGGCAGCTCTTGGCAGGCTGATGAGCGCGGCGTGTTGCATGGGCAGCATGTTAAAAGGGGAAAAGGATATTTTAACATTACAGATCAACGGGGACGGACCTGTCAGAGGACTCGTCGTGACAGCGGATGCCAAAGGCAATGTGAAAGGGTATGCCCAGTCGCCACAGGCAATGATGCCGCCGAATGCGCAGGGTAAACTGGATGTAGGAGGCGTCATCGGAAACGGATATCTGACGGTGATTAAAGATATGGGCATGAAAGAACCATATTCCTCCCAGGTAGCGTTGCAGACGGGGGAGATCGGGGACGATCTGACCTATTATTTCGCCGCATCTGAGCAAGTGCCGTCTTGCGTGGCGCTGGGCGTTTTAATGGATCGCGATAATACGGTGAAGCAAGCGGGAGGGTTTGTGATTCAGCTTATGCCTTTTGCAAGCGAGGAAGTCATTGCGGGTTTGGAAAAGAACATAGCGTCCATACAGTCGGTGACGAAACTGTTAGAAGATGGGAAGTCACCGGAGGAAATTCTTTCCCTTGTGCTGGGAGACATGGGGTTAGAGGTAACGGATAAGATGCCAGTGCAGTTTCATTGCAATTGCACGAAAGAGAGAGTGGAAAAGGTGTTGTATAGCTTAGGTAAGAAAGAGCTGGACGATTTGATTGCGGAAGGAAAGGACGTAGAGTTGCATTGTCACTTCTGTAGCACGAATTATGTTTTCCCGCTAGAAGAAATCCAGAAGTTGCGGAACCGGTGTTAAGGATGAGAGGTTGGGGAATTGCGATACTCGGTTTTGGCAACTGCACAGTATACAAATAGAAGCGCCTCCAGAGGGAGTCGCATCT
>CAJTSL010000039.1 GCA_910578845.1 uncultured Lachnospiraceae bacterium
CCTTAAAGACAAACTGCGAATTGGACACAATCGCAATGGTTAAGAAAAGCAGTAAAATCAAATATGGCTATCAGGGTGGCAGATACAGCATCAAGGAAATCTATAAACAGTGCAGAAAACGCAGAGGACGCTCCAAATATCTGCTTTCCATTGACGTAACCGTTGGTGACGAGGCAATTGAGGCAAAAATCGTCTGTGTCCGGAACAAAAGCAAGAAAAAAGACTGGCTTGCCATCATCAGCACGGATACAACTCTCTCAGAGGAAGAAATCATCCGTATTTATGGGAAGCGCTGGGATATTGAGGTATTTTTCAAGACCTGCAAATCCTGTCTGCATCTGGTAAAGGAGTGCCGGAGCCTTTCCTATGACGCTTTGACCGCTCATGTATCCATTGTTTTTGCACGATATATGATGCTTGCAGTTACACAGCGATGCAATACGGATGACAAAACGATTTGCGAACTGTTTTTCTGCCTCATGGATGAACTGGATGACATCACGTTCAGTCAATCCATGAGGATTATCATAGATGCACTAATGGATACCGTTATGGAATATTTCCACATCACAGAACAGCAGCTGGAGGAATTCACCGCCAGCTTTATTCAGCGGCTGCCAAAGTACATGCAAAAAGCATTGGAGTGCGGTTCAGCGGCTGCCTGAGCGCTATTTTGTGAGTTAAAGTATTGATTTTTCAAGGAGCAAATCCCATTTTTAATGTGGGAAGTTTGAGTTATTAATATGTTTGATATTTCTAGTATAGAGTTTTATAGTAAGAGGAGGAGATTAATTGAAACATATGAAACGAAAAAGTAGATTACACGATATGAATAGTATTATAAAATGGCTAAAAATGAGCGGATGTAATTTTATGCCAATTATAAAAGGAATTTTGAGTGGTAATATGCCATATATTCATTATTCTTTTTCTCAAGAAGGTGAAGACATGATTTTGGATAATCTTCTTGAGTTTAAAAAAGATGGATATTATATTGATATAGGAGCATATCATCCGTTTCGGTTTTCCAATACTGTAAGATTCTACTATAGAGGCTGGCATGGCTTAAACATTGATGCAACACCAGGAAGCATGAAGGCATTTAATAGATATCGTCGTAGAGATACCAATGTAGAAGCAGGCTTATCCTCAGCGAATGAAAAATTAACTTATTATATTTTTGAGGAAGGCGGATTGAATACATTTGATGCAAGCAGTCTGGAAAAATTGAAAGAGGCTGGACATAAGCCGATTCGCAAGGTTTCTATTAAAACATATACAATAATGCAGATTTTAGATAAATATGTAGATGAAAACCAGGAAATTGACTTTATGGATATAGATATAGAGGGATATGATACAAAAATTATTTCACAAATAGATTTTAGTAAATATCATCCGAATATTATCATGATGGAGAGCTGGGAGGGGCTTCAAGGTGCTCCGGCTTTGGAAGATAACGGATATAGATTGGTAGCATTTACAGGCAGAACTGCAATATATAAACGAGAGGTAATATCTTGAAAGACTTTAGAACTCTTATAAGGATGATTAAGCAAGAATTGTATATAATGACACAGAAACAAAAAAGACTGAGCATAGTTTTATTCATAATAGTCTTTGTTGGTTCTTCGATGGAATTATTAGGAGTCAGCGCGATTCTTCCCTTCGTACAATCGTTGCTTGATATTGATGGCTTAAGCACGAAATGGTATATGAAAAGTATTATTAGGCTATTCCGCCTACAGAACCAACAGCAGATTATTTTTTTGATTGCGGTATTAGTGATACTTGTATATATATTTAAAAATTTATATTTATTATTTTCGATAAATATGCAATATAAATTTAAGTATGCGTTCCAAAGGGAATTGTCATCTAGTATTCTGCGTGCTTATATGCGAAGGCCATATGAATATTTCTTGAATATAAATAGTGCGCAAATTTTAAGAAGCATTGGAGGAGATGTCACAGGAGTCTTCGCAATATACGAGTTTTTTTTCAAGCTTTTATCAGAACTGTTGAATATTGTCTTAATTGGAGTTTTTTTGATTTATATAGACTGGATGATGGCAATAGGCATATTATTGTTATTTACTTTATGCTTTATAGTAATTACATTCCTATTTAGAGTACTCTTAAGGAATGTGGGAGAGAAGTACCGGGAAGGAGCTATGCTGAGCACAAAATATGCATATCAGGCAGCTAATGGGATTAAAGAGATCCATGTTTTGAAAAAGAATGAGTTTTTTGTTAAACAGTTTGATAATGCAAATTTTTTAAGATGCAGAATGGAGAGGAAACAGTCATTTCTTGGGGCTTGTCCTGAGAAGATAATAGAATTAAGTTGTATCACAGGAATCATTATTATTGTATGTATTAGGCTCGCAATGGGAGTAAACATGCAGACATTTGTTTCTAAACTGTCAGTTTTTGCAGTGTCAGCATTTCGTATTTTGCCTGCTATTTCAAGATCTCTTGGGTATATAAGTGGAATTATTTATCAACGTCCGGCATTAGAGGACTTGTATAATCAATTATTAGAATCTAAGCAATATGAAGAAAAAGTAAATGCATATATTAAAGAGCATGCGACAACTCAGAACATATCCGATGAGATTTTTCAAAATAAGATTGAAGTAAAAGGAATTTCATGGAGGTATCCTAATGCAGATACATATGTTTTGAAAGATTTGGATCTGACTATTCGTAAAGGACAAGCAATAGGGTTTATTGGTGCTTCTGGAGCTGGTAAAACGACATTATCAGATATGATATTAGGGTTGTTTAAACCGCTTACGGGAGGTATTTATGTAGATGGGGTTGACATTTATACGATTCCGATGCAATGGGCGAGAGTAGTAGGATATGTTCCGCAGGCTGTTTATTTGACTGATGATACGATACGGAATAATATTGCCTTTGGAGAAGAAGAACGAGATATTGAAGATGAAAAAATATGGCTCGCATTAGAGCAGGCGCAATTCAAGGATTTTGTCTGGCAGTTACCTAACGGTTTAGACACTATAGTCGGAGAAAGAGGCATACGGTTTTCTGGTGGACAGAAACAAAGATTAGCAATTGCAAGAGCCTTGTACTATGACCCGGATATTGTAATCCTGGATGAAGCTACTTCGGCCTTAGATAACGAAACGGAAAAAGCTGTCATGGAATCAATAGATGCATTGCAGAAGAGCAAGACATTGATTATAGTGGCTCATAGGTTAACAACATTACGGAATTGTGACAAAGTATTTGAAATTAAGGACGGCAAAGCTTTTGAAGTCGATATCGTGCAGTTTAAAAAGCAAATAAACGGATCATAAGCATTTGCGTATGATAACGTATCATTAATTGGCGATATTAATGATACGTCACCTGAATAGCATGTTTTTTCTGCTTCTTGGGTAAAAGCGTTATTGGGGTGACGATTTTGTGTGGTCATGATGTTTCGGATTGAAAGACGCTCTTAATGCGTTTTTCTTTCCGAAAATGTAATACATAATAAGTGCCATTACAATTGATATTATAATTCCGGATAAAAATTTTATATAGTTGTTAATAGATAAGGTCAGGTTAAATATTAGGTCAATTATACTATAGTGAATTAGATACAGCATAAATGTGCTTTGGGAGATATATGATATTATGGGATTCCTATCTCTCTCTTTAAATTTTGTACAAGATTTCCCGATTTTCATAAGGCTACAAAATGAAATCCATAAAATGAAGAAAGAATATATTGTATATGCTTCTTTGTAAAAGAAACCATATACAATATATATTATACAAGAAGCTGGAAAAATAATTTTAGCCAGATTGGTCTCGATTAAATCATAAATATAGAAAGCTAGTATTCCGAGACCAAAAACAAATCCTAATCCATTTCCCCTTCCGGAAATGAAATAGTCAATCGGCATTATGAATAATAGGCTGCTTATAAGCCCCCCCCCTTAGTGAAAGCGGCTTATTATTGCTTATCGTCAAAAATAAAAATCCATATATTAGATAAAACCACCACTCGATTGCTAATGTCCATAGTGGGCGTCCTGAACCAAAAGGAATGAATTCTAATCCTGATATATGATTCACAAATGTTCCCTGAAGCATGAATAAATTACCTAAAAATTGTTTGTAATTATAAGCATTAAAGTATGAATAGTTATTATTGATATTAATAGATACAAAATCAATAATTGCTATAAATACTAGTCCGGGAAAATATTCTTTGATAATTCTTAGCGTTTTGTGCCTTGTATATAAATAGAAAGAATAATCATTACTCTCATTTTTACGTTTTAAAGAATATGTAGTTAAAAAACCTGAGAGTAAGAAGAACATGATAACACCTATATTTTGAATATAGGGAAATATATCCTGGTTCTTCAAGATCGAAATCTGGTAATAGGAAAAGCTATGTCCTGCTATAACAAAAAAAGCAGCTATAATTCTATAAATATCCAATAATAATTGCTGTCTAGCCGTTAACTTCGTATTCATTTTAATAACCATGCCTTTCTCTCAGCTTCAATCCCAATTATTGTTTTTATTTATGATTATGTGTTATTTGCATATTGGATAATAGTATAGCAGAATGCAATTTAGTAATCAAATATTTTCTTTTATTTATTTGAGCCAATATGTTTTGCAAATTTTTGCACTGAATCGGATAAGGGATTTTGGCTCATACCAATGCTGAAGTTACAAAAATAGACAAAAATCCAGCAAAATTAACATCCGGGTTCTATTTGATATGGTGATAAAATAAGAGCAAGCAGAGTCAAATAGGCACAAAGGAGGAAATGGCGTGAGGAAAAAGAGGGAGTGGCGTTCAAAAGATGTCAGGAAAGTGGTAGAACAGGAGAACTTTGAGAATCAAATGAAGAAGAATCTCTGGAACTTTCAGCCGGTCAGGATACTCGATTTACTGAGTATATTAGGAAGCATATTCACAACGCTGACTTTTTGCTCCATAGATTATTGGATTGCAGAATACCAAGGGACTGAAATTATTTATAGGATTGCCCAGGCCGCGATCGGGATCATGACAGTTGCCGTTGTCTGTGGAACTGCTTATTTGCTATATTGTAAGATTACTTGTATCAGGCTGGTATGCAATAAGATCTATATGGCGTTGAAAAAGGGCAGTGAGGAATTATCAGATCAGTACCATGCTTCATCGTTATATAAGCATCATCGGACGCTTAAAATTTCGGTTTTCATAGGCTGTGCGGTCATGATCTTTGCTGCTGTGCTTATTTATTATAATTGGTCAGAAACGTCGTATTATGCTTCGGTGAGGGAAATCTATGGCATTCCGACAGGAATCGGGGATGAGCTATCAGTTGAGAAATTAGAAAACCGCAGCTTTTATTGGGAAATTAAGGACTACCCGAACCAAAAACGGATGGTTTTGACATATCATGAAGCTTATGGGCAAATGGAGCTGATGAGAAGATATTCTACTGTTTATCAATTGGATTTTTTCCAGCCCACTGCTAAAGTAGTTTACCGGTATCGGACGGATAAAGATAAATTCCGTGCATATAAGCAGCAAGACTATTTTGATGCTGCAAGGGGAAACGACTGGCGCGTAGTGGAAGAAGTATCCTATTATGACAATAACGGTAAATTATTGATGCAGCTAATAGAGAATGGAAACGATAAGTATAAGATTGTAGCATATTCTTCAGAAGATGTTCCCCAGTTATTAAATTCCACGCTTCTGCGGACGCCGGAGACAGACAGCCGGGAACAGGAACAGGAGTATGGCATAGCGGTAGAAAAGGATATCACTTTTGGAAATGATATGGAGGAGCAGCAGATAGAGGTTGCTTATAACGCTTCTGGATTGCCGCAGTCACGGAAGCTGGATGGGGATTTCCGGAATCTGTACGGAGTGAACGGGGAACGGTATGCATATGATAAAGACAACCGTTTGACTGCCTTGTATTATCTTGATGCGGATGGGGAGGCCATTTGTAATAATTTGGGCATTATGATGGTGTCATTCCAATATGATAATGATGGGAATATGAGTAGTATCCGTTATTTTAGTGACGAGAACGGGATAGAGAGAATAGAAGGGTTCCACGATGTTTTTTGCGAAAATTTATTCTATGATAATGACGGGAATATAGAGGAGCGCAGATTGCTGAACCGTAGCGAAAGCTGGTGCTATGATAGTAACGGTGTGTGTGTGTACCGATATGAACATAACAATGGTATGCTTACGCAAGAAACTTTTCTGGCCTTTGATGGCGGAGCCAAGATCCGGGATAAGAATTTGCAGAGCAAGACCGTAGAATTCCATCAAGAGAAGAGCGGGAAGGAGAGGGAAATTGTTATTACATTAGATGCTGTCGCTACAGTCACGGCGAACATAGATGATCCTGTTACGATAGAAGAGACGGAAAGCGGTGCTTTGCCTTCGATAGGAATTGAAAATGATATTATGTTAGAAGCAATGGCGCAGCCAAAGGAGAGCGCAGACATAGAGGAAAGCTATACAGGAGGAAAAGACAGTATATATAAGCCGGGACTGAGCGATAGGAAAAAGGCAGATATAGAGGGAAAGGACGGAGAAGAGACAGAGACGATTAGAAAATATGAAACGATTCATTATCTCATTGGCAGTGATAACCAGATCATGAAAGTATTGTACCAGGACGGATATGGGAATCTTGTCTTAAATGAGGATGGATATGCAATAAAGCAGCTCCAATACAACAGCCAACAAGAAGTATATGAGGAAACGTATTACGATACCTATGGATATGAATGTTTTACCGATAATGGATATAAGAAGATTAGAAGAACGGATAATGATGGGAAGGAAAAGATTGAATATTTAAGAGCGAATGAAGAATTGGCTTTTAATTATGAGCTTGGTTATTCTTATATCTGCTATGAGGTATTTAAGCAGGGCAGGAACACAACTGTCATGAAATCGTATTATGATGAGCTTTCGAGGCCAATCCAGGTGAAGGATAAAGGTTATGCGAAAGTAGAAGAAACCTATGATGAAAACGGGCATCTGATACGGACAGCTTATTATAATGAAAATGGCCTGGCAGTTTGCAGGGAGGATTATGGGATTGCAGAAATCATACGTGAGTATGGTGAGAATGGGAATTTAATACGCGAATGGTATAAGAATGAGAATGGACGGCTGGCAAATCGTTCCGATAGCGGCTTTGCGGTATTACATAGGGAATATAAAGATGGGAATTTGTCCATGCAGTATTATGAAGGGTATCAGAATCAGACACTGAGGCCTGTCGCCAATAAAGAGACAGGAGTCGCTTATACAAGGTACACTTTTGAAAATGGTCATAAACAGCAGGAAGAATATTTTGATGCGGATATGGAGCCGGTTTTAAGGAAGGATATAGGATGTGCCGCACAAAGATGGGAGTATACGGATATGGGCAAAATAGCTGCTCTGTTCTTTTATGGCGCTGACGGAGAACTGGCCTTGAGAAAAGACATGGGATGCGCGGTAATCCGATATGAATATGATGATTTCGGAAGGCGCACCTATTCGCGCTATTATGATAGCAATGAGAAGCCTGTTATCAGCACAGAATATCAATGTGCGGGCTTCCGGTATAATTATGATGAAGAAGGGAATGAAACGGATATTTATTATTTGGCTAAAGAGCCAAATGCCCAGGATAAGTTCATTGTCCGTAGGGATTTAGGATTTGCATATTTGCATCGGGAGTATGATGATGAAGGAAATGTGAAAACGGAATCTTATTATGATGATATGGGAAATCCGACAACGCGGACAACGGGAGGTTATGCGTCTTTCGAGAATATATATGAAAAAGGTAAATTAAAGGAATGTCGGTATTATGACGTAGACGGTGAGCTGGTTCTGCGTAAAGATAAGGGATTCGCGATTGTAAGGTATGAGTATGATAATAAGGGGCAGATGCTGTCACAGGAGTTTTATGATACGCATGATCGGCGTGTCATTAGTACAGAGTATCTTTGTGCCGGCATGCGCTATCAGTATAATGCGCAAGGGAGGCAGACAGACACTTGGTATATAGGATTGGATGGCAGCCGTATGATTAGAAGCGATTTGGGCTATGCACACGTACGATCTGAATATGATGAAATGGGCAATGAGACCCGTGTGTTTTTTTTCAATACGCAGGGAGAGCCTATTGGGCGGAAAGAAGGCGGCTATGCGTACTATGAGAAAAAATATGAAAACGGAAATTGTATTGAGCAGCACTATTACGATGTAAATGGTAATTTGGTGATGCGCAATGACAAAACTTATGCGATTGTAAAGTATAAATATGATGATTATGGACAATGTATCACGGAGCTTTATTATGATGATAATGGGGATGCAATAGTCAGCAAACAGTATCTCTGCGCCGGTATGCGGTATCAGTATGATGAGCAGAGAAGAAAGACGGATACATGGTATATCGGGTTGGATGGAAATCTCATAATCCGAAGTGACTATGGGTATGCGCAGATTCATTCCGAGTATGATGAGCTTGGCAATGAGATCCGTGTGTCATATTTCGATACGCAGGGAGAGCCTGTTGGGCGGAAAGAAGGCGGTTACGCATCTTTTGAGAAAACATATCAGAATGGACATTGTGTTGAACGGCGTTATTATGATACAAAAGGCAACCTCATGCTACGTAATGACGAAGGCTATGCGATTATCCGATATGAATATGATGAGTATGGAAAATGTATAAAGGAATTTTATTATGATACTGAAGAAAAGCCAGTTGTCAATCAGAAGTATCACTGTGCAGGCTTTACATATGAATATGACGTAAAAGGGAACCGGACGGATATCAGATGTTTTTCCGCAGAAGAGGAACCGATGATGAGAAGGGATAAAGGGTATGCGCATGTGCAGTATGCATATGATGATATGGGAAATGAGATTAGGGTATCTTATTTTGATGCGGGGGAAAAGCCTGTACTGATCAAAGGAGGCGGTTACGCATCCTGTGAGAAAAAGTATGAAAATGGGCAATGTGTCGAACAACGCTATTTGGATACGGCTCATCAGTTGATATTGCGTAATGATGAAGGATATGCCATCAGGCAGTCTAAATACAATGATTATGGGCAGTGTATTTTAGTTGTTTATCGGGGAACTGATAAGAAACCGGTTATCAACCGAGAGTACCACTGTGCCGGTTGGAAATATGCCTATGATGAGAATGGAAGAAAGACAGATACTTGGTATATAGGATTAAATGGGAAATATATGACCCGTAGGGATTTGGGTTATGCGCATGTGCATTCCGACTATGACAAGATGGGCAATGAGATTACTGCGTTTTATGAGGCTTATATGTCATACGAGGATTATGCGTCTTATATGTCTTATGAGGATTACATACCTGATGAGGAGTATAATGACACCAAGGGCTATCCTGTAGCTAGGAAAAAAGGCGGTTATGCGTCAGTTGCCAAGTCTTATGACAAAAGAGGCAACTGTGTAGAGAGGCGCTATTTGGATTTGTACGGGGATCTGAAATTGCGTGACGATGAAGGCTATGCAGTGGTAAAAATGGAGTACGATGATTATGGACAGATTATCGCAGAATCATATTATGGCATATATGAACAGCCGGTTTTCAATACGGAATATCACTACGCAGGCAAGGAATTCGAATATGATGAGAGGGGGAACCGGATAAGCACACGTTACATTGGTTTGGACGGAGCGCAAATGGAGCAGAAAGATTGGGGTTATGCACAGAAATATTCTGAATATGATGATGCAGGGAAGGAAATCAAAATCTCCTATTTGAATACGGAAGGCGAGCCGGGGAGATGGAAAACCGGAGGATATGGATACTGCGAATGCACATATGAAGACGGGAAAGCCGTAGAATGGCGCTATTATAATACAAACGGAGATTTGATGTTACGCTGGGATGAGGGGTATGCAATTATTCAGTATGAATATGATGAGTTTGGCCAACGTATAAAAGAGTCCTTTTATGGGATTGACGGAGAACCGATTATAAGTGCGAAATATCATTGTGCCGGTATGAAATATGCATTTGACGAGAAGGGACAACAGACGGATATTTGGTATATTGGTTTAGACGGTAATATTATGAAGCGGGAAGATTTAGGCTATGCGCAGATACATTCTGAATATGACAACCTTGGGAATAAACGGAAGATCACGTATCTGGATGCGGATGGGCAACATGCAATATCCGGGCCGGATGGCTATGCCTCTGTGGAGAAAAAATTTGCAAATGGAAATTGCATAGAAGAACGGTATCTTGATGAAAATGGGAATCTTACGCTCCGGATAGACGACGGTTATGCAATGGTTCGATATCAGTACAATGCATTAGGGCAACTCAAGTGGATATTGTATTATGGTGCGGATGAAAAACCGATATTTCATTCAGATTTTCCTTGCGCAAGCATTTTCTATAGCTATAATGAAAGAGAAAATAATACACATGTCTGGTATTATGGTTTGGATGGGGAACCAATAGACCGCGAGGATATAGGGTCAGCATTATATCGTAAGGAGTATGATGCATATGATCATATTATACGGGAAGAGTATCTTGCACATAACCCACAATACAATGGCTGGTTGATCCAGACCGACCGTAAGGACACAGGTTACGCTGCCATAGAAAGTGTTTATGAAGGCATACATTTAATTGAGAAGCGGTACTTAGATGCTGGAGAAAACCTCGTCGCGCCGTCCAATATCGGATATGCGGTTTGTCAATATGAGTACAACTTTATGGATCAGCTAACCCAGGTCCGGTATTATGACGCGGATATGAAGCCGGTGCATCCTACAGGGAAGAAAGAAGCCATCATAGAATATGTGTATGACGCTTCAGGGAATAAAATAGATGAAATTTCGTATGATGTGGATGGCAAACAGATAGAATAGGAGCGGTGAAAATATGCGTGGGTAATCTCACTCCACCCACGCATATAAAACGGTTTCATCCAGGAAATTAGAATAATGCCGTATTTTCATCTTATAACTAGGCTCTATCGAATGAAGCAACAACGGGATATCATACAGGTCAGCAGCGCTATGGTAAATACAGATTGCCAGTAGCGGATGCCATTTCACGATGCTGTTTCGTGCGCCTAATAATAGCTTGTATTCGTAGCTTTCGATATCGGCTTTTAAGAAGGTGTAGGGTTCTTTGATGAAATCATCTATGGAGACAATCCTGCATTCTTCTCCTGCATTGTGTTCCTGACAGTTGCTGTCGGTTAGGCCGCGGCAGTTTTCATCTTCGGATCTTGTTTCGCTGCTACCGCTGCCTTTGGGGGCTTTGTCAGGCACATCAGAAGATGGGAATGAAGACAAACCGACGATTTTCGATCCTAAACCGTTATTGGCAGCATTTTTTTCTATTTTGGAATATGCGCTTTTGTCACTGAGCCCGTAAGGATAGATCTCAAATGCGGACGCCGGGACATTCCATTCCTTCTTCAGCCTGTTCATGCGCGCTTCCATGGCGCGGTAATTGTCCGGGTCAGGCTCAAAGCCGATTGCCTTGCGGAAAACCCCATCTTTTTTCCATACATAGCGCTCAATCGTATCACCGACAAAGGCGCCACAGTCAATAAAGACCTCGTTGGGGTTTCGCTGGTAGAATTCCCTTGGCTGGAAATATTGTCCGGTACTGATGAACTGGTCAAGGGGGTATTCGTTGGCTAGCCTACATGCAA
Organism: uncultured Lachnospiraceae bacterium; assembly: GCA_910578845.1. GTDB lineage: Bacteria > Bacillota > Clostridia > Lachnospirales > Lachnospiraceae > UBA3282. The sequence continues at coordinate 11,728 of CAJTSL010000039.1, forward strand.
TGATGTGGGAATAAGTCTCTTTGGATTCGGTATCCTCTAATAAGTCTAAGCATTGCAACAGCTTATCTTTGTGGGATTTCAAAATGACCTCATCAATATGGTAGCCTTCGGCAGACAGTCCCTGTAACTGTTGCTGGATGGCCTGGACTACTTGCTTCTGTGGGGAGCAGATGAGGGCGCATTTACTAGGCAGTTTGGAAAACTCTTGCGGGGAGATGACTGGCTTGCCCCCGAACAGCCCCCCCCATTTTGCCGAATTATTGTCAACATATCCTGCTATGGCCAGGGAGCCTTCCTGTTCGAGTCTTATTAGTGATTCCTGGTATAAGGAAGCGGTATTGCCGGTTCCCCAGATATAAATTTTCTTATCTTTTAGCATTGGGGGATTGCTAAGCATTTCTTCTAATTCTTGCCTGTTCATGTCTATTGCCATGCTCCTTTCTGGTTTATTGTTCTTCAAATAACGGTATCAGCATGAACTGTTCCATCTCCGTGTCCGGAATCGCCGGGTTCATATATTCAAGCGGCTTTGATTCCATTTGTCCGTCAGAGCGTTTGTAGGAAACTTGCTTAGGGACGGCGGTCAACTCGATTGGCGTCATGACTTCGCAGATGACAGGGCCGTCATAATCTAACGCTTCCTGTACTTTTTGATCCAGTTCCTGATTGCTTTCAATGACAATCGTCTTTAAATTATATGCTGCTGCGATCCTGGCAATAGGCGGAATGGACAAACCGGAGTCTTCGTTACAGCCTACCAGATGGGCGTCGAATAAATTGGTCTGCGTGGCTTTAATAGCGCCGTAGCCTCTGTTGCTTAAGACGAATATCTTAATAGGCAGTTGCAACCTGGCGATGGTTTCCAGTTCCTGGATGTTCATGACGAAGCCGCCATCTCCGTTTACGCCTACCGTTCGCTTGCCGTTGCCGGCAAGACATGCGCCGATTGTGGAAGGAAGGCCGTATCCCATGGAAGCCAGTCCTTTGGTACAGAAAACACGTTGTCCCTTTTTTACCTGGAAAGCTTGCATAGAGATATCAATACAGCTTCCTGAGCTCCCGGATACGTAAATGTCGTCCGGGGTCATATGTTTCGATATCGTTTCTAATAGGCAGTACGTATTTACCAATTGCTTCTGTTCCCAATATTCCGGTTGGACAATAGGATATTTGGCTTTTACTTGCTTGCAGTAGGAAAACCAGGCGCTTCTATCTTTCTTGATGATCTTATCTTTATTCTCTAGAAGCAATTGGATGAATTCTTTGGCATCTGCGCAAATGGGAATGTCAGGGCGGACATTGATTTTATGCAGTTCCGCAGGATCAATATCCACCATGATCTTCGTAGCTTTCCTGGCAAATCCGTCGAAGTTGTAGCCTGTTTGCAAGAGGTTTAGTCTTGCGCCAATGCTTAGGAAGAAGTCGGAATTCTGCTGTATGAAATTGGCATAACGGTGTCCAAGGCCGCCCGGTCTTCCGTAATAAAATGGATGTGTTTCTTCTAACAAATCTATGCCGTTCCAGGTGGTCAGAACCGGGATCTGTAAAATCTCGGCTAATTGTTCAAATTCAGGAATGGAATTGGCAAGCCGTATACCGTTTCCCGCCAGTAGCACTGGCCGCTCAGACTGATTGAGGATATCAATCAAATGAAGGACTTGTGTCTGTAAGCGTGTATTTTTCGGTTTGGGTAGAGGCGCATAGCCGATTAGCGAATCTTCGTCTATCATGGAAGCTTGTACATCGAGAGGGATATCCAGCCATACAGGTCCTTTCCTGCCATGGGTCGCTTTATATAAAGCTTTTTCGATGTGGTAACGTATCGTCTGCGGGTTATCCACTAAGGCTGCATATTTGGTAATAGGCTTTACAATGGAGATAATGTCCAGTTCCTGCATGCCCTGTTGCCGGATGCCCTGCTGGTTGATCATGTCCATACGCTTTACCTGTCCTGATACAACGAAGACAGGCGTAGATTCCAGGAATGCGCCGGCAATCCCGGTTAATGCATTGGTGCCGCCCGGGCCTGTCGTCACCATCAATAAGCCGATGTTGTTCGTTACTCTGGCATATGCTTCTGCGGCAATTGCACAAGCTTGCTCGTGCAGGCAGCATATATATTGGATTTGTTCGCTACGCCCAAGGGAGTCATTTAAGTGCATGGCGCCGCCTCCCGGTAACATGAACATATGCTTCGCTCCGGTTTTTTCCAGACATTTTATGATATAATCCGAAACTTTCATCATTTTGTGTTATTCCTCCTCAATCCATGCATATAAGACTGTTTCTGCTAGTGTGTTTAGATGGTGCCTGATCGCTATTTTATATTCTGGCACGATAGAATGGAGCAACAGGGCAATGGAATAGAGATCTATGGAATTGTGGTAGATGCAGACCGCTAAATGAGGTTTCCACTGTTGTATGCCATTTTTGGCGCCTAATAGCATTTTATATTCAAAGCTTTCGATATCTGCTTTTAAGAACGTATAGGGCTTGGTTATGAGATCGTCTAAGGCGAAGACTTGCTGTTGGCTCCCTTCATGGTCATGTTCAGAGAACTTGGTCCCTAATCCGTTATTGCTTCTGGTAAACCAGCCAACTGTAGTTTTCTCGCCTACACCGGCGTTTATTAATTTGATAGAAGAATCTTGGAGGTTCCATTCTTCACATAAGCGCTTTTTCCTCTTTTCCATTGCCTGATAATTTTCCGGGTCAGGTTCTATGCTGATGATCTCATGAAATATCCCGTCTACATACCAGATATATTTTTCGAAAGTATCTCCGGTATATGCGCCACAGTCTATAAAATCTCCGCCCATGACGTCTCTAGAAGCTAAATGCCTCCATATGAAGTAAGTATTGTCTGATATGATGCTTCTGTCAGGGTTTTTGCCAAGCAGCCTGCTCTTTACTAATTCAGTGAAAATACGTTTGGATTCCTCGTCATAGAGCAAATCAAAACATTGCAAGACTTCCGTATGGTAAGTTTTCAGAATGATCTCGTCTATCAGGTAGCCTTCAATATGCATTGCCTTTAACTCTGTCAGGATTTCTCTGTTGACTTTGGGCTGTAAGGAGCATACTAATACACATACATTTGGATATTCGGATAACTTCGAAGGGGGAATGACTGGTTTCCCATAAAACCGGCTTCCCCATTTGGCTTCATTGCTGTCACAATATCCCGAGATCTTGTCCATTAAGGAAGTCCTATTTAAGCCTTCCTGGTATAGGCGGGAGGTATCGCCGGTTCCCCATATCCAAAGATTCTTGCCGTCTATATCAGGGACATTTTCAGTCAATAATTGTGCTAATGATATTCTATTCATTTGTCTGGCTCCTCTTCATCAAACTTGCTGCTCGTGATAAATTCCATTTTCATATAATCTTTCGTCGAACGCTTGAAATCAGCGAGCATATCGCTAATCTCTGCGTTTAGCTCGCCCCAGGCCTTTCCGGGATTGATGCGCGGCAAAGATATGTCCGCATAGCTTTCGTCGTAGGAATCGCTAAAGCCATCGAAGCCGGCAATTGCTATCTTGGGAGCGTGCAGTTTATTCAATAGCCGCAGGCACATAATGCCGGAATTGTCAAAATGTTCCCAGCCCCGTTTGATGAAAAGGTTATAATTGACAAGGATTTCATTTTCTTCCCCTTCTGTCTTGACATTCGAGGCGATGATCCTGGGGAATGCATGGAACAGCTCGGGATAAATCTCTTTGGCATAATAATATCTGGCTTTGTTGCTGAAAAAGACGTAATCATAAGGATAATTCTGGAAAAGCGCATTGACGCCGATGATGATCGGAGCATTTTCGGCGATATAGGCATCAATTTTCTCTCTTTCCGTAACAAGGGATTTGCCGGGCAGTAATAATAGTATTTTCCTGTTTTCAAATTGTGCCGCCAGTTTTGAGAGCGCTTCCTCATCATCGACCATTTTGCTCTGGTAATCAATATATTTCTGTTCTAACAGATCATAGTCGTATTTCTTCCTGTCTTCTTCGGATAAAGATTCTATGACGTTGCGCATGTCCCTGGCGTTTGTCCGATGGTTGTTCAATAAATAGGAAATATTGTTGACATGCGTACAGTACATGCCGGCGATGAAATAAGGCGTGGAATATCCCCATTGGTAATTTGCCTGGAAATGCTGCATGTACATGTCGATCGCGTCCATTATGACGTTCATGTCATAATTTCCCTGGTAGCTGCGGTTGAGGAAGTTGGCAACTAATTCCGTAGTGGCGTTGCCGGCGCCGCGGCCCATGCCACAGAGACTGGAATCTACGATACAATGCCGCTTCCGCTGCTGTAGCAGCTCTACAAACTGCATGGTCAGCGCAAAGGATAATTGCTGGTTGTTATGGGAGTGGAACCCTAATTTAATAGGATGGTCTAGGTGGCTGTCTAAAATAGATACGATATGCGCCAGATCTTCTCCGTACATAGCGCCAAAGGTATCTACTACAGATAAGCATACGGGTGAAGCAGAGTTGATCTCGTTTGCAAGGGCGATAAGCTCATCATCACTATAGTCCAGCGTATTTGCTGCCTGGAAATAGACCTGGTATCCTTTATCCTTGATGATCTTGCCAAGAGAGATCCCTTCTTTGTATTTGTTCTTGGGGAAAACGACACGAATGGCATCAATGGACTTTCCGTCATATGTGGGCAGGGTATTTAAGTCATATCTGTCCCAATCGATCATGGCAACATAGGTGGCGTGGTCTTTTTTCGCCGATAAATATTGTTCCAAATCAGACGGGACATGATAATAAGACGTTCCTTTTTCGTGGGGAGCGTCTTTTAACCATCCGCATTCGATGATATCTATGTTAGCGTCTTGCATTTTCTTAATGATGCCTTTGATTGCCGGAATACCGAATTCCGCATTTACGATATAGGCTCCGTCACGTAAAGTGCAGTCTAAGAGCTGTACATTTTTTTCCATGGATTCCTCCGTTTTATTCATGATATAAACCCTGTAATCAGAATAAACTAATTCCGTGTGGGTGGCAAGCACAAAATGCGCCATACAAGGAATTGTATCATGTATTCCATTTACATGGTATCACGTATTCCGTTTGCAATAGAAAATGGGAAAAGTATTAGTTTATCTATTTGTCAAGGCATGTAATATATGGTAATATAATATGACAATATAAAGATATCAGATTGATACGGCATGCATTGGATTCCGTGTTTTTATTAGGATCATGAAATTAGGAGCATAAAATATGAAGGTTATTATTCTGGCAGGCGGTTTTAGAAGTACGATTAGCGAAGAGCAGGAAGGCATCCCCAAGCCTATGGTAGAAGTGGGGGACAAGCCTTTGCTCTGGCATATTATGAAACAGTATAGCCATTTTGGCTATGAAGATTTCATTGTATGTGGAGGTTATAAGGTAAATCTGATCAAGGATTATTTCCGGGACTATTATATCTACCAGTCAGACATCACAGTTGATTTAGCGACTAACCAAGTGGAGATCCATAGGAACATTACAGAGGACTGGCATGTGACGGTTGCCGATACGGGGGCGTTTGCAACGACAGGACAGAGGGTGAGCCTGGCGCAGAAATACATCGAGGAAGATATGTTCATTGTCACTTACGGTGACTGTCTCTCTAACATTGATATTAACCGCCTGGTCGATTGCGCGCGGGAAAACGACAAGCTAGTCACCATGGCAGTAGCGCATCCGACGGGAAGGCACCAGGTATTGCCCATTGATGAGAACAATATCGTAAAGAGCCGGAAGCTGGCGGAAGAGACAGGCAGAGAGGCATGGACGAACGCTTGCACATATGTGCTTCGGAAAGGCGTCTTCAATTACCTGAACGGCAACTATGAATTGGATAAGCAGTTAATACCACTGCTATCGGAGAAAGAGCAGATAGCAGTGTACCGTCATGAAGGCTTTTGGTGCCCGGTGGAGACGAAGCGTGACAGGACAGATCTGGAAAATAGCTGGAATGCAGGGATTGCGCCATGGAAAGTGTGGAGTGAATGAAAGTAGTGATTTTAGCAGGGGGAATGGGCAGCAGGATCAGTGAAGAGTCCCGTTTTAAGCCCAAGCCGATGATCGAGATCGGAGACAGGCCGATTTTATGGCATATTATGAAATGGTATGCTTCTTTCGGCTTTCAGGAATTCATCATATGTTGCGGTTATAAAGGGCATATGATAAAGAATTATTTCGTCAATTATGACAACTATCAGGGAGACGCACATTATGATATTGGAAAAGGCACTGAGCAGGGCAACGAGAATAAGAGAGAACCCTGGAAAGTAACTTTAGTCAATACCGGATTGCGGACATTGACTGCGGGCAGGATCCTGAAAGTGAAAGAGTATATAGGAAATGAAACCTTCATGTTGACGTACGGCGATGGCGTTTCCAATGTGGATGTCAATGAATTAATTTCATGCCATAAAAAAAGTGGGAAAATCGTGACGATCACTACGACGCAGCCTGAGGGGCGGTTCGGTGCGATACAGATGGAAGCAGACGGCAGCGTGCTTGGCTTTAAAGAAAAGGCGAGAAAAGACCAGTCTTTTGTCAATACTGGCTTTATGGTGATGGAGCCTGCCGTATTCGGATATTTAGGAGACGGGAGCGAAATGTTGGAAGCTTCGCCGTTTGAGAAATTGGCGGCGGACCATCAGATGAACGCTTATATTCATGACGGGTTCTGGTCGCCGATGGACACTGTACATGACAGGGAGTACCTGGAAGGGTTATGGGCGCGGGGAGAAGCCGCGTGGGCGAGATAGCGGTTTTCTGTAGATAAGATTATTAGAAAGGATATGGTTATAGAAATGTTTAAGGATATGACTGAAAAAGAGGCAAGGACTGTGATCTTAGGGCAGGTGAAAGAATACTGTGCTCAGTTCCATAATAACCGGAAGGAATATCAGGAGGGAGACAGGATTCCCTATGCGTCTAGGGTGTATGACAGTGCGGAGATGACAAATCTCGTAGACAGCGCATTGGAATTCTGGCTGACGTCGGGACGGTATACGGAAGAATTTGAAAGCAATTTTGCCAAGTATTTGGGCATCAAGTATTGCTCTCTTGTCAATTCAGGTTCGTCGGCGAATCTATTGGCATTCATGGCGCTGACGTCACCGCTTCTGAAGGAGCGGAAAATCAATAGAGGAGATGAGGTCATTACGGTAGCAGCGGGATTCCCGACTACGGTAGCGCCGATCATCCAATACGGAGCAGTGCCTGTATTCGTTGATGTGACTATCCCGCAATATAATATTGATGTGGATATGTTGGAGGAGGCCTTATCGGAGAAGACGAAAGCGGTCATGATCGCCCATACGCTGGGAAATCCTTTTGATTTAGCAAATGTGAAGAAATTCTGCGATGCGCATGGACTTTGGCTGATAGAGGATAATTGCGATGCGCTCGGTTCCCGTTATGAACTGGATGGCACATGGCATCTGACCGGCACGGTAGGGGATATTGGGACTTCTAGCTTCTATCCGCCACATCATATGACGATGGGGGAAGGCGGCGCGGTGTATACAGATAATGCGCTGCTCCATAAAATTGTGCGTTCTTTCAGGGACTGGGGAAGAGATTGTGTATGTCCGTCCGGCAGGGATAATCTGTGCGGGCATAGGTTTGATAAACAGTATGGGGAACTGCCTTTGGGATATGACCATAAATATGTCTATTCGCATTTCGGATATAATTTAAAGGCAACTGATATGCAGGCGGCGGTTGGCTGTGCGCAGCTTGAGAAGTTCCCGGGATTCGTAGAACGCAGGAAGCATAATTTTAAACGCCTGTATGAGGGACTGCAAGAGTTAGAGGGTTCACTGATTCTGCCGGAAGCATGCCGGAATGCAGATCCTAGTTGGTTTGGGTTTGCCCTGACTTGCAAGGAAGGATTAGAGCGGAACAAGATCGTGCCATATATAGAAAGCAAGGGCGTGCAGACGAGAATGTTGTTTGCCGGAAATCTGACGAAACACCCGTGTTTTGACGAAATGAGGGCATGCAATATCGGGTATCGGATTGTAGGAGACTTGCGGCAGACGGATCAGATTATGCGCGATACGTTCTGGATAGGCGTTTACCCTGGCATGACAGACGAGATGATAGATTATATGGTAAAGACGATCAAAGGAAGCTTAGACGAGTAGGAGTTAGATAGATGATGGATTTTTATAAGCAGAAAAAAGTACTGGTAACGGGCCATACCGGGTTCAAAGGGACGTGGATGTGCCGGGCGCTTGCGCTGGCAGGCGCGGAGGTTACGGGGTATGCCTTGGAGCCGCCGACGGAACCTAATCTGTTTGCTATGCTGGCTATAGAGAAACAGGTAAATTCCATCAGGGGTGATATTCGCGATCTGGATAAATTAAAGAAAGTCTTCGCAGATACGAGACCGGAGATCGTCATTCATATGGCGGCACAGCCAATTGTTCGGGAATCCTATAAAGAGCCGGTCTACACTTATGATGTCAATGTGATGGGGACGGTCAATGTGCTAGAATGCGTCCGTCTGACAGATAGCGTGAGATCTTTTGTGAATGTGACGACTGATAAAGTATATAAGAACAAAGAGTGGGAGTGGGGATACCGTGAGAATGAGGAGTTAAATGGGTACGATCCTTATTCTAATTCAAAGTCCTGCTCGGAACTCATTACGGACAGCTACCGGAATTCCTTCTTCCAGGAGCGGGACATTGCGGTTTCCACGATGCGTGCCGGAAATGTGATCGGCGGCGGGGATTTTGCGGCGGACCGGATTGTGCCGGATTGCGTGCGCGCTGCGGTGGCAAAGAAAGAGATTATTATCAGGAACCCTTATGCCGTCAGGCCGTTCCAGCATGTCTTAGAGCCTGTAATGGCGTATCTTCTGTTAGCGGAAAGGCAGTATGGGAATCGGGAAATGGCAGGCTGTTATAATATTGGGCCGGATGATGCCGATTGTGTGACGACGGGATATCTGGCAGATTTGTTCTGCGATCTGTGGCAGAACAGGACAGGAGAGACGATCCAATGGGCAAACTGCTATGACGGAGGCCCGCATGAGGCGAATTTTCTGAAATTAGACTGTGCGAAGATCAAGAAACGCCTGGGATGGAAACCGATATGGTCTATTGATACGGCACTGGATAAATCAATCGAGATGTACCTGTCTTATTACCGTGGCGGAGATGTGGAAGCCTGTATGGATGCGCAGATCAGGGAGTATAGCCGTTAAGATCGGTTAAATTGTCAATTTGGCACGGATTTTGCTATCTTACGCAATATCCCCCTTGACTTCGCGGCGATTCTTATGCTACCATTCCCATATCTGGATATTATTATAAAACGCAAAGAGGAAAAAGTATGAAACGAAAGAGAATGAGGGTCGTCATTGTGGCGGCGCTTTTTGCGCTGTCTATATGTCTGGCCAATAGGAACGCCACAGCGAAGGCAGAGAATAAGAATGATATGCAGTATTATTCGAAGCAGTTATCTGCTGAAGCAAAACAAATTTATGATGCCCTGTATCAGATGTATGCACAGGGCATTTTTAAGACAGGCACGCAGGAATATGATCTTGTAGGAAATGGCCATATTACAAAAGAGCAGCTAGCGGCATATGAAGGAAGTTATGAAAGCCTTCTGAGGGCATATGGAGCGGCAAGGGATGCTTTCTATGCGGATTACCCGGATATTTTCTACGTGGATTTTTCCAATATTGCCATTAGCGTGGAAGAAAGCAGCCAGGATGGCTATAAGGCGTATCTGGGAGCCAGGGAAGATAAGCCTTCCTATTATGTAGAAGGCTTTACGGACCAACAGCAAGTAGAAAGCGCCATTAGCGCTCATGACGCCAAAGTAAATGAAATTGTCCAAGGAGCCAAAAGCAGTGCGTCATCGGTTAAGGAACAAATAATCTATGCTCATGATGCCATTATAGGGAATACTGTTTACCGGCTGGAAAACAATTGCAGCGCAGGCAATAAAGGGCATATCAGGACATCTTACGGAGCGTTAGTCAAGGGTGAAAGCTTATGCGAGGGGTACGCTAGGGCAGTGAAGTCTGTACTAGACTCTATGGGCATTACAAGCGTATTGGTACAAGGATATTATCAGGAGACGGATGGCAGTAAGAACCTGCATATGTGGAACTATGTGCAGATAGATGGGAAGTGGTATGCTATTGATGCTACCGCGGATGATGGAATGAGCAACGGAGGAAGTGGCAGCGACGCCTATTTATTGGTAGATAGCACTGTCATGAACAAGAATCACATCCCGGACGGCATCATGTCGGAAGCTGGTTACCGCTTTACTTATCCTTCTCTGGTAAGCTCCCAGACAGAAGGAGATGCTTCCCAGGGCGGCGCTACGGAGGGCGATGGCACAGGGGGAGACGGTTCTGTAGGAGGCGGAGACGCCCCGGTAGAAGGAAGTACGGATAGCGAAGGATATAAAGTGCTTTTCAGCGAGAACGGATTGGTAGTGGAGTATAGGGACGGCACGGAATTTGAGCAGGAAACAGGTGTTTTCAAGGTCAGCTATAAAGGGTTAGGATACCAGCAGGCAGTTGACCAAGAGGGCGTGTATATCCTTACGCGTTTCTATCGATATGTGCCCGCGACAGGCGAGCTGATACCGGATAACTGGGGATATTCAGACCCGAAGCCATTTATGCTTCCTGAGTTGGAGGACGCTTTGGTCTTGCCAAATTCTAATAGTAAGATCATTGAATTTGCCGTTACAAAAGTAAAGCCACAGGGACCGCTGTACGGAGACAATCTGACTGCGGAAGAGGTTGAGAACAACTGGAAATTCCATGGCACGGAAAGTGATTTTATTGCCTATTCAGGACAGTTAGAAAACCCGAAGGGCAATTTTGTGCCATCTCCTTTTGCAAGATATCTTACGCCTAGCTCTACCGCGAATCTTACCTGTGGGAAAAAGTACACGATAACGGCTGTTTTCAACGAACAGCTTGAAGAATATGACGGACAGACAGCAGGATATGAGCTTACGGTTAGGAATGGATGGAGCGCGATTAAAAACAGTAAGATTGAGAATTTCAAATGGGACGGCGACCGTACGATCACGTTTGACTTTACGCCCAGCCAGATGCTTGCAGATAATGACGCCGAATATACCTTTAAGATTACAGGGCTTAGGGGAAATGGAAGCCTGAAGGAGCCGGATTCTTTCTCTTATTATGCGAAGAAAAAGATTTCAACTTGTGCTTTTCGCCCGCAAGGCTATTACTGGAACCTCTTTGGAAGGCCGGAGCTGTTAGAGCCCAAAGACCTTTCCTGTAACGATTGGAAGCTTAGCACTGGGGAAGCGCTTGGCGATGTAGTGAATGATCTGCTGCTCGTAGCTTCAAAGCCAGAGCTTGAAGTGACGATACCGAGTGAAGAACAGACAAAAGAAATGGAAGATAAAATAGAAGAGCTGGGAAATACGATCGTGGCAAGCTCTACTTATCATATTGATCTTAGGATGTGCCGGAAAGATATCATACACACAGGGGACAGCGTCAGAGTGTCTGTTGGTTTCCCGGAAGGCTATGGATTAGAAAATGTAGGCGTGACATATAAAGCATTTCATTTCGTCAAACAGAACGGTAAAATTGTCGGTGTAGAAGAAATCGGCTGCGCCGTAACGGAGTTCGGCTTGGTCATTACCTGTAAATCGTTCAGTCCTTTTGCGGTGGTTGCCGTGGAAACAGAGGAAACGCAGGAAGCGGTCAAGAAAGTGCTTCTCTTAAACTCTGCCGGCGGAGAAGTGGAAGGCGATAAGATATGTGTATTAGAAGAAGCCGAGTCCCAGACGGTGTCCGTAACGGCAAAAGACGGATATCGCTTAAGCAGCATCAACCTGTCAGGGCAAGAACTGCCAATTACGGATAGTAAATCTATGAATATTGAGCTGGCATATGATAAGCTCACATATGATGAGAATATATTGGATGTGAACTTTGTATCCGAGAAGCAGGACCAGACGGCAGCAAACCAGAACGGACAAAGCAATACGCCGCAAGCTGCTAATAATGCGCCAGGAAATGGAGCAGTTTCCCAAGCGCCTGTTAACAATCAGCCAGATAACCAGGGCGATAACCAACAGAGCGATCAGTCCGGTAACCAAGAAAACAGCCAACAGAGCAGCCAGCAGAACAATCAGGCAGGCGCTCAGCAGAACAACCAGGCAAACGGCCAACAGAGCAACCAGACAAATAGCCAGCCAAACAATCAGGCGGGCAGCCAGCAGAATAACCAGACGCCGCAGGCTTCTCATTCTAAATTAGGAAGCGGGCTTACAGCTGCTGCGGGCAGGGAGAAAGACCCTGATGCTGACGGAACGTACGGGGATGGAACAACGGCTGCTGCGGACGAGTGGGCTTATGCAGATAATGAAGGGCAAGAAACCATGGAAGTGTCATGGCCGGCAGAAGAAGTTGGCGGAGAGGCGGTTACAGAGGTATCATACGAAAGACCGCAAATAGGCGGAGATACAACATTTTTGATCATCTTGGCGTCGATTACAGGCGTCGGGATAATCGGCGTGGCAATTGTGGTATTTATGAATATAAGAAGATAAAGCACACGGATATTATTGAAGTAAAGGAGGGCATTCTATGTCAATAAAAGCGGCTTATATGTTGCCTCATCCGCCCATTATCGTTCCGGAGATTGGCAGGGGGGAAGAGCAGAAAATCGTCAGTACAATGAACGCTTACCATGAGACAGCACGTAGGATCGCTTTAGAGAAGCCCCAAACAATTGTATTGATTACGCCCCACCAAGTAATGTACGCTGATTATTTCCATATTTCGCCCGGGAAATCCGCCAAAGGGGATTTGGGGAAATTCGGTGCGCCGCAGGTGCATATGGAAGTGCAATATGATACGGCATTTACAGAAAGGCTGTGTCTGCTGGCAGCAGTAAAGCAGATTCCGGCAGGGATGGAAGGAGAACGTAACAAATCTCTTGATCATGGGACAATGGTGCCGCTATATTTCGTGAACCAGTATTGGCAAGCGTATAAGCTTGTCAGGATAGGGTTATCCGGGTTGCCCCTTACCATGCATTATGCGCTGGGAGAATGCATCCAAGAAGCGGCGGATGCCTTAGGCCGGAATGTCATTGTAATTGCCAGCGGTGATTTATCGCATAGACTAAAAGAAGACGGGCCATACGGATATCAGGAAGAAGGACCTGCATATGATCATCGGATCATGGATGTAATGGCAAGAGGCGCATTCAGGGAACTATTTGAGTTCCCTGAAAGTTTCTGTGAGAAAGCTTTAGAATGTGGACACCGTTCTTTTACGATGATGGCAGGCGCATTGGACAAAACAGGGACAACGGCTGAGAAACTTTCATATGAAGGGACTTTTGGCGTAGGATACGGCATCTGTTGTTATCAGGCAGGAGCAAATGCATCGGAGCGGAATTTCAGGGAGCAATATGAAGAGCAGGAGAGAAAACGGCTTGCCATACAAAGAGAGAATGAGGATGCTTATGTACGGCTTGCGCGCCAGACGATAGAGACCTATATCCGTACGGGAGACAGGATAAAAGTACCAGAGGGGCTTCCGGTAGAGATGAATGCGCGTGCCGCAGGCGTTTTTGTTTCGGTCAAAGAAAACGGTGCGTTGCGCGGCTGCATTGGGACAATCCAAGCGACCAGCCCATGTATAGCGGAAGAAATTATCCAAAATGCGATTAGCGCTGCGACAAAGGATCCAAGATTTATGCCAATCATGGAAGAAGAACTGGATAAGCTTGTGATAAGCGTAGATGTGCTTGGAGAGACGGAGCGGATTGAATCGCCGGACGAATTAGATGTACGGCGTTTCGGCGTTATCGTGACGAAAGGACATAAGCGTGGCTTGCTCTTACCGAACTTGGATGGAATAGACACAGTAGAAGAACAGATTGCGATAGCGAAGAACAAAGCAGGGATCGGCAAAGACCAGGAAGTGGGGCTAGAGCGTTTCGAAGTTATCAGACACTTTTAGCACGTTCATGTGGCCATGTTTGGCTAGGCTATTAGGGCGATTGTCTGGCAATGCGTTAGTGGAAGGACATGATTAAGTGAAAAAGGGGGCATGGCTTTTTCTATGAAGACGACCTGTCAGGTATGTATGCACCATTGTAACCTGGATCTTGGACAGATAGGGATTTGCAGGGCAAGGAAGAACGTAGATGGAGTGATTACGTGTATCAATTATGGACAGATAACCTCTATGGCGTTAGATGCCATTGAGAAGAAGCCGCTCCATATGTTCCATCCGGGCAGCAGGATTCTATCAGTCGGCAGCTTTGGCTGTAATCTGCGGTGTCCTTTTTGCCAGAACTATGAGATCTCCATGGCGGATCGTAATATGGCAGAAACCAGGTACTTAGAACCGGATGCGCTGGTAGAAATTGCTTTACAGTGCAAACCGCAAGGAAATATTGGCGTTGCTTATACTTATAACGAACCGCTGATTGGATGGGAATATGTGCGCGATACGGCGAAGCGGGTACGAAAAGCCGGCATGAAGAACGTTTTGGTCACGAGCGGCACGATAGAGCTTTCCTATGCGGAGGAGATCCTTCCTTATATAGATGCCATGAACATTGACCTGAAAGGCGGCAATGAGGCATATTATCGTAAGCTTGGTGGGAACATGCATAGCACGATGGCCTTTATCGCTTGTGCAGCGAAAACCTCGCATATAGAGCTGACGACGTTAGTGGTGCCTGGGGAAAATGATGATATAAGGGAGATGGAGCAAATGGCAGAATGGATTGCTTCTATAGGCAGGGAATCCGGTAAAGAGATACCGCTCCATATTACCCGCTTTTTCCCACGCTATCATATGACGGACAGGGAAGCGACAGAAATCGGCTCGCTACATCGCCTTGCGCAGGCGGCGGGGAAATATTTAAAACATGTGTTCATAGGGAATTGCTGATGAGTGGAAAAGGCTTTGCGGTCTATCCACAGTCTACGGCCAGCCCATGTTTCCTCACGTTGTTCATAGACTGTGGAGCCAATCAGTCCTGACTGTTTAGGAAACGCACAAATTGAGCAAGGCTCTTACGCTTTTCTTCATCCAACTGCTGGATGTCATAGACGATATCATGAAGAGAGACACCTTCCAGATATTCCTGAGACAGATTTGTCGTACCAGTATAAGGAGAGTCGATGCTGAGCATATAATCTGTACTTACCTGATATAGATGAGACAATTTGACAATATGATGCAGGGGAATCTCACGAATTCCTAATTCGTAATTAGAATAGGTCTGCTGTGTGGTTCCGAGATATTTTGCAATATATTCCTGACGATAATGATGTTTGTCTCTTAATTCACGCAAAATTTCATGTGTCTGTTTCATATCGCACCTCGTTTTGTTGTACAAATACAATAACACACAACGTTGTGAAAACAAGGTCTTACAACATATTGGTGTCAAGTGTGGCAAAATACAATAAAAGAGGACATTGCCTGCTCTCTTGCCTATTTAGTCAATATCCTGGTGCAGGAAGCGGATATATTTCACTAAGTCTTTACGGCAAGTATCGTTTAAAGCTTGCATATCATAGAGCACATCGTGTATAGTAATGTCATCTATATAGGTTGCGTTCATGTCAATGTTCCCTAGATAACTGGCATCGGAACAAAGCAGGTAATCCGTGCTCACCTTATAAAATTCGGATAGGTCCTTGACTGCTGAGATCGGAACTTCGCGGTGCCCGTTTTCATAATTGGAATAAGTCTGCTGAGTTACGCCTAGATATTTTGCGATTGTTTCTTGCTTAATGTCATTATCTTCTCTTAAATCTCTCAAAATCTCATTTAATTTCTTCATAACTTGTCATCGCCCTCAGGATTTGTCTCTCTTATCATTCCCGTTGTTACAGATATTAACACACAACAAATTGTTGTTTGATGAAATACTATAAAACGTAATAAAATGAAAATAACTACAATACTATGTTGTAAATGAAAAAATACATTGTCGAATGTTGTAGAATGGAAAAAATAGAGCAGATGGTGTATACTGGTATTAATGAAGGCAGAAATGTTTTTTTAAAAAAAGATAAAACGGATAAGAAAGGAGCAGGCTGACAAGATGAAGTACAAAGGAGACGAGTTATATTGGATAGCAATATGTGACGATGAAGAAAATAGTGCAAGGCTGATACAACGGATTCTGATGGAGGGAGAAACAGAACCTGGCAAGTTCAAAATATCAATTTTTTCATCAGGCAAGGATTTGATGAATGGTAATGTGAGCAGATATGACCTGCTGATATTGGATATGATGTTCCCTGGCGAAAATGGCAGAAATATAGCTGAAGAATATGTGAAGAAAAACAAAAGCGGTTTATTTGTGTTCTGTACTGATAAAGCGACTCCTTTGCCTGAAGATTTTGTGAACCATCCTTACCGTTATCTGAAAAAAGACAGGGAAAGACAATTGAGAAGATATCTGCTTGATTCCGTAGAAGAAATGTACAGACGAAGGAGCAAGCCGCGCCTGCAACTGACAGAAGGCAAAACGACAGTCCTGATCAATGTGGAAGACATTCTTTATATGGAGATTGCGAAGAGCGGGAGCAATATCTATTATTTTAACGAGGAAGGAGAGCTGCGGATCAGGCATGTCAGGGAAAAGGTAAAAGAATTATATCCGCAGATTTTCATCTATGGATTTGAATTCTCTCATAATAGCTTTCTGATTAACTGTAATTATTTGAAAAGATGGAATAGCCAGGAACTGGAATTTGTCAATGGCATGCATATGAGCGTTAGCAGGGCAAGAGAGAAAAAGTTCAGGGCAGCTTGTATGAAATATATCAATTAGTTTTGTACATAAGATACAAATAAGTAAATCTGGAATTGTAAGCTATCGGAAAATGAGGTAAAATTTAGTTTTGACAGGACGGAGAGAAAGGCAAGGTTTTGAAGATGTACAAAGTTTCTTTATTGCTTACGACCTATAATGCGGCTAAATATTTACCAGTGACATTAGAGAGCATAAAAAGCCAGACTTATAAACCGATAGAGGTTGTCATCGTTGACGGCTGTTCAACGGACGGCACAGTGGATATAATCAAACAATTTGAAAAAGATAAGGACAGCGATATAGAGCTTAGATGGATTTCTGAGCCGGATTCCGGTCTATATAATGCCATGAATAAGGCATGCGGCATCTGTACCGGGGACATTATCGCTGTCTGTAATGATTGCCTCTGTGAGAAAAATGCCGTCGCTTTATTCGTGAAAGCGATTGAGGATGCGGGAGATGAATGTATCGGGGCGCATTCTGATTTGGTATATAAGGATGGCGACAGAATAATCCGTACCTGGCATATGGGAGATGGCAAGATCGAACAAGGGTGGATGCCCGGGCATCCGGCTCTTTTCCTGAAAAGGAAGGTATATGACAGATATGGCAATTACGACGAAGCATTCCATTGCGCAGCGGACTATGAGTTCATGGTGCGTTTCTTAACAGATGAAAAAAATAGGCTTGCCTACATCCCCAAAGTATTGGTTGCTATGTTCTACGGAGGGACCAGCAACGCCGGGCTGCGGAATTACCTTGTTTCATTCAAGGAAGGATATAAGGCATTGCGGTTTAATCAAGTAAAACATCCTTTGTGGATTACTTTAAAAAGGACATGGAGGGTTTTACGGCAATTTTAATATAGATATTACAAATTTACGAAAGAGAAAGGCAGTATGAAAACAATTCTTATCGTAGAAGACAATCCTAGAAATATGGAAATGCTTATTAAAATGATTGAGAATCTTGGAGAGGATGTTATCATAAAGACTGCTTCCAGTCAGGAAGACGCCAGTATTCTGGCAATGAAAAACAACATAGACCTTTTTATGTTGGACATTATTCTAAACGCTTCTAATCCCAGCGATGTGTCAGGGATGAAATTCGCAGAATATCTTCGTTCTTTTCAGAAATACAAATATACGCCTATCATATTCATTACAGCGTTAGAAGATCCGGCGCTGTATGCTTATAGTGACTTGCACTGTTATTACTATGTAGAAAAGCCATATGATGTGGCGAAAGTCTCCAGAGTAATTTCAGAGGCGTTGAAAATGCCCAGAGTCAGTGAAGAGACAAAGAAAGTCTTCTTCCGTAAAGATGGCATTTTGTATAAGAAAGAAGTCTCAGATATCATTTATATCGAAAACAGCAGAGCGGGACAGACGGTTTATTGTGTGAACGGGAACCTGAAGCTGCCTTATAAGCCGAGCAAAGTGATCTTAGAAGAGCTGGCTTCCGATAAATTCGTCCAATGCAGCAGATATCACATCGTGAACCGTGATTACATTGACATGATAGATACGGTGAACCGCTATATTCATTTGCTTAGCGTAGATGAGCAGATTGAGATTGGGAATTCCTATAAAAGACGGTTTTTGAGAGACGTAGTGGGAAGTGAGAAAATACAGCGGTAGGAAAATGAGGATGCAGGGGAGCAGCTTGGCTGTCATCTTGGGATTAAAGGAAAGTAGGAATGATTAGGGATATTGTTATTTTAGTAGAATTATTCGCCTATCTGTACTGTTTAGCGCAGCTATTCGGGCACAAGCTTAAAGTGAGCATTCATTTAGTGGTATTTGTCATCTTGGACATGTTTCTGATGGTTGGGATTAACCGCTATGGTTTTCCGCCATATTTATCTTCGCTAACCTATATAGGTATGTTTCTATATGGTTTATTGTACTATGAGGAAAGCGTTAAGATAACATTGGTGAATTGTTTTCTGGCGGCTGGGATATTAGCTGTCTTACAGCTATTTATGTTTTTGCCATTATACTATCTGTTTTTCACAAGATTTAGGCAGGGTGATGTAAATGAATTATTGATTAATGTAGGTTGTTTTATCCTTATTGCCTTGTGTAGTTATAAAATAGATTTTAAAAAATTATCTAATTTTATTACAAAAAGAAATAAGATAATTGTTGGAGTTTCCCTCTGCGTTCTTTGTGGGTTGGGTGTAAATTTCTATCAAATGGTGAATGAGGGTAAAATAGCAAGTTCGGCATATATTCAGATTGTATATTTTAGTCTTATATTCATATTTACGATATTTGAGTGGCAGAAGTCCAGAATGGATGTGGAGAAGAAAAAGATGCAATTAGAGATGAATCAATTATATTATGATGCCTATAATCAACTAATTACGTTGGTCAGAGAAAGACAGCATGATATGAAAAGCCACATTAATGCTATCATGGGAATGATTTATACAACAGATAATTATGACGATTTGGTAGAGAAACAGAAAGAATATTGCGGATATGTAATAGAACAAAATGAGAAGACAAAGCTTGTACTAGCGACAGGAAATCCATTGATTTCTGGATTTCTATATAGCAAAATGCAAGAGACAGAAAAGTACGGCATTGAATTAGAATATCACATTGAAAAGAAAAAGACCGAAATTCCTATCCCTGAATATGAATTGATAGAGATCATGGGCATTCTGTTTGACAATGCAATAGAAGCGCTTAGTAAAGCTGATGAAGCAATTGATAATATTTCTTCTGGACATGAAAAAGCAGCTACGAAAATCTGCTTTTCTCTAAAAGAAGCAGAAAAATGTATAGAATTAATTGTGTCCAATACGAGCTATTGTTTTGGCGAAGATATAACGGAGCATTTCTTTGAGGCAGGCTATAGCAGTAAGGGAAAAGGCAGAGGGATTGGCCTTTCAAAATTAAAACGTATGGTGCATGAAAGAAAAGGTGAGATTGTTGTCAGCAATGAACCGTATGAGGGGATTAATTATTTGGCGTTTACTGTAAAGATTCCTATTTGTTAAGGATATGTGGATAAGCATAATGTAATAAAAGAAAACTTAAAAGTTTTTTGGGATTAAAGTGTAAAATAATAGTAGAATGTATAATAAAAGAGAAATCCCCAAGATATGGCGTGCGAACATAACTTGGGGATTTTTGATTTTGCTTTTTGTTTAGTCTTCTGTTGGAAATTCCGGTTCCCCAAAAAGAAAGTGGCTGCGTGTTTGTATATAGTAAATAAATGAATACGCCAAACTAGCACTACACAAAGCAAACATATTCTTCCTAAGCCAATTTTTCATGATGTTTTACCTCCTTTAATATTTTAGTTATAAATAATTGGAACGTATGTAAGATAACGGTCCAAAAACTTACGATAAGATACTGGCTGTCAGGGAAAATAAAGAATAAGACAGCAACGATGAAAACCACTTGGAAAGATTGGATCTTTGCTTTTTTGAGCAGCGCCTTCTGTTTATCTATCATGAATTCGTCGGTTATGATCAGGCGTTCCTTCATAGTAGCGGGGCCAATCCAATAATCCAGGACGGCGCATAATAATAAGACCGGATAGACCATTAGCGGATGCACCGTGATGATTGCGGGCAGTATATTAATGGCGGCATAGAGGTAAAGGAAAGAAAACAGAAAACATGTCCAATATTTGCGCAGATGGATGCCACCGGTCCTAGTACGAAGCAGAATAAGCGGAATGGATGCGAACAGGAATTCCATAAACTTGCCAGTTGCAGCGAAAAACACCAGAAAGATGAGTGTTTTGCTTATATCGTATAAAATTCCAGTAAAAGAAAAACGTAACAGTTTAATCTGGTAATCCGAAAAACCATATTCTACCTGGGCTTTATGTAAAAGATATTCCATGTCTGATCGATATCCTTTCTTTTTTATTTTGGACTGAGCTGTTTTCCATCTTTGGAGATTCCTTGGAGATTTGCCGTCCTTAATTGTTGTTTATTCTAATGGATAAAGACTGAATAGGTGAATTTCACGCCCGAAATAATTAAAAATGACATTAAATGACGAAAAAATTGCAAATTTTACCATTTTGTCGAAAAAGATATGCGCTGGATATGAAAAAAGAATGATTCAGTCAAATGAAATGAATCTTGTTGCCTTTTGCGTGAAGATAGAACCATATAGACGGGTGATTTCATAGAGTCTAGCAATTCATACCGTTGGATTATGGGATATCGTTCCCGGGAAGGCATATGGTTACAGAAGATGAGTCATTTTTACCTTGGCATGCGTTTTTGGCAATCTGTCATACAGAATACGAAACAAAATGAAAATAATGCTAGCGCGATGAGGGAAAAGTATTATCAGGATTTAGAGGCTATGCAGGAGCAATATGATGTTTTCATACATGATATGCGCCATACGATGAGGACAATCGCTGCTTTATCACAACAAGGAAACTGCAAGGAGATTGGACGGTTGATAAAGGAGCTGAAGATATCGCTTGCACATATTGAACAGAAGATGATATGCAGCCACAAGATATTGAATGCTTTGCTTGCAGAAAGGAAAAGCCATGCAGATGGGAACGGGATCCTGTTGGAGTATGATATTACGGAGCCTTTGTATTTCCAGAATATAGAGGATAATGATTTGCTCTCTTTGATAGGAAATCTACTGGATAATGCAATAGAAGCGGAGAAGAGGAGCGTTAAGAAGGATGGGATATTGTGTAGCATATGTCTTTCCAAAGAAAGGCGTTATATGCTTATCCAAATAGAAAACAGCTATACGGATAATCATGACGATAGGGTGAAGAACAAAGGACAAAAAGCTGGCATAGGAGAAAAGCATGGCATCGGTTTGCGCAGCGTACAGAAAATTGTCAGGAAATACGGTGGCATTATGGACAGTAATAAAAGCGATGGCCGTTATCGGGTGAAAGTCATCCTTCCGGTCCAGAGCATGATAGACGAGCATTCTAATGTTGCCGGGCAGAAGGAAAATATGGATGTGGATGCATCATGAAGCAGTGTTGGGGCAGGGAGCTTTTATAAAGCTTCCTGTTTTTTGGCTTTAGTAGGAAATTGCGCCCTATAAACCCCCTATAAAGCAAAAAAACTCCGGGGGGATGCGCACTTTGCGCCTTAGGAAAATGTCTGCTGACGCAGACGCGCTCCGGCGTGAGAGCCCGGTTCACCGGACTCTTCGTTCTTGTCAAATTTTCTCATATAATCAGAGGCAGGCACTGGAAATAGGATATATAATCTGTTACAATAATAGTTGTTTGAAAAATGGAATCGACGCTGATGGGCGAATGCTACTTGGTTATTCGCAATACAGGATGAGAAAAAGTCAAATTTGCAAGTTGTGCAAGAATGGGGGACTAGAATGAAGATAGCAGTTGCGGGGACTGGTTATGTGGGATTAGTGGCAGGTGTATGTTTTGCTGAGAAAGGGCATGACGTAACTTGCGTGGATGTAGATGAGAAGAAAGTCAAAATGATGGAAGCTGGCATAACCCCCATTTATGAAGATGGGTTAGAAGAGCTGATGCGGAAAAACAATGAGGCAGGCAGGCTTCATTATACGACCGATTACCATAGCGCTTATAAAGATGCGGAGGCAATTTTTATCGGGGTCGGTACACCTGAACAGCCGGACGGATCAGCGAATTTGAGCTATATTGCGACTGTGTCCAGACAGATTGCGGAATCGGTGGAACGGGATTGTCTGGTGGTCGTAAAATCAACGGTCCCAGTAGGGACAAACGACAAGGTAGAACAGTTCATCCGGGATTTCCTTGTAAAGGATGTGAGAATAGAAGTGGCTTCTAATCCCGAGTTCCTTGCCCAAGGTTCTGCCGTACACGATACGCTTCATGCGGCGAGGATCATTATCGGAACAGAGAGCGCAGAGGCGGAAGCTACTTTGAAGAAGATCTATGAGCCTTTCGGGTTGCCGATTGTATCGGTGAATAGGCGTTCCGCAGAAATGATTAAATATGCCTGCAATGATTTCCTTGCCTTGAAGATTTCCTATATGAACGATATTGCCAATTTATGTGAGCTGGTAGGGGCGGACATTGATGCGGTAGCAAAAGGGATGAGCTATGATGCCAGGATTGGCTCCCGGTTTTTAAGCGCGGGCATTGGATATGGCGGAAGCTGCTTCCCGAAAGATACCAAGGCATTAAAGTATTTGGCACATCAGCATGGCTATACGCTCCGGACTGTGGAAGCGGCAGTTGATGTCAATGCGGAACAAAAGACTAAGCTGTATCAAAAGGCGAGTAACCGTATGATCACTTTCCAAAATCTAAAGGTTGCAGTCCTTGGCCTTTCTTTCAAGCCAGGGACGGACGACTTGCGGGAAGCGCCCTCGTTGGACAATGTGAAGCTGTTGTTAGAAAACGGTGCGGATATTTACGCATATGACCCGATCGCGATGCAGAACTTTCAGAGGCAGTATCCGGTAGGGGAGTGTGGGAAAGGCTCTATCCATTATATGGAGACGCCCGAGGAGGCGCTTAAGGACGCTAATGTTTGTTTTGTCTTTACGGAGTGGGATGAGATTAAGAAGATCCCTGTAGCAGAATTTAAGAAGCTGATGAGAACCCCTCTTGTATATGATGGGCGTAACATTTTTGATTTGCAGGAAATGAAGGAAGCAGGAGTTGAATATTACAGTATTGGGCGTTAATACTCTTTCGGACTAGGTTTATAGACTGGCATTGGCCACGAGGCTGCCTGGGGTTACAGGCTTTATAAGAGCGATGGAGGGCTTTGATGAATCAATTAGATATTGGGAAAACATATGTAGTCACAGGGGGAGCGGGATTTATCGGCTTCCATCTGTCTAAGAGCCTTTTGGAAAAAGGGGCGGAAGTCATTGGCTTTGATAATCTGAACGCTTATTATGATGTATCTTTGAAAGAAGACCGGATTGCTGTTTTGGAGCAATATGAGCATTACACGTTCATCAAGGGAGATCTGGCGGAGAAGAGCGATGTGTTCCAGCTTTTTCAAGAATATCATCCGCAAGTCGTCGTTAATTTGGGTGCGCAGGCGGGCGTGCGTTACAGCATAGACAACCCGGACGCCTATATGCAGTCGAATGTGATGGGATTTTTCCATATTCTGGAGGGATGCCGTTATTTTCCGGTGGAACATCTTGTTTATGCATCTTCTAGCTCGGTGTACGGTGGCAATGAGAAGATTCCTTTTTCCACCAAAGATCAGGTGGACGAGCCGGTAAGCTTGTACGCAGCGACGAAGAAATCAAATGAGCTTATGGCATATGCCTACAGTAAGCTATACCGGATCCCGGTCACGGGGCTTCGCTTCTTCACGGTATATGGGCCGTTTGGGAGACCGGATATGGCATATTATAAATTTACGAAAAAGATTTTGGCGGGCGAACCGATCCAAATTTATAATAAGGGCGATATGTATCGTGATTTCACTTATATCGATGATATTGTGAAAGGAGTCGAGAATATTCTATGTAACCCTCCGGGCATGGATGAAAAAGGCGCCGCCTATACTTTATATAATATCGGGAATAACAAGCCGGAGAAACTGATGGATTTCATTGAGACATTAGAGAGATGCCTCGGGAAAAGCGCAGTGAAAGAATATCTGCCTATGCAGCCAGGTGATGTTTACCAAACATACGCCGACGTCAGTGATCTGATCAGCGATTATGATTTTAAGCCGGATACGACGATCGAGGAGGGACTTGGTAAGTTCGTGGAGTGGTACCGGGGGTACTATCAGATCTAGGCGGGCAATTGCCTAAACCGACAGAGAGAGGACGTTTCACAAACGTCTACTGACATAGAGAGATGATTGTGAAACTCTTATTTTTCAAAACCTAGTTGTGCCAAATAGACAAGATCACGAGCAGGGTACTTTGGCAC